>RXJC01000720.1 GCA_003963435.1 Bradyrhizobiaceae bacterium | reverse complement strand
ATCCTCTCCAACGAGCCCGGCTACTACAAGACCGACGGCTTCGGCATCCGCATCGAGAACCTCGAGCTGGTCGTGGCCGCCGAGATCCGGGGCGCCGAGAAGCCGATGAACGCGTTCGAGACGCTGACCCTGGCGCCGATCGACCGCCGGCTGATCGATGTCGCAATGCTGAGCAAGGACGAGCTCGACTGGCTCAATGCGTACCATGCGCGCGTCCGGGCCGAGGTGCGGCCGGCGCTGGACGAGGCGACCAAGGCGTGGCTCGATCAGGCCACGGCAGAGCTGCAGGCCTAGGCGGCCGATGCATAGCGCTCCGCGATGAGCGCAAGGCTGCACTTTCTCCTCTGGCGTCGCGCCTGTTCAGGCAGACGCCTCCTTACCATCCCGGAATCCGTATAGCCGCATTCCGAAACGCCGATTATCTGTCTTGTGTGAGCAAGCTAGAGTCGATCCGACTCCCTTCGAGACGGACACGCATGCACGGCATCATCAAGCCACCCGAGGTGGCGAGGACGAACATCGCGACCTCGCGCGCGGTGTTGCTGCTGCTGGTCGTCATGACCGGGATCGCGCCGATCTCGCTCTACATCCTGGTTCCGGCGCTGCCGGTGCTGGCGAGGACGTTCGGGCGCGACATCTCGATCGTGCAGATGACGGTGTCGCTCTACATGGTGGGCATCGCGCTTTCCCAGCTCATCATGGGACCGCTGTCGGACAGATTCGGCCGCCGCCCGGTGCTGCTCGGCGGCCTTGCACTGATGGTCGTGGCGAGCGTCGGCTGCATCTTCGCCGAAACCCTGCCGCAGCTGATTGCCGCGCGCTTCTTTCAGGCGCTCGGCGGCGCCTCCGGCATGGTGATCAGCCGGGCCATCATCCGCGACATCTACCAGCGTGACCGTGTTGCCTCCATGATCAGCCTCGTGGTCGCCGCCCTGATGATCGGCCAGATGGTCTCGCCGCTCACCGGCGGCCTGATCGAAACCGCATTCGGCTGGCGCGCGATCTTCTACGCCATCACGATCGGCGCGCTTGCCGTTTCCGTCGGCATCGCACTGGCGCTGCCCGAGACGCGCCGCGACCGCGCCGCCGGCAGCGGCGGATTTCGCAGCGATGTCGGTACCCTGATCAAGAGCCGCGCCTTCGTCGGCTATGTGTTGTGCCAGGTGCTGGCCTCGCAGATCATCTTCACGTTCGCCGGCGGCGGTCCCTACATCGTGGTGACGCAAATGGGCCGGACCAGCGCAGAATATGGCGCCTGGTTTGCAACGACCGGCTTTGCCTATCTCGTCGGAAATTTGCTCTGCGTGCGCTTCGCGCCGAGGCACTCGCTGGAGAAGCTGATCTGGTTCGGGCTTGGCTTGCAGCTCTGCGGCAGCCTGCTGAACCTGCTCTGGAGTTTTACCGGCTGGAACGAAGTCCCAAGCTGGCTGTTCGGCACGCAGATGATCGTGATGGTCGGCAATGCCTTCGTGATGGCGAATTCCGCGGCCGGCGCGATCAGCATCCGCCCTGAAGCCGCCGGCACTGCCTCAGGCGCGATGGGCTTTCTGCAACAGGGGATCGGCGCGCTGATGTCGCAATTCGGCGCCTATCTCGGCGGCCATTCCGCAACGACGCTGCCGCTGACCTCCGCGGTGCTGGCGATCTCGCTGCTCTGCGCCTGCACGATGGTCTTCGTCGTGCCCCGCCGCGAAGTCGTGGTGAGCGAGGAATTGATCGAGCAGGCGGAAGAGGAAGAGAGCGGGATGATGTGAGGAAGGCTCCGGCTCCGGCGGTTGCGATCCAACATCCCGTTACCACAACCATTGCGCATGGACAGGCGACCTGCGCCCGCAGGGGTTGATTCAGGTCAATGCAAGCTGGCCGACCTTCGAGGAGCCTGACGACGGGATCAAGCAGGGAGGAAGGTCATGACCGAACGCGGCGCCGGCTACGACAGCAAAAGCGCAATCGACCCACGAGACATCGCCAACATGCTCGATGCGATGAAGCAAATCGGTCTCGATATCTCCGTCCCCGCCGTCAACGAAGAAGCCCGGATCGGCAACGTCCTGTACGCCAACGGCGGCTGCGACCCGCACGACTGCTCCGGCTTCAAGCCGGGAAGCTGCAGCGGCGTCACATGCCCCACAAAGTCCAGCGCCTGCCCGACTGAAGCATGCTCGACGAAAGTCTGCGCCAACCATACGTGTCAAAGCGTGAGTTGCGAAAAAGTCTCCTGCAACAACTACCACCATTGGGAATCCCGGACATCGACGCACGGCGCCTTGACTGCAGCGATGTCCAGCCTGCCGGCCGAATCCTGGTCGCAGCTGTCGTCCCGTCCGCTCTCAGCACCCGATCGCGCGACCTGAAGATTCCCTGCCGGGGGGCCCCAACGATGAAGATCTCGGCCTACAATTGTCTGACCTCATCTTTCGCTCCGGGCAAGCATCTCGCGTTCAACGCGCTGACCGGAGCATTCCTGTCGCTCGATCACGAACGGCTCGACGACTACGCGGCCCTGCTTGCGTCGATCGGCGCCACAGGGTGCCCGCCGGACCCCGTCAGGCCGTTTCAGAAGACCTTGATCGAGAACGGCTTCGTCATTCCGGACGAATGCGACGAGCAGGCCGAGATCAGCAACCGGTATCATGGCGGCAAGGCCGCCTCGCGTGGCCTCGGCCTCACCATCGCGCCGACGATCACGTGCAATTTCGGCTGCAGCTATTGCTTCCAGAACCATTCGAACACCCGCATGGACGATGCAAGGATCGAGGATCTGCTGACGTTCGTGGAAGCCCGGCTGGAAGCCGGGACGTCGCTCAACGTCACCTGGTTCGGAGGCGAGCCGCTTGGCGCGTTCGACGTGATCGAAAAGCTGGCGCCCCGACTTCACGCGCTCGCGATGGAGCGCGACTGCACGTTCGGGCACAGCATCATCACCAACGGCTACCTTTTGACGGAGCCACGCGCGGCCTTCCTGGCCAGCGTCCCGGGATTTGGCGATGCGCAGGTCACGCTTGATGGCGCAAGGAAGCACCACGACGTCCGTCGACCGACCCTTGCCGGCAAGGGCACCTTCGATCGAATCCTGGACAATCTGGTTGCCGCGGCCCGGCATATCCCGATCCTGGTACGCGTGAATGTCGATCGTCGCAATATCGACGGTCTGGAAGAGCTGCTCGATGCGCTCGTCGAGCGCGGATTGCGCAACGTCGGCGTCTATCTCGGCCATGTCTGGCACTACACCGACGAAGTCGGCGCGACCGATATCCTGACCAAGGAAGAGTTCGCTGCCATCGAGACGCAATTCAAGTTCCTCAAGTTCCGTAAGGGATTCGCCATCGGAGCCGTGTTGCCGCAACCGAAGCGCGGAGCGCTCTGCTCGGCCGACAGCAGCAACAGCTTCGTGCTCGGCCCGGGCGGCGGCATCTTCAACTGCTGGAACGAGGCGCACCAGGACGCGCGTCAGGCGCCCGGTCGCTATAGTCCGGCGACGGAGCCGCAACCCAGCGACGTCAAGCAGCAATGGGCGCAGTACGAACCGTCAGCCAAGCCGGAGTGCCGGAGCTGTCACGTCGCGCCGCTGTGCATGACGGGTTGTCCCTGGGAGGCGGCGAAAGTGACCGAGAGAGGCGACTGCATTTCAGCGCGTTTCAATCTCGCCGACCAATTGCGCTTGTACGATCTCGAGCAATCCATGGCACTCGCCGACAAGGCCGCGCAACGGCCGGCGGACGCCGCCGAGACCTCATGAGGCGAATTCACGGCTCCGAACCTCACTCCCCGATCAGCTTCAGCCACTCGTCCTCGGTCAACACCTTGACGCCGTGCTTGTTGGCCTCTGCGAGCTTGGAGCCCGCGCCGGGGCCGGCAACGACGAGATCGGTCTTCTTGGACACCGAGCCGGACACTTTCGCCCCCAAACGCTCTGCGGTGGCCTTGGCCTCGTCCCGCGTCATCTTCTCCAGCGATCCCGTGAACACCACGGTCTTGCCGGCCACGGGCGAATTGCTCTTCGGCTTCTCGGCGTCGACGATCTCGACTTCCCTGGTCAGGCGCTCGACGATGCCGCGATTGTGGCTCTCGCCGAAATAGTCGGCGATGCTCTTGATCACGGTGTCACCGATCTGGTCGAGCGCGTCCATCTCCGCCATCGCCTCCTCGTCGCCGTGAGCGACCTTCAGGCAGGCGTCGTGGAACGCGTCCCAGGAGCCGTAGCCGCGCGCCAGCGCCAGCGCCGTGGTCTCGCCGACATGGCGCATGCCGAGCGCATAGATGAAGCGCTCAAGCGCGATTTTGCGCCGGCTCTCGATGGCGCTGAACAGATTGCGCACCGAGGTCGCGCCATAACCCTCGATCTCCTCGAGCTTGAGCTTGGAATTGCGCTTCTCCAGCGTGAAGATGTCGGCGGGCTCCTTGACCCATCCCTCGTCGAAGAAATACTGCAGCTGCTTCTCGCCGAGACCATCGATATCGAAGGCGCGGCGCGACACGAACAGCTTGAGATGCTCGATCTTCTGATAGGGACAGGCGAACTCGCCGGTGCAGCGCGCGCGGGAGCCCTCCTCGCCCGCCGCGGTCTCTTCGCGCACGACGTCGGTGTGCAGCGGGCACGGGCACTTCTTCGGGAAATGGAACTCGCGGGCCGTCTTCGGCCGCTTGTCGAGAACGACATCGACGACTTGCGGGATCACGTCACCGGCGCGCTGGATCACGACGGTGTCGCCGATCCTGATGTCGCGGCCCTCGCGCAGCACCTCGCCCTTGTTGCCGATGCCCTTGATGTAGTCCTCGTTGTGCAGCGTGACGTTCTGCACGATCACGCCGCCGACGCCGACCGGTTCCAGCTTGCCGACCGGCGTGAACGAGCCGGTGCGGCCGACCTGGATCTCGATGTCCCGCAGCACGGTCATGGCGCGCTCGGCCGGGAATTTGTGCGCGATGCCCCAGCGCGGCGTGCGCGAGACGAAGCCGAGCCGTTCCTGCCAGTCGATGCGGTCGACCTTGTAGACGACACCGTCGATGTCGTAGTCGAGCCGGGCGCGCTGCTCCTCGATCGCATGATGGAAGGCGAGCAGCTCCTCGACGGAGTGAC
>RXJC01000691.1 GCA_003963435.1 Bradyrhizobiaceae bacterium | reverse complement strand
CGGTCCGTTCGCGGGTGTCGCGGTGCCCAAGGACGTCACCGTGAACCGCCAGGTGCTGGCCGAGCCCGATGCGGTGCTCGCCACCAAGAGCTGGGCTTCGCTGGAAGACGGCACGCCGCTGGTGACCGGCGAGCATCGCGGCAAGGGGGTGGTCAGCCTGTTCCATGTCAGCGCCGACATGCGCTGGTCCGACTTGCCGATGTCGGGGACTTTCGTCGAAATGCTGCGGCGGGTGGTCGACATGTCCGGCTACACGTCCAAGCCCGGCGCCGGGGTCGCGAGCGAAGCGACCGCGGAGACGGTGGCGCCGCTGCACATCATGGACGGCTTTGGCGCCTTCGGCCCGCCGCCGGCGACCGCCAAGCCCCTGCCCGCGGACTATCGCGACCGCGCCACATCAGATCATCCGCCGGGCTTCTATGGTCCGGCCGAAGGACCGCTCGCCGTGAATACGCTTGCCAGCGCCGACCGCATCGCAGCCCTCAACACCGCGAGCCTGCGCGCCCGGCACGCCACCTACACCAATGCCGAGCCGCAGGACTTGCGCGGCTGGCTGCTGTCGACGGCGCTCGCGCTGTTCCTGATCGATGCCATCATCGTCGCGGTGCTCGGCGGCGGCATCGCCGCGCTGCTGCGCCGCCGCGCCGCGCCGGCCATGATCGTGCTTGGCCTGCTGTTCGCGTCGCTCTCGCCGGCACCGTCACGCGCCGACAGCGCCACGGACGATTTCGCGATGCGTGCGACGGCGCAGACCCGCCTCGCCTACGTCGTGACGGGCAATGCCGACGTCGATTCCATCGTCAAGGCCGGCATGGCCGGGTTGACGCTGTTCCTGGCGCAGCGCACCGCGCTCGAGGCCGGCGATCCTGTCGCGGTCGATCCCGCGCGCGACGAGCTCGCCTTCTTCCCGCTGATCTACTGGCCGATCGTGCCGGGCGCGCCCAAGCCGCCGCAGGACGCCCTCAACAAGATCGACGCCTATATGAAGCAGGGCGGCACCGTGCTGTTCGACACCCGCGATGCGATCGAAGCCCCGCCCGGCGCGAACGGCGCGGCGCAGACCCCGGGCATGCAGACGCTGCGCGAGATCCTGTCCTCGCTCGACGTGCCCGAACTCGAGCCGGTGCCGCGCGAGCACGTGCTGACCAAGACCTTCTACCTGCTGCGCGACTTCCCCGGCCGCTTCGTCACCGGTCAGACCTGGGTCGAGACCCTGCCGCGCGAAGACGACGAGGACAATGCCGAGCGGCCGGCGCGCGGCGGCGACGGCGTCTCGCCGATCATCATCACTTCGAACGATCTTGCCGGCGCCTGGGCGGTGCGGCCCGATGGCCAGGCCATGCTGCCGGTGACCGGCGGCGACACCCGCCAGCGCGAATTCGCCTACCGCGCCGGCGCCAACATCGTGATGTACACCCTGACCGGCAATTACAAGGCCGACCAGGTGCACGCACCGGCCCTGATCGAACGGCTGGGACAATGATGCGGATCGTGGAACTGAGTGCTCGCCCAACTGAAGCCGTCATGCCCGGCCTAGTGCCGGGCATCCACGTTCTTCGTGCCGTGTGGCAAGGCGTGGATGGCCGGGACAAGCCCGGCCATGACGATGCCGAGAGAGCAACGCCATGAACTACGGCATCGCCTTCACGCCGCTTGTTCCCGCGATCGTGCTGTGGCTCGCGCTGGCCGCGATCGTCGTCATCGCGCTCGTGCTGCTGGTGGCGCGGGCGCGCGGTGCGGCCGTGCGCGTGGCCGCGCTGGCGCTGTTCCTGCTCGCGCTCGCCAATCCCTCCTTCACGCGCGAGGAGCGCGAGCCCCTCACCTCGGTCGCTGCCATCGTGGTCGACAAGAGCCCGAGCCAGAATTTCGGCAGCCGCAACCGCGAGGCCGCGCAGGCGCAGGAAGCGCTGGTCGACAGCCTGAAGAAGATCAAGGGGCTGGAGGTGCGCGTCGTCGACGCCGGACAGGCCGACGGCGAGACCGACGGCACAAGACTGTTCGGCGCGCTTGCCTCGGCCTTGTCGGACGTGCCGGTCGACCGCGTCGCCGGCGCGTTCCTGATCACCGACGGCCGCGTCCACGACATTCCGGCGAACGCCGCCGCGCTCGGCTTCCAGGCGCCGGTGCAGGCGCTGATCACCGGCCAGAAGGACGAGCGCGACCGCCGCATCGCGATCACGGCGGCGCCGCGCTTCGGCATCGTCGGACAGACCCAGACCATCAGCTACCGCCTCGACGACCAGGGCGTCACGGGCGAGCGCGCCAAGGTCACGATCCGCAGGGACGGCGAGGTCATCAACGAGCGCACGCTCTCGAGCGGCCAGAGCGCAAGCGTCGACGTCGACATCAAGCATGCCGGGCCGAACATCGTCGAGATCGAGGCCTCCCCGCTCGAACGCGAATTGACGCCGGTGAACAACCGCGCCGTCGTCGCCATCGACGGCGTTCGCGACAAGCTGCGCGTGCTGCTGGTCTCGGGCGAGCCGCATTCCGGCGAGCGCACTTGGCGCAATCTCTTGAAGTCCGACGCCAGCGTCGACCTCGTGCATTTCACCATTCTGCGTCCGCCGGAGAAGCAGGACGGCACGCCGATCAACGAATTGTCGCTGATCGCGTTTCCGACCCGCGAACTGTTCCAGCAGAAGATCAACGAATTCCAGTTGATCATCTTCGACCGCTACGCCCGTCAGGGCGTGCTGCCGATCGCCTATTTCGACAACATCGCGCGCTATGTGCGCGGCGGCGGCGCGGTGCTGGTCTCGGCCGGCCCGGACTATGCCTCCAACACCAGCATCTGGCGCACGCCGCTGGATTCGGTGCTGCCGGCCGAACCCGTCGGCGTGACCGAGAAGCCGTTCTATGCGCATCTGTCGGACGTCGGCAAACGCCATCCGGTCACGCGCGCCCTGGAGGGTTCGGCCAGCGAGCCGCCGCACTGGAGCCGCTTCTTCCGCACCGTCGACACCCGCAATTCCGTCAACCCGCCGGTGATGACGGGGGCGGACGGCAAGCCGCTGCTGTTCCTATCGCGCTTCGGTGAAGGCCGCGTCGCGCTTCTGCTCTCCGACCACATCTGGTTGTGGGCGCGCGGCTATGAGGGCGGCGGGCCGCATCTCGACCTGCTCAGGCGGATGTCGCACTGGCTGATGAAGCAGCCCGACCTCGACGAGGAGGCGCTGCGCCTGCAGGTGCAGGGCAAGAACCTCGTCGTGGTGCGCCAGACCATGGCGGACAGCGTCCAGCCGGTGAGCGTGACCTCGCCGTCCGGCATCTCGCAGGACCTGACGCTGAGCGCCGGCGATCCCGGCGAGTGGCGCGCGACCCTGCCGGCGAACGAGCTCGGCCTGTGGCAGGCCACCGACGGCACGCTGAAGGCGCTGATCAATGTCGGCCCGACCAATCCGAAGGAGTTTTCGGAGGTCACCTCCACCGTCGAGACCTTGAAGCCGCTGACGCAGGCGACCGGCGGCAACGCCGTTCGCGTGGCCAGCGGCGCCAGCGTCGAGCTGCCGCGCATCCTCCCGGTGCGTTCGGCCAGCGTCTTTGCCGGCGACGGCTGGATGGGCGTGCGGATGCGCGATGCCAGCGTGGTGAAGGGTGTCGGCGTGCTGCCGATCTTTACCGGCCTGATCGGCCTGTTGCTGCTGCTCGGTGCCTTCGCCGCGACCTGGGTCCGCGAAGGGCGCTGAGCGCTCCGTTGCTCGAACGCCACATCGGCCCGCCACCCCTCGCTGGCTGGTTCGAGGGCCGTTGACATCTACTCATGGGTCGAGTGATGTTACATTATAACATCGCGACGCCCCCAGGAATGGCGCCACGATGTGGGGATGGCCTTTCCGATGAAGTGGTTCCGGTCGAATATCAGGCACGGCGCCCGGCTCGCGTTGTTC
This sequence comes from Bradyrhizobiaceae bacterium, assembly GCA_003963435.1. GTDB lineage: Bacteria > Pseudomonadota > Alphaproteobacteria > Rhizobiales > Xanthobacteraceae > Bradyrhizobium. The sequence goes on along the minus strand of RXJC01000691.1, from coordinate 16,084 downwards.
GCGATGCTGGTGCAGCTCGCGCTGACGTTTGGTCACAGCCATTGGTTTGCGCAGGCCGCACCGCTGGCCCAGGCCACGCTCCAGCAGACCGGCGGCGCCAAGGACAACGCCCAGAACAACGTCAAGGGCGTAGCTGCCACTGACCGCGCCGCGGTGCAGAAGCAATCCCCCTCAGGCCCCGACCGCGAGCACCCGGGCGAGGACAATTGCGCGATCTGCGCCGTCATTGCGATGGCGGGTGCCGTCGTCTCGGCAACACCGCCTCTGTTGCACCTGCCGCAGGCGATCGACCTGCTCTACCGCACCACTGATGCCGAATTTCTCCACCTGAAATCGGCCGGCACGGCGTTCCAGCCGCGCGCCCCTCCCGCGTCCTGACTTCCAACATCACTTGATCACGCCTGGCTCGTCGCAAAGTCCGCGATGGCCCGGGAGCAGTTGAAGTCGAATTCCGTCGCGCCGCGACGGCAGGCCGCCTTCCGTTCAGCACAGCATCATGCGGACGGCGCCTGACTGGAATCAGGACCATGTCATTTCAATCGCGACGCGCGCAGCGTCTTGGCGGAGCAAGCCTGCTCCTGCTCGGCGCCGCCACGCCCGCTTTCGCCCAAACGCCTGCGCAAGACACATCGTCGACCGAGATTCCTGCCGTCACCGTGACGGCGCCGAGCCCGATCGTGCGCAGAGCGGTCGTGCCGTCCCGCAATTCCGGTCGCGGCACGCGGACCGCACGGGTGCGCAGCCATGAGCAAACCGCGGAGGCAACGCCGGCTGCCCCAGCGGCCGCCGCGCCTCAGCAGGGTGTGCTGCCTGTGGTGACCAACCAGTTCGCCACCGTCACCGTGGTGCCGAACGAGGAGATCCGCCGTGAGGGCGGCGGCCAGCTCGGCGATCTCCTGTTCTCCAAGCCCGGCATTACCGGATCGAGCTTCGCGCCCGGTGCCTCCAGCCGGCCGATCATCAGGGGTCTCGACGTCAACCGCGTCGGCATCGTCGAGAACGGCACCAATGGCGGCGGCGCCTCCGACCTCGGCGAGGATCATTTCGTCCCGATCGATCCGCTCGCGACCAACCAGGTCGAAGTGGTGCGCGGGCCGGCCGCGCTGCGCTACGGCTCGACCTCGATCGGCGGCGTCGTCAGCGCCACCAACAACCGGATTCCGGATGCGCTGCCGAACTGCTCGCCGTCGTTCCAGACTTACGGCCTGCCGGCCAAGGCGCCGCTCGCGAGCGCCGCGACCTCGCCTTGCGTCACCGCCGAGACGCGCACCGCGTTCTCTTCGGTCGATCGCGGCGTCGAAAGCGGCGTGCTGCTCGACACCGGCGGCGGCAATTTTGCCTTCCATGCCGACGCCTATGGCCGCACGACGTCGGACTATTCCATCCCGAGCTATCCCTATCTGAACGACCAGTCGCGCCCGGTGAACGGCCGCCAGCCGAACTCGGCGACGCGTTCGGACGGCGCCTCGATCGGCGGCTCTTACTTCTTCCAGGGTGGCTATGTCGGCGCCTCGATCACCCAGAACGACGCGCTCTACCACATCCCCGGCATCGACGGCGCCGACCACCATACGCGGATCGACGGCCACCAGACCAAGATCAACGTCAAGGGCGAGTACCACCCTGATGCGGCCGCGATCGACGCGGTCCGCTTCTGGGCCGGTGCGACCGACTACCGGCACAACGAGATCGGCCTCGCAGATCCCGCCGACCTCACCAGCGACGGCGTGCGGCAGACCTTCACCAACAAGGAGCAGGAGATCCGCACCGAGGTCCAGTTGATGCCGTTCAACGCGCGCTTCGCCGAGGTGACGACGGCGCTGGGCTTCCAGGTCGGCCATCAGGAGCTGAGCGCGCCGAGCCCCGACAATCCCGGCACGCTGTTCAACGGGTTGTGGGACCCGAACAACAGCACGCGCGTTGCCGGTTACGCCTTCAACGAGTTCAAGTTCACTGAAGCAACGCGGGCGCAGATCGCCGGCCGCATCGAGCATGTCGATCTGCACGGCACGACGCCGAATTTCCCGGCAGACTATCTGCCCGACGGCACGCCGCAGGCGGCGATCTCGCGCAATCCGTCGTTCACGCCGAAGAGCGGCAGCATCGGCCTGTTGCAGGATCTGCCGGGAGGCATGGTCGGCAGCATCACCGCGCAATATGTCGAGCGCGCGCCGAAGGCGGCCGAATTGTTCTCCCGCGGCGGCCATGACGCGACTGCGACGTTCGACATCGGCAATCCCAACCTCACGATCGAGACCGCGAAATCGGTCGAGCTCGGCGTGCGCAGGGCGACGGGACCGTTCCGCTTCGAGGCGACGGTCTACTACACGCATTTCGACAATTTCATCTATCGCCGCCTCACCGGCGTCTCCTGCAACGACGACTTTGCGTCCTGCGGCACGCCGGGCGCCGAGCTGAACCAGGCGGTCTACTCGCAGCGCAATGCGAACTTCCGCGGCGGTGAATTCCAGTCGCAGCTCGACGTCGGCGCCTTCCAGGGCGGCATCTGGGGCATCGAGAACCAATTCGACATGGTTCGCGCCACCTTTTCTGATGGCACCAACGTGCCACGGATTCCGCCCATGCGAATGGGCGGCGGCGTGTTCTGGCGCGACGACAACTGGCTGATGCGGGTCAACCTGCTGCACGCCTTCGCGCAGAACAACGTCGCCGTGATCGCGGAGACGCCGACGGCGGGCTACAATCTGCTGAAGGCGGAGGTCAGCTACAAGACCAAGCTCGACCGCAACTGGTTCGGCGCGCGCGAGATGACAGCCGGTATCGTCGGCAACAATCTCCTCAACGAGAACATCCGCAACCATGTGTCCTACACCAAGGACGAGGTGCTGATGCCGGGCATCGGCGTGCGGGCGTTCGCGAACTTCAAGTTCTAGCGCGGATCAAGCCGGGGCCCGCGGGCCCCGGTCCAAGCGCCGTCATGGCGAGGAGCTCTTGCAACAAAATTGCGGAGCAATTTTGCGCGGATGCGACGAAGCAATCCAGAGTCTGTCCGCGGAGGCAGCCTGGATTGCTTCGCTGCGCTCGCAATGACGGAGTCCGTCCGAGCTACCCTGCCCGCGCCTTGCTCCAGTCGGGCGCGACCTGGCCCGACACGCCCTCGAAAGCGCCGTCGACGAGCTCGAACACCAGGATGCGCGCGGCGTCCACCGGGCCCGGCATGGTGACGCGGCCCTTTGGGACCGGCTTGAAGCCGACGCGGCTGTAATATGGCTCGTCGCCGACCAGCAGCACGAGGCGGTGGCCTTTCGCCTTCGCCTCCTTCAGCGCGCGCTCCATCAAGAGACGGCCGACACCGCGGCCGCGGAACGGCGGCTCGACGGTGAGCGGCCCGAGCAGCAGCGCCGGCGTTTCGCCGACCAGCACCGGCAATTGCCTGACTGAGCCGACCAGCAGCGTGCCGATGCGAGCGGTGAAGGAGACGTCGAGCAGATGGTCGACGTGCTCGCGGATGCGATAGGCGCTGAGCACGAAGCGGCCGGGGCCGAAGGTACGTTCGTGCAGGCGCTCGATCGCCTGGGCGTCGCCGGCAGCTTCGGGAAGGATGGTGAGGGAAAGATCGGTCATGTCAATCGCGGGATAGCACCTGAACGCCGCGCGGTCCATTGGGCAGCAAAGCCGCTCAACTCCTTTTCAATGACGGTTGGGACAGGTAGGCCAGCATCTTCATCTCCCGCCGCCCTCGCGTCACCGTGTCGAGCACGAGCCCCGACGACACCGAGAGCAGGGCCATGATCATCAGGCCCATCGCCAGCACCGCGGTCGGCAGGCGCGGCACCAGGCCGGTCTCGATGAAGGTGATCAGAACCGGGATCGCAAGGATCACCGCGGCCACCGCCAGCAGGATTCCGATCGCCGTGAAGAACCGCAACGGCCGCTCCGAGCGGTAGAGCTTCAGCATGGTGCCGAGGATGCGAAACCCGTCGCGCCAGGTGTTGAGCTTGGAGAAGGAGCCTTCAGGGCGCGCGTAATAGGGCGTCTCGACCTCGGCAACGGGCAACGACAATTCCAGCGCATAGACGGCGAGCTCGGTCTCGATCTCGAAGCCGTCGGAGAGGACCGGAAAGGACTTGACGAAGCGGCGCGAGAACACCCGGTAGCCGGACAGGATGTCCTTGAAGGCGTGACCGAAGGTCGACGCCAGGAAGCCGGTCAGCATGCGGTTGCCGGTGCGGTGGCCGAGCCGGTAGGCCGCCTGGACCTGATCGACGCGAAGGCCGACCACCATGTCGAGATGATCGTCGAGCAGCCTGTCGATCATGCGCGGTGCGCTCGGCGCATCGTAGGTGGCATCACCGTCGACCAGCACATAGACGTCGGCCTCGACGTCGGCGAACATGCGGCGCACGACGTGGCCCTTGCCCTGCCGGCGCTCGCTGCGCACGATCGCGCCGGCTTCGCGCGCAAGCGCCGCGGTGCGATCGCGCGAATTGTTGTCGTAGACGTAGATCTCGGCCGCGGGCAGCGCCTTGCGGAAATCGGCAACGACGGTCGCGACCGCCGCTTCCTCGTTATAGCAGGGCACCAGCACCGCGATCCGAAGTGGCGTTGAGGTCATCGCGACGGCGCTCCGAGACTAGCCGGCGCGGTCCTCAGGGGCAGCGGGCGCGCCCCGCGCCGGCGCGACATCGTGACGATATTGCCGGCGGTGATCGCAAGGCACATCAGGCTGAAGCTGGGTTTGGCAATCGTCATCCGGTGGCGCTCTTTCGGGGCAGCTTACTAGCACAGACCGGCCTCAGCGCCACGTCGCAATCAGGGGCTGACCATCCAGCACTTCGGCGATCCGCCGCCGCGTGCCGAGCGTGGTCCCCTCGGGCAGCGCATCGATCGCGAAGAAGCCGCATTCGGCGATCTCGCGGTTGGGCTCGGGGATACGGTCCTGCCTGAACTGCCTGACCACGTAGACGGCGACATGGTCGCGGCGGGAGACGTGGCTGTTGAGGAAGATGCCGTGCAGCGCGGCGGCGCCGGTGAGGTCGATCTCGCCCTCTTCCTTGAGCTCGCGCCGCATCGCCTGCTCCATGTTTTCACCGAGATCGACGCCGCCTCCGGGCAGGTGCCAGCCGCTGACATAGCTGTGCCTGACCAGGAACACGCGGTTTTCGTCATCCAGCACCACGGCGCGGACGCCGAGCGTCATGCCGCGAACGACAAGGAAATAGGCGTGGAAGAATCGCCGCAGCAGCGGCTCGGCTTTGCGCCGGACCCGGTTCAGACGTTCTCCCATCAGATGTCCTCGACGGCTCGGTTCAGGCCCTGCTTGCACGTTCCTCGCGACCTTGCCATTACAGCGGAGCAATAGCGAGGCAATCGCGCGCCATGACTCCCAACACGCTGGCTCCCTTCACGCTCGCCCATCTGTCCGATCCGCATCTGGCGCCCTTGCCTAGGCCGCGGCTGATCGAGCTCGCGGGCAAGCGCGTGCTCGGCTACATCAACTGGACGCGCAACCGCCACAAGTACCAGCGCCGCGAGGTGCTCGACGCGCTGGTCGCCGACATGAAGGCGCAGGCGCCGGACCACATCGCGGTCACGGGCGATCTCGTCAACCTCGCGCTGGAAGCCGAGTTCGCGCCTGCCCGCGCCTGGCTCGACGAGGTGGGCCCGCCCGACCGCGTCACCACGATTCCCGGCAATCACGACGCCTATGTCCGCGCCACCTCGCATCGCTTCGGCGAGACCTTTGCTCCCTATCTTGCGGGCGACGACGGCCGCGTCGGCTTTCCCTCGGTGCGCCGGCGCGGGCCGCTCGCGCTGATCAGCCTGTCCACGGCGGTGCCGACCTTGCCGCTGCTGGCGACGGGCACGCTCGGACGCGATCAGCTCACCTCGCTCGAAGCGCTGCTCGACCGCCTCGCGACCGAAGACGTCTTCCGCGTGCTGCTGGTGCATCATCCGCTGAAATCCGACGCTCGTCAGAAGCGGATGACCGACGCGCCCGCGCTGCTGGCGCTGCTCAAGCGCCATGGCGTCGAGCTGGTCCTGCACGGGCACGACCACGTTCATTCGACGATCTGGATCGACGGCCCCAACGGCAACATTCCGGTGCTCGGCGTGCCCTCGGCATCCGCGCTCGCGCACGGGCACTACCCGGCGGCAGCGTACAATCTGCTCAGGATCCAGAAGGACAATGCCGGCTGGCGCTGCGAGCAGACGGTGCGAGGGCTCGGGGCGGGATTCCAGATCGGGCAGATCAAGCATGTGCGGCTAGTCTGAGGTTACGCCGTCATTCCGGAGCGATGCGCCAGCATCGAATCCGGAATCTCGAGTCCGTAGCCCGGATGGAGCGAGGCGTAATCCGGGGCAGAGCATCTGTGGCGACAGGTTTCCCGGATTGCGCTTCGCTCCATCCGGGCTACGAGAACCGTCGTCACCAGCTCCGCAACGCCGCCACCACGGCAAGCCCGAACAGCGCAGCGGCGCCGAGCACGAAGCCGAACACGAACGGCCAGAAGCGCGAACGGCGCGGCGGCGGCGCGGCGGCAGGGACCTGCGGTTCGGGCAAGACCACCATGGCCCGCTCGCGCTCGACCATGCGGCGCGCGACATAGTCGGTGACGGCCTCGACGATCACGGACGTATCGTGCGATTCGGCGAGCACGATGCGGCCGAAGCGGGTGTCCTGGACGAAGCGGTACATCCGCTTGTCGCGCCCCATCACGATGTGGGCGACGACGTCGATCCAGAGACGCGGCGTATCACCCTGGCTGACGCCGCGGTCGAACAGGTCGATCTGATCAGGAACCTGCGCGAACAGGGGGTCGAGCGCGTCGTTGAGGATCTCGAGCCGCGCCACCTCGGCGTCCCGCAAGTCGACGACGACGCCGGTCCGGTCGGCGGCCTCGATCCTCGCGCGCAGCAGCGCATCGCGCAGCCGCACCGGCCGCGGCTGGCCGGGATGGGTCCCGCTGGTCTCGGGCTCTGACATTGTCGGCCTCGTCCTCGACTATCCGCCGTTAACCTATCAGCAACCAAACCCTCCGCAAAGGACCACAATTCCAGATACTTACGGCGCCCACAGGGCATTGACCTGTGCCAAAAACAGACGGTCCCACCCAGGCAGCGCCTGGATGGGACCGTCCGTCCTTGGACGTCTTCTTAAGTCAGGTCGGCAGCTCGGCTCCTAAAGCGCGATGAGACCTGGATGGACCGTCATCGCGCTTCAGGTTGTTGTCTACGCATGATCTTCTCCGGAAAACCGCTTCGCACTTTTCCGGATCATGCGTCAGGCCGAGACGCGCGAGGGCTCTTCCACGATCGAGAAGCGGACGCCGGCCTTGTGGCGGCTCTCTTCCGAGACCTCCTTCCAGCAGTCCTCGGCTTCCTTGCGGGTCTTGAACGGACCTTTGACCTGGGCCGAGCCTTCCACGAGCTTGTGGAAGTTCATCGAGCCGAACTCGCCGCCGATCACCCAGAAATTACTGCCTTTGGTCATTGTCAGTCTCCTGTCCAATAGCGTGCTGCGTTAGCCGAACTGGTTCATCGTGTTGTGGGCGCCGCCCGCCTTGAGGGCAGCTTCACCCGCGAAGTACTCCTTATGGTCGTCGCCGATGTCGGAGCCGGCCATGTTCTGGTGCTTCACGCAGGCGATGCCCTGACGGATCTCGGCGCGCTGAACGTTCTTGACGTAGCCCAGCATGCCCTGCTCGCCGAAGTACTCCTTGGCAAGGTTGTCGGTCGAGAGCGCCGCCGTGTGGTAGGTGGGCAACGTGATCAGGTGGTGGAAGATGCCGGCGCGCTTGGCCGAATCCGCCTGGAAGGTGCGGATGCGATCGTCGGCTTCCTTGCCCAGCGGCGTATCGTCGTACTCCGCCTTCATCAGCTCGGCACGGTTGTACTTGCTGACGTCCTTGCCGGCTTCCTTCCAGGCGTCGAAGACCTGCCAACGGAAGTTCAGCGTCCAGTTGAACGACGGCGAGTTGTTGTAGGCGAGCTTGGCGTTCGGCACCACCTTGCGGATGCGGTCGACCATGCTCGCGATCTGCTCGATATGCGGCTTCTCGGTCTCGATCCAGAGCAGGTCGGCGCCGTTCTGCAGCGAGGTGATGCAGTCGAGCACGCAGCGGTCCGCACCGGTGCCGGGACGGAACTGGTAGAGGTTGGAGGGCAGACGCTTCGGGCGCATCATCTTGCCGTTGCGATTGATGATGACGTCGCCGTTGCGGGCGTTCTCCGCGGTGATCTCCTCGCAATCGAGGAAGCTGTTGTACTGGTCGCCGATGTCGCCGGGCTTGTGGCTGACGGCGATCTGCTGCGTCAGGCCGGCGCCGAGCGAGTCGGTGCGGGTGACGATGATGCCGTCTTCGACGCCGAGCTCGAGGAAGGCGTGGCGGCAGGCACGGATCTTCGCCAGGAAGACCTCATGCGGCACGGTGACCTTGCCGTCCTGGTGGCCGCACTGCTTCTCGTCCGAGACCTGGTTCTCGATCTGCAGCGCGCAGGCACCCGCTTCGATCATCTTCCTGGCGAGCAGGTAGGTCGCTTCCGCATTGCCGAAGCCGGCGTCGATGTCGGCGATGACGGGGACGACGTGGGTCTGGAAGTTGTCGATCTTCTCGATCAGCTCCTTCTCGCGGGTCTTGTCGCCTTCCTTGCGCGCCTTGTCGAGCAGACGGAAGATGTCGTTGAGCTCACGCGAGTCCGCCTGACGCAGGAAGGTGTAGAGCTCCTCGATCAGCGCCGGCACCGAGGTCTTCTCGTGCATCGACTGGTCGGGCAGCGGGCCGAACTCGGAGCGCAGCGCCGCGATCATCCAGCCCGAGAGGTACAGATAGGTGCGATCGGTCTTGCCGCCGAAATGCTTCTTGACCGAGATCAGCTTCTGCTGGGCGATGAAGCCGTGCCAGCAGCCCAGCGACTGGGTGTACTTGGTGGGGTCCTTGTCATAGGCGGCCATGTCGGCCCGCATCAGCGCCGCGGTGTAGCGGGCGACGTCGAGGCCGGTCTTGAAGCGGTTCTGCAGGCGCATGCGGGCGACGGCCTCGGCCGACACGCCGTTCCAGGTCGGCTGGGTCTCGAGGAGCGCCTGGGCCGCCTTGACCTCGTCCAGATACGAGGACGGGCCCTGGAGGGTGCTGATGCCGCGGGGCTGATAATTCATGTGCCTGATCCTTTCGCTGACGATGGCGATGGCTGGCCATCGACATTCTTGACACTGCATTGCGAGATGCGTGTCAGGAGCTAAACGCGAAAACAGAAACTTCGTATAGATGGCTTGTTTTTTATTGGTGATGTCATGTAACATCAGAACATGTAATAGATGTTATTTTGTAAAATTTGTAAATTATAGGTCAGCAAGACTGTCCTTGATGCACGTGGAGATCGAAAGACATGGCCGCCGAATCCGGGAAGAAACTGTTCGTCGGCCCGCGTTTCCGGCGAATCCGGCAGCAATTGGGGCTGTCCCAGACCCAGATCGCCGAGGGGCTCGGGATCTCGCCCAGCTATGTCAACCTGATCGAGCGGAACCAGCGCCCGGTGACGGCGCAGATCTTGTTGCGATTGGCCGAGACCTATGACCTCGATCTGCGCGATCTCGCCACGGCCGACGAGGACCGCTTCTTCGCCGAGCTCAACGAGATCTTCTCCGACCCCCTGTTCCGCCAGATTGACGTGCCCAAGCAGGAGCTGCGCGACCTCGCCGAGCTCTGTCCCGGCGTCACCCATGCGCTGCAGCGGCTCTACGCGGCCTATACCGAGGCGCGCCAGGGCGAGACGCTGGCCGCCGCCCAGATGGCCGACCGCGACGTCGGCACGCGCTACGAGGCCAACCCGGTCGAGCGCGTGCGCGAGCTGATCGAGGCCAACCGCAACTATTTTCCGGAACTCGAGCAGGCCGCGGAGACCCTTCGCGACGAGCTGAACGTCCCGGCCGAAGGACTCTATGCCGCGCTCGCGGCGCGCCTGCGCGAAAAGCATTCGATCCAGACCCGCATCATGCCCGTCGATGTGATGCGCGAGACGCTGCGCCGGTTCGATCGCCACCGCCGCCAGCTCCTGATCTCCGAGCTGGTCGATCCGCCCGGCCGCGCGTTTCAGCTCGCCTTCCAGCTCGGCCTCGGCGAATGCGCGCAGGCGCTGGAGAGCATCATCGGCCGCGCCGGACCGCTCGACGATGCACCGCGCCGCCTGTTCCGCATCACGCTCGGCAATTACTTCGCAGCCGCCGTGATGATGCCCTACCCGGCGTTCCTCGCCGCCGCCGAAGCGCTCAACTACGACATCCACGTGCTGGCGCAGCGCTTCAATTCCGGCTTCGAGCAGGTCTGCCACCGCCTCACCACGCTGCAACGGCCGAACGCGCGCGGCATTCCGTTCTTCCTCCTGCGCGTCGACAATGCCGGCAACGTCTCCAAGCGCTTCTCCTCCGGCACGTTCCCGTTCTCGAAGTTCGGCGGCACCTGCCCGTTGTGGAACGTGCACTCGACCTTCGACACGCCGGACCGGCTGCTCAAGCAGGTGATCGAGCTGTCCGACGGCACGCGCTATTTCTCGATCGCGCAGATGGTGCGCCGCCCCGTGGCGCCGCACCCGCTGCCGCAACCGCGCTTCGCCATCGGCCTCGGCTGCGAAATCCGCCATGCCGCGCGCCTGACCTATGCCGCCGGCATGGACCTCGAAAAGACCGAAGGCACGCCGATCGGCGTCAACTGCCGCCTCTGCGAGCGCGAGAACTGCGCCCAGCGCGCCGAGCCGCCGATCACGCGCACGCTGATCCTGGACGAGACGACGCGGCGGGTGTCGAGCTTTGCGTTCTCGAATGCACGGGAGCTGTGAAAGACACTCTCGTTCGTCATGGCCGGGCTTGACCCGGCCATCCACGCGCTTCGGCGCACGAGGAAAGACGTGGATGCCCGGGACAAGCCCGGGCATGACGACCGGATATGCGGTCGATGCTCGCCACCACCATCAGCAAAGCGTCACGCCAGCGTATGCACGATCACCGGCCCTGCGGCCGCGCTCGCATGTCCTGCCAGCAGCGGGCCGAGATCCTGCTCGATCCAGGCGATGGCGCGCTTGTTCGCTTCCTCGGCCTGCTCGAACTTGTCGAAGATCGAGATCGCGGTGACCGTGTCGTCGCCGGCATAGACGACGTAATAGGCGCGGAAACCGTCGACGTTGCTGATGATCGGGACGGCACCGTCCTTGATGCGGCGCGCCAGCTCCTCTGCGCTTCCGCTTTTCGCCTTGGCCTGACGGATGGCGGCATACATGGCATCCTCCCTTCCGGCTAATGATGTGAGGGCATGGCACCCGGAGCGGATGTTACGCCGAAGCGGATCGCCAATCCATGCTTGGTTAACCCCACCCTAACCCACCTTTTCGATCTGCAACCAACGGTTAAGCACGCCTCAACATCGGCGCCTTAGTCTCGCCCCACTCACTTTTCGCAAACAACGGCGGCTTATTCTGCCGGGCGAAGTGACATCAGGGGGTTCATCATGCGCATTGCGTTGCTGCTCACCGCAACCATCGTCGGCGCGCTCTTCGCCAGTCCATCCCATGCCGGATCGCTCGATGCCGACGCGGCGCAGCCGCTGCCGCCGGGCTTCCAGAGCTACCGCGGCTACATGTTCGACCTGTCGGAGAGCTCCGACCGCAAGGACGTCGACAAGCTCACCGACAATCTGAAACAGCAGATCGACCTGGTCGAAGGCGCCGGCCTGTCGCCGCGCGTGCTGCGATTCTTCCATACCGTACCGATCGTTGCGAGCGAGCTGGCCTGCCTCGACGAAGGCGCCGCGACCGCGTGCTACGGCCGGGTCACGCCCGACATCCACCGCACCGTTCCGCGGACGTTGACGGTGTGGGACCCGAACAAGCAGCGCTGGACCAATCCCAACGCCGTCGACCTCGCGGTCGATTCCGGGCTCGGCGTGATCATGCTGCGGCCGGACATGATGCGCTACGAGAAGGAGGCCGTGCTGCTGCATGAGCTCCTCCACGCCTATCACGCGCGGCTGTTGCCGGACGGTTATGCCAACAAGGGCGTGATTGGCTACTATGCTCTGGCCAAGTCCAAGGACCAGCTGCCCAAGGAATCCTATGCGCTGAAGAACCCGATGGAGTTCTTCGCCGTGACCGCCAGCATCTTCCTCTCCGGAAAGAGCGAATTCCACGATCCGAAGTCGCGCGAGGCGCTCAAGGAGAAGATGCCGGATTACTACAAATACCTGGTCGGCGTGTTCGGATTCGACCCCGATCCGACAGCGTCGAAAGGCCCGGTTGCCTCGCTGAAGTGAGGCGCTCCGACCAAACATTCAAAAAGCCGCGCGACATGCGCGGCTTTTTCGTTTTGGCCCGCTGGAAGCTGCGGATGACGCCCCCGGTGGGAATTGCCAAGACGGGGCCCGATCTGCATAGTCCCGCCCGCATCGATAGCGTTTTTCGAAGAGGATAAGAGAACATGGCGGACGCCGACCTGGATGTCGTGATCCGGCAACTGGCCAGACAGCTGCATACGGGCCTGATGACCCGCGCCAAGGAGCGCCGGGATCGCTTCAACGGCCTTGCGGCCAAGGCCAAGAGCAAGGAGACCGCCGACCGCTTCAAGATGATGGCCAAGGCCACCCTGGAGCAGGCCACCGCCGCCGCCAAGCGCCTGCAGATGTCCGCCGACAACGTCGCCGACAGCTACGCGCGGTCGATGCGGATCGCTGCCAGCACGCCGATTACAGCCAAGCCGGAGAAGAAGGCGAAGGACGAGAAGCCGGCGAAGAAGGCCGCGAAGACGAAGAAGGCCAAAGCCAAGAAAGCGAAGTAAGACGAGGTACTTTCACCTCTCCCCGCCTGCGGGGAGAGGTCGGAATTTGCGTCAGCAAATTCCGGGTGAGGGGGTACAGGTGCCTCGATAGTCGAGCGTGTGGATAGAGCCCCTCACCCCAACCCACTCCCCGTAAGAACGGGGAGAGGGAGAGAGACTTCCGTCACCTTCGCGGCACTGACACCTGCGTCGGCTCGGCGCTCGCGAGCTCGGCGAGCTTGGCGCGCGCCGCCTCTCGTGCCCGGCCGTCCTTGCCCGACGGCAGCGCCAGCGCCGCCTCGAAATCGGCGCGGGCATCGTCGGCCTGGCCACGGGCGAGGAACGCCAGGCCACGGTCGAGCCGGGCCTCGGCATTCTTGGGATCGAGGCGGATCGCCGTGTTGTAACTCAGGATGGCGCGATCGAGATCACCAGTGGCGGCGAGCGCGAGGCCGCGCTGGTGATAGGGCGCGGCGAGCTTGGGATCATGCGCGATCGCTTCGTCATAGTCGGCGATGGCGAGCTCGAAGTCGCCGTTCAGACGGCGCGCGAGTGCGCGGTCACGATAAAGCGCAGCCCGGTTGGGATTGAGGCGAATGGCCTCGTCGAAATCGGCCATCGCCCACCTGAAGTCGCCATGGCGGAGCGCGATCCGTCCGCGCCCCTCATAGGCAAAGGCGATGAGCGAGCCGCGCAGCGGCGAGAAGCCGATCACGGCCGAGCAGATGTCGGGCTCGTCCTCGTCGCCGCAATTGACCACCATGTGCGTGGACAGGCCGAACAGCACGCCAAGGACGATCAGCAATGGTAAGGCAAGTCTCGTCATCTTCGACGGTGACCGGCAATAGGCCGGCCACGCATCCCCTTTCGAAGAAATCATCTCCCGCGCGTGTTAGCACCCGCTCTGGCGATCCTGTGTGCGCCAGGTCACAAAACCGGCCTCAAATCCCCGGCGGTTTCATCAGCCCCAAGGACCACGGGAAGGACCGCGGGAAGGACCAGAACCGCGGGACGACGAGCGCCCCCACGGACCGCTCGGGGGATAATTCTCGTTGGCACCGACCGACGGTGCGGTCCGCGCGCCGAGCTCGGCCGCGAGCTGCTGGAGCGCCGCGATGCGGTTCTGGGTCGAGGGATGGGTGGCGAACAGATTGTCCACGCCATGGCCCGACAGCGGGTTGATGATGAACATGTGCGCAGTCGCGGGGTTTCGCTCGGCCTCGTAGTTCGGGACCTGATGCGCGGCGCCCTCGATCTTCACCAGCGCCGAGGCCAGCCACATCGGTTGTCCCGCGATGCGCGCACCGAGATTGTCCGCGGCGTATTCACGCGTGCGGCTGATCGCCATCTGCACCAGCATGGCGCCAAGCGGAGCGAGGATCATCATCAGGATCGAGCCGACGATGCCAAGCCCATTGTTGTTGTCGCGGTTACCGCCAAAGAACATACCGAACTGCGCCAGCATCGAGATCGCGCCGGCGATGGTCGCGGTGATGGTCATCAGCAGCGTGTCGTGATTCTTGATATGGGCCAGCTCGTGCGCGATCACGCCGGCGAGCTCCTCGCGGCTGAGCTGGTGCATCAGGCCGGTGGTGACGGCGACCGCGGCGTTTTCAGGATTTCGTCCGGTCGCGAACGCATTCGGCTGCGGCTCATCCATCAGGAACACCCGCGGCATCGGCAAGCCGGCGCGGCCCGCAAGCTCAGCGACGAGCCCGACCAGTTCGGGCGCGCTTCTGCGGTCGACCTCATGGGCGCCGTACATCGAGAGCACCATGCGGTCCGAGTTCCAGTAGGTGAAGAGATTGGTCGCCGCGGCAATGACGAGCGCGATCATGGCGCCGGAGGCGCCGCCGATCAGATAGCCGACGCCCATGAACAGGGCGGTCAGGCCTGCAAGCAGCATTGCGGTACGAAGATAGTTCATGGTCGTCTCCCGGGCCGGCCGTGGCAGACTGGAAGCGCCAGCAGGCCGGCAGACATGAGGTAGGGATGACCCCGGCCGGAGTGCAAGGTTTCAAGGTGCGTCGCGGAGCCGCGGCACTGGCTTGCGTACCCTACTTCCATTAAACTTCGTCCAGAATCCAAGCGTCCCCTCCCCGCCGGATAATCCATGCACCAGACCCGATTTGCGATCGCGGCCATTGCTCTCGCCGCGCTGTCCGCTCCCACCTTCGCCCAGCTTGCGCCGCCCGCCAAGCCAGCTGCCCCCAGGGCGACCGCGCCCTCGCCGCGCGCCGCCTCGTGCCACAATGGCGCGAGCTTCGATCGCTTCCTGACTGAGGTGAAGCAACAGGCGGTCGCGGCCGGCGTGTCGCAGCGGACGATCGCGGAGGCTTCGCCCTATCTCGTCTACGACCAGGGCATCGTCAATCGTGACCGCGGCCAGCGCGTGTTCGGCCAGCTCTTCACAGAGTTCGCGGGGCGCATGGCCGCGCCCTATCGTATGCAGAACGGCCAGCAGCACATCAAGAAATATGCCGCCGCGTTTGCACGCGCGGAAAAGGAATATGGCGTGCCACCGGCGGTGATCGCCGCGTTCTGGGGACTGGAGAGCGACTTCGGCGCCAACATGGGCAATCTGCCGACGCTGAAATCGCTGGTGTCGCTGGCCTATGACTGCCGCCGCTCCGAGATGTTCGTGAGCGAGACCATCGCCGCGCTGAAGATCATCGACCGCGGCGATCTGCATCCCGACGAGATGATCGGCTCCTGGGCCGGCGAGCTCGGGCAGACCCAGTTCCTGCCCGTGCACTATGTCAACTACGCCGTCGACTATGACGGCGACGGACGGCGCGACTTGTTGCGCTCGGGCGCCGACGTGATCGGCTCGACCGCGAACTACATCGCCAACGGCCTGAAGTGGCGGCGCGGCGAGCCGTGGCTGGAAGAGATCAAGGTGCCGCCGAACCTGCCGTGGGAGAAGACCGATCTCACGGTGAAGGAGCCGCGCTCGACCTGGGCGCAGCTCGGCGTCACCTATCCCGACGGCCGGCCGCTGCCGAACGACAATCTGCCGGCCTCGGTGCTGCTGCCGATGGGCCGCTTTGGGCCGGCCTTCATGGCCTACGCGAATTTCGCGGCCTACACCGAGTGGAACAACTCGCTGATCTATTCGACCACGGCGGGCTATCTCGCCTCGCGCATTGCGGGCGCAGCCCCGATGCGCAAGCCGGCTCAACCGGTGCCGCAGCTGCCGTTCCACGAGCTCAAGGAATTGCAACAGCTGCTGGTGCGCGCCGGCTTCAATGTCGGCAAGGTCGACGGCGTGCTGGGCCAGCAGAGCCGCGCTGCCGTGAAGGCGATGCAGATCAAGTACGG
>RXJC01000548.1:415-24689 GCA_003963435.1 Bradyrhizobiaceae bacterium | reverse complement strand
GCCGAGCCTGGCGGTGTCGCCCCCCTGCGATCCCGCCCACGCCACTGTGGCGTCGAGATCGGACAGCAGCTCGGCGTCCGGCTTGGCATTGACGATCGGCAAGAGGTCCTTGATGTCGGTGACCTTGGTCAGATCGACGCCCTTGCGGAAATAATAATCGGGCGCGACCGCGAAAGCGCCGAGCTTGGCGAGACGCCGCGTCACGTCCTTGATGTATTCGTGCAGGCCGAAGATTTCCATCGCCACGATGATCACCGGCGCCTTGGTGTTGCCGGCCGGACGAGCGAAATAGGCGGGCATCTCTTCGGAGCCGACCTTGATCTTGGCGTCGCCGGTCTGGAGACCGTTGGTGTCGGTCGTGATCGCCTCGGCGCGCACGGGCCCGGCCGCAAGCGTGTAGCCGGCGGCGACTGCCGCGGTGGCGCTCATGAATCCGCGGCGCGAGACCGGGGCGGCTTTTGTCAATCCGACGACGTCGGAGGTCATGGTGGTTTCGATGCTCATCGGTCGATCCTTGCTGCCTATCATGGTGCCCCGCGGACGCCGCATTCGCCGACAGTTGCTGGGAACGCAAGTCACCAGTCTGCGAGCAGGCGGCCTTGGGCCACGCGCCAGCTTTGGCCTGGATCGTATGTCCGCTTTAACCGCGTGGCTGCGCTGCGACGCAACATCCATTAACCGAAAATGGGGCTTGTTCCGGTCGCGTCTCGCATGGCCAGACGCCGCACACGCGCACTCCTACGCGCACTTCGAAACGGACTTCCGCAACAAATGGGATCGGTCGTGGCCGAAACGATGCATCATGTTGCCCAAATGCCGCGCGCGATCGGAATACGGCACCCGAGCTGCGGCCATTTGATTGAAATTTTCAGAGGATTCGAGCCGGGCGATTTACTCGAACTTTCTTCATGACCCCGTAGTTCCACGTCCGGAAGCTCCAACTCCGGAGACGGAGAGCGTGTCTTCCCGACGCAACGGCCGCCGTCCGGCAACGGACGAAGGCCCACCTGCGGACCTCATTCTCCGTCCACCCAGATTGCGCTGCCCAAGGCTCAATTGAATAAAGCTTTATCCGACCCGGAACTGAAATGAATTTGGCTCGTGAATCGATTGAACTGCTGGAGCAGGCCGCACGCATCCTGTGGTTCGAAGGCACCAAGCACGGCCTGCGCGACCGAGAGTGGATGGCGCTGCGCTTCCTGTCCCGCGCCAACCGCTTTTCCCGGACGCCTTCGGCGCTCGCAAGTTACGTCGGCACCACGCGCGGCACCGCCTCGTTCATCATCGGGGAGCTCGAGCGGCTCGGTTATCTCGAGCGAAAACGCTCGGTGACCGACAAGCGCTCGGTGATGCTGAGCGTGACGCAGCAGGGCAAGAAGTTCCTGGTGCGCGATCCCGTCAACGTCCTGGTCGAGGCCATTGCCGTGCTCGACGACGAGGTCAAGATCCGCTTCCGCGACACGTTCCGCCACGTGCTGGACCAGTCGGACGCGGCCGAGCAGCGGCACCACACCGACGTTTGCAAGCGATGCATCTTTCTCCGGGAAGAGCGCAGCTCGACCGACGGCAAGGCGACGGCCGAGTTCAGCTGCCGCCTGTTCCGCTCGCCGATCGCGGAGGCCGAGGTCGATCTGCTATGCACCAGCTTCGAGCATCATCGCCAATAGAAGGTGTTTTGCTTTAAGACGCGATGCGATTGAGATGAATCGCCATCGCGCTTTAGGTCATTGTTCAAGCATGATCTTTTCGGAAAACCGCTGCGGACTTTTCCGGATCATGCTTTAGCGCGTTGCCTTGCGTGACGAATAGACGACGCCCCCGCTCGTCTCCACCACCAGACGCCCGTTCTCGTTCCTGATCTCCTCAATGCGGCCGAGGCCGGGCACCTGCTGTCCCAGCACCGCCTCGATCACGCCGTTCGGGCTCTGCAGGATCGCAATTCCTTCATAAGCCTGGCGGACCGACCAGCCCTTGATCACCTTGCGCGGCACCGGCGCGCGCTCGGAAGGCGACACCGAGCCCGTGAACTCGGGCGCAGCGGCCGAAGCCATCATCGATCCCTGCGGTGAAGGCGGCTGCGATTGCACCATGGCCGGCGCCGGCGTCTGGACCTGCGCCTGGGCAAGCTTGTCGAGCTTCGCCGTCGAGGACGAGCTCACCCGCTCGATGCGGTCCAGATTCTCGGCGAACCTGCCGAAGCGGTCATTGGTCGCCTTGCTCGACTGGTCGACCGCGGTGCGCAGGCCGTCGAGATTTTCCGACACGCCCGACATTTGCTTGCGCAATTGCGCGACGGTCTCTCGCAGATTTCTGATCTCGACATTGGCCGCAACGTTGCTCTGCGCGGGCTGGGTGGCGAGATAGGCGATCACGCCGGTGCAGGCGCAGACCACGAGCATGGCGGCGACCGCCAACGTCGCGAGCGGCGCAACCCAGGTCGGACGCGGCGGCGGCGGCTTGGCCACGATCACGGCCGGCTTGATCACGGTCTGCGCAGGCTTGGGGATTGCCATCTTGTCGAGACGCGCCTTGGCGCGAATGCGTTTCAGCCCCTCGAGCGCTTCCTTGGCGAGAGCTTCGTCGCTCGCGGCGGCCGAGGCACGCTTTGCATTTGCCGCAGGCTTGGTCGCGCGCGCGGTATTGTCCTTCATGTCGCGCGGCTCGGAATCCGGCTTCGCCGTCGCGGAAACATCAACGGTCGCGTTGGGACGAGCTTGTCCATCGGACAACATGTGAAAATGCTCCGTTCGGTTCGATCTGTCGAAGGGCGACGTTATTTGCCGAAGCTTGTCTGAAACGTGCGAAGCGGAAGATCTTCATCGCGCGCAACACGACATCGCGAGGGGACATCGCGTCACGCACGTGGCAAGAGTGCGACTCGAAAGACACACCTTCGCCAAGATTTCGCCAAGCTGGAGTCTCGTCGCCGCTCATGAGTCGAATTGTCGCATGTGGAAAAGCAGGCACGCGCGTCAATCCCGAGTTGAAAAACCCTCGGTTTACATGAACCGCAGCACCACCCGAAATAGCTGTAATTCTGCGGACATAGGGAACCATAGAACCGGCACGGTGCAAAACTAGTTCAACTTCCAAATCAACTGATGCGATTGAATATATCAAGAAACAACCTGAAACGAATCAACAGCATCAAACACACTTAGCAATCGCTTTGTTTCGCACGCTTGATCGGAAATCGGCAATCGTTACGGTCATATCAAGTGATTCTCGCCAGTTGGCGAGGAGATCGACACAAGTCAGTAGCGTACGGACGCGATGAGCAACTTGGCGCAACTGTTCTAGGTCGTTTCTCAATCCGCTCCGCGAGGTGATCCGTAAGACACCCGCCGAGCCTCACCCAGTAAGCGTTCAGTATCGAGTTGGAAGTAGCAGGCCTGCGAGACGCAGGCACTGAATGCGTAGGGCTGCCCGCGAATATCGAAACCACAACAACGGTTCGCGGGAAGGAATGTCGTCAAACAGCACGTTGCCAAGCCGGCGCATCACAACAACTACCGGCTGCCAACAAGTGCGAAACAGGGGCGAAAGACTGATGTATATTATCGTTGATGATCGCGAGAGCGTCGCGAACAGCTACGTCGGAGGGCTCGTTCGCGAAGGCGTATCCTCGATCGGATTCTCCTCCGGGGAATTCTGGGACTGGCTGCAATCTGCGAACGAATCGGATCTGGCGGCCGTCGATGCCTTCCTCCTCGGGGATTGCGATGCCCGCGCAAGCCTGCCGCGGGCCATGCGCAAGCGTTCCTCGGCTCCCATCATCGCCATGAGCGGCCAGAAGATGCTCAAGAACACGCTCGAGCTGTTCGAATCGGGCGTCGACGACGTCGTGCACGTGCCGATCCACCTCCGCGAAATCCTCGCCCGTACGGCCGCGATCGCGCGCCGTCGGGTGGGCGAGTTGCCGAGGCCTTGCGAGACCAGGATCCAGGTCTTCTTCAACGGCCGGGACCCCGAGATCGCCGGCCACGCCCTCACCCTGCCCCGCCGCGAACTGCGCATTCTCGAATATATGGTCAGCAACCACGGCAAGTGGATCACCAAGACGCAGATCTTCAACGCGGTCTACGGCATCTTCGAGTCCACCTTCGACGAAAGCGTGATCGAGAGCCACGTCAGCAAGCTGCGCAAGAAGCTCCGCGACCGCCTCGGCTTCGACGCGATCGTGGCCCGGCGCTATGTCGGTTACCGCCTCGACATTCCCGCCGGCGAGACTCTCGACGAGCCGATGCAGGAGCTCGACGACGAGGTCGGCATCCTGCTGAACAGGGCGCACACCGTCCCGGCCGCGTATCCGGCCGGAAACTGACACGGCAAGGCCTGCTGCGAACAGACAACGGCCTCCGCGAAGCAGCTTCGCGGAGGCCGTTTCACGTTGGAGGGAGAGACCGATGGAATGAGGTCTGCTGGCGCCCCGATGGAGGTGCGTTCTTTCTTCGTAGCGACCCGGATTGCGTGGCGGCGGCCTGAGCACACGCCTCGTCCTTCGAGACGACCGCTTCGCGGTCTCCTCTGGATGAGACTTCGCAGCATCAGTGCTCGTTGAAACCGGTGCCGCGCACTCCCGTCCTCATCTGAGGAGCCGCGTAGCGGCGTCTCGAAGGATGGCCGTGGAAAAGACCCCTGACTTCGGGGCCTGCGCGCTACGGCTTCGATTGGAATTCTTCCTTGGAGACGTAGTTGAAATCCTCGACCAGGACGTCCTGGACGATATCAGCCTGCATCCGCTCGTTGACGCGCTGTTTGATGGCCGTCGTCAGGATGGAGAGGTCGTAACGGGCGAGCTTGCGGAAGTCGAGGCGGTCGTCGGCATAGATCCTGCGGAAGGCCTCGTCGACGACGAACGGCTCCGGCGGAACGGTGAGCTGATGCAGGGTCCGCGCCTCCACGGTGTAGACGAAGCGCGCGACGATATAGCCCTGCACGTTGCCGTTCTCGACCATGGGCACGCTCAGCGCCCGCGTCTTCTGGTATTGCAGTCCGTCGAGATATTCGTCCTTCGCCGGCAGCAGGCTGCCGTTCTCCTTCCAATAGGCCACGCCATAGCTCGTGCCCGCGGTGAGGATGCATACCCAGAGCCCGGCCAGCACCAGTCTGATCATTTTCCGTCCTGTGCTGCGCGACCGGTATAGGTGCCGTCCGACTCGGCCTCCTTGATCGCCTTGACGATGATGCCGGCGACCTCGCGCACCGCGTCATAGTGCATTTCGAGGACCGAACGATTGCGCTCGAGTTTTTCGCGCAACTGCTGGATCTGCTCCGTGACCTCGACCTCGCCGCCGAGATGCATCCGCGCCCGCATCAGGCGGACGAATTCGAGCATGCTGCGGCTCTTGCGCGCGCTGAAGTCGTCGAAGTCGATCTTCTGGCCCGTGGTGAGCGCGATCGTCTCCTCCTCGACGATACCCTCGAGCCGACGGATCGCGGCCAGGAGGCCGCGCACCTCGTCCGACCTCGCCGCCTCCGCGTCGTCGACCACAGCCTCGCTGCCCACGATCGGCACCAGCACGGGCAGCAGCGCATCGTTTGCCGCCGCTTCCGCCGGGATCACCTCGATGTCGGCGACCGGCTGTTCGATCACCATGGCCGCCGCGCTGTCTTGTGTCTGCATAGGAAATTCACCCCTCAACGTCTGTCACCCATTCCTCGGATCGTCATCCGGCCTTGCCGGCCGTGCCGGCCTTGCTCGACGGCACCGGATGCGAGGCGGCGAGCCGCTCGGCGATGCCGATGCCCTTGCCCTTCGCCAGCTGGCTGCCCAGCTGCTCCGCCAGCATCGACTTCCAGACACCGCCCGCCGTGCCCTTGCCGAAGACTTCTTCGGAATCCTTCGGCAACATCGTCTCGACGAAGGTCTGGAGGATGAACGCCTCGAACTTCCGGTAGACCTCGCCGGATGCCGGCGCCTTGATCACCTGAACCGGCGCCCCGTTCACCGCATCCGATGGCACCCCGGCCACCTTCGCCGCAGGTTGCTCGGCGGCTGGCGTTGCAGCCTTGCCGACCTCCGCGTCCATCGCGGCGGCGAAGTCGGCGCCCGCGGATTTCAGCGCATCGAGCTTCGCGGTCGCCGCACGCTGCGTCACGGGATCGGCGGCCTCGAGCACGTCGAGAACGAGGTCTTGTGTCGCTGTCACGATCATGTCTTGTTCCGGTTGGCTGGCGGTGGCGTCCACGCGCGCACGGCAGGGCTTAGCCCCGCGATCTCCTCGAGGGAGCGCTTCTCGGCATCGCGGAGCTTGTCGGCCAGGGCCGCCTTCGCGACCTCCTCGAGCTGTTTCACGCGGCGGTTCTCGCTGCGAACCCGGTCGAGCTGTTGCGCGGCCTGCGCCTGAACCGCGCGCGCGCCGACGCTGGCCCTGTTCAGGCGCCGCGCGATCGACTGGCTCGACGAGCCCGCCGGTGGTGTCCCGTCGTTCAAGGCGCCGACCAGCCATTCCTGCTCGTCATGCAGGCTCCTCTCCTGCTGCCGCAGCTGCGCGAGCTGCCATTCGGACAGCCGGAGCTGCAGCTTCACCAGCGAGACCATCCGGCCGAGCTTGTCCGCGCGCGAATTCATGCCGCTTACTCCGCCAGCCAGGACGAGACGCCGAGCATGAACTGCGTCAGCAGCTCGTCGCTGGTGAGGTAGAGCAGCAGGAAACCGCCGAACAGCACGAAGGGCACGGAGATGAAGTAGACCGGAATGGCCGGCGTCAGCTTGTTGATGAGGCCGACCGCCAGGTTGACGATCACCGAATAAACGATGAAGGGGCTGGTGATCCGCAGCGTCAGCACGAAGGCTTCCGACAGGCGCCCGACCAGCTGGTCGAGCGCCATGCTGCCGCCGATCCTGCTGCCGGGCTGCCAGACGTCGTAGGAGTTCATCAGCCCGCGCAGCACCTGCCAATGCTGGTCGGTCATGAAGAACAGCGTGGTCACGGCCGCCATGATCAGCGGTACCAGCGCCGGCGCCGGATCGGTGTCGGCGACCGGCGTGCCCGGGATGTTGCTGAGGCCGATCGCGCTCGCCATCACGGTCGCCATGGTCTGCAGCGCGAGGAAGAACACCCGACCGCCGAGCCCGATGACGCTGCCGACCAGGAGCTCGGAGCAGATCAGCAGCGCCAGCGTCAACGGCGCCGCGTTGTCCGTCAGAGGTTTCAGCACCGCGATCAGGATCGGCGCCAGTGCGAACGTCGTGACCAGCGCGACGAACAGTCGGACCTGGGCGGGAACGTTGACGCTGGAATAGCCGGGCACCAGCATCAGGCAGGCGCCGATGCGGCAGAATACGATGAAGGTCACCAGCACGCTGTCCGCAAGGCCGGAGATCACGAGATGGCTCCGAGTGCCCTGATCTCCGCGCTGCGCGCGACCTCGACATGCGACAGCACCGGCAATGTCGGAAACACCCGCTCGAGGATCATCCGGACGTAGGGGCGCGCTTCGGGGGTCACCGCCAGCACCACGCTGGTGCCGCTCTCGGTGAACTTGCGGATCGCGGCGCTGGCTTCGGTCGCGAACTGCTCGATCAGGCGCGGATCGGCGTCGAACTCGACGACGTCGCCCTTGGCGTCCCGCTTCAGGCTCTGGTGGAACGCGAGGTCCCAGCGGTTGCCGAGCCTGATGACGTTGAGCACGCCGTTGTCGGAGAGGTCGCCGCAGATCTGCTGGGCCAGCCGGGTGCGCACGTGCTCGGCGACCTGCTCGGAGCGCCGCACATGAGGCGCGATCTCGGCGATCGCCTCGAGGATAAGGTGAAGGTTGCGGATGGAGACCCGTTCGGCCAGCAGGATCTTCAGGATCGCCAGCAGGCCCGAATAGGAGATCTGCGAGGGGCAGAGATCCTCGACCAGGCGCTTGTACTCGGGATCGAGCCGGTCGAGCAGCGCGCGCATGTCCTTGTAGGACAGAAGCTGGGCGAGGTTCGCCCTGATCACTTCGCTCAAATGCGTGAGCAGCACAGACAGGTTGTCGACCGGCTTGCAGCCCTGCCGCTTGACCTCGTCCGTGAAGGCTTCCGTCACCCACAGCGCCTTCATGCCGAAAGCAGGCTCGATCACCTCTTCGCCCGGCACGTCCGGCTTGCCGTCCTTGTCGACCAGCACCAGCACCTCGCCGAGCCTGAGCTCGCCATGGGCGACGCGGGTGTCGTGGATCCGGATCTGGTAGCCCTTGGGATCGATCGACAGATTGTCGGAGAGCTTGATCTCGGGAATGACGAAGCCGTACTGCTTGGCGAACTTCTTGCGGATCTTGGCGACGCGGTGGGCGAGCTCGGTGCGCGAGCCCAAGAGGTGGACCGAAAGATGGCCGCCGAGCGCCAGCTCGATCTCCGCGGTCTTGAGCTGCTCCTTGACGGATTCCTTGGCCTCGGCCTGGGCGCGTTCGTCGGCCTTGGCGGCCGCCTCCTTGCGTTCCCGGGCCGCCTGCCGCTTCGGCAGCGAGTAGCCGACGAAGGCCATGACGCCGCCAAGCAGGATGAAGGGCGCCATCGGCAGCCCCGGCATAAGAGCGAGCACGAACATCATCAGCGCGGCGGCCGACACTGCGCGCGGGTAGCCGCCGAGCTGCCGCAGCACCGCCTGTTCCGCCGAGCCCCTGGTGCCGCCCTTGGAGACCAAAAGGCCCGCCGACAGCGACACGATCAGCGCCGGCATCTGCGACACCAGGCCGTCGCCGACGGAGAGCTTGGTATAGACGTCTGCGGCGCGCGACAGCGTCAGCCCGTGATGGGTGACGCCGATGACGATGCCGCCGAAGATGTTGATCGCGGTGATGAGGAGGCCGGCGATGGCATCGCCACGGACGAACTTCGAGGCACCGTCCATGGCGCCGAAGAACGCGCTCTCCTCTTCGAGCTCGCGGCGCCGGCGCTGGGCCTCCTTGTCGTCGATCAGGCCGGCGGACAGATCCGCGTCGATCGCCATCTGCTTGCCGGGAATGGCGTCCAGGGTGAAACGGGCGCCGACCTCGGCGATACGCGTCGCACCCTTGGTGATCACGACGAAATTCACGGTGACCAGGATGGCGAAGATGATCAGGCCGATGACGAAGTCGCCGCCCATGACGAACTTCGAGAAGCCGGCGACGACGTAGCCGGCGGCCTGCTCGCCCTCCCCGCCGCGCGACAGGATCAGACGCGTCGTCGCGATGTTCAGCGCCAGGCGCAGGATGGTCGCGATCAGCAGCACGGTCGGGAACGCCGAGAAGTCGAGCGGCCGCTGAATCCACAGCGCGACCATCAGGATCAGCGCCGACAGCGCGATCGAGAATGCAAGGCCGAGGTCGATCAGGATCGGAGGAATCGGCAGGAAGAGGATCGTGAGCATGGTCACGATGCCGCCCGCGAAGAAGGCGTCGGCCCCGAGGCGGCGCGGGCTGGGCAGGCTAGCAGCTAACGTATCGGCCATGGGTCACCGGCAGAGGGGTCCGCCGCCAATCTGCCGTGCAAAGCTTACGCGAGGGTGGTGGCAGCCGCCTCCGGATCAGAAGCCGCGCTCGATATGCGAATAGACCATCTCGGTGAAGGTGGAGAGATGGGCGCCGATGAAGGAGCCGGAGACGGCCACGACCACGAGAATGACGATGATCTTCGGAACGAAGGTCAACGTCACCTCCTGGATCTGGGTCAGGGCCTGGATCAGCGCGATCACCGTGCCGACCAGCATCGCGGCGCCGACCGCGGGCCCGGAGGCGACAATGATGGTCCAGATCGCCGCCTGGACGATGTCGAGAGCGTCGCGCTCGTTCATGACTGGCTGATCGTGAGCCCGGGTCCGACCGCGACCTTGGTGCCGTCCTGAAGGGTCGCGATCGAGCCGTCGCTGTTGATGGCGACCGAAACGACCTTGCCGCTGAAGCTGGCACCGGTCGAGTCGGTGAAGCTGACCGTCTTCCCGATCAGGCCGTTGGCCTGCGACAAGGATTGCGACGACAGCAGCGCGTCCAGCTTCGAATTGGTCTGCATCGCCTGCTCGACCGTCGAGAGCTGCGCGAACTGGCTCATATATTGCGAGGTGTCCATCGGATTGGTCGGATCCTGGTTCTTCATCTCGGCGACGAGGAGCTGAAGAAACGTATTGTAGTCGACGCTGTTGCTCGACGACGTCGTGGTGGTTGAATTGGACTTGGCCGACGAGTCGGTCGCGCTGGTGACGTTCATGTGTCTCTCCGCTGTCAGGCAGCCTCGACGGGGGAAATGGTGGTCGCGCCGGCCAGGATGGCCTGCTCCACCGGGAACAGGGCCCGGATCCGCTTGAGCGCCTCGAAGTAGCGGGCCGCCCCGACCAGCTCGTCGATGGCGCCAAGTCCATCCAGCATCTCGCGGCTCTCGCACACGGCGCACAGGGCCGCGTGATGCTGCGCGTAAAGCGCCATGGCGTCGCGGATGTCGGTCGGGTTCATCAGCATGAGCTGGACGATGAAATAGAGTTGCCGCAGCGCCGTGGTGGCATCGGAGGCCTGCATGACCTGCCCCTCGAGCAGGAACATCACGTCGTTGACGAGCTCCACCGAGACCTTGCGGTCCACGCGCAGCACCGCGCCGTTGATGTAGATCCGTTCGCCGGCCCGCAAGGAGACTTTCATCAAAGGGCGTCTCGGATCAGGCGGTTGATTTCGATAAGCTGCATCACGTCGTTCGATCTCTCCTCGCGAAGGCGATCGGCTTCCTTGACGACCCACAGGCCGATCGAGATGATGTCCGCGCGCAGCTTTTCCGGCAGGCCGTTTTCCGGGTGCGAGAGATCCTCGATGAAGATCGTCCACAGCCGCCGCACATAGAGCAGGCTCTCGACCAGATCCTCGAGGCTGAAGCGCCCTCTCTGGAGACGCTCGAGCCGGTCGATGCCGAGACTGAGCGCCTGCCGCTCGCGTCCTCGCGCTTCAAAGCCACTCTCGTCGACGACCGCTTCATAGGCTTCAAACGTCATCAGAACCACTCTGCGCAGGAGACCGAATAACAGGACTGGGTTTGCGAACCGGGCTTTAGAGATAGTTGATCAGGCTGATCTGCTGCAGCTGCGAGGTCAGCGCGAGCGCCGTCTTGATCTGGGTCTGCAAGGTGTTGACCCTGACCGAAGCCTCGGTCGGATCGACCGCCTCCAGCTTCACGATCTGGTTGTTGAGGATGTCCTTCTGGATCTTCAGCTTCTCGGACGCGCCGGTGACCCGCTGCTGAATCGCGCCGACCGTGCCGCCGAGCACGGCCAGATCGTTGATCGCGCCGCTGACGAGACCAATGGCCTTGTCGACGACGACCTGGAACGTGTCCTTGCTCAGGCTGGTGTTACCGAGGTCGGTGAGCATGGTGTAGGCCTCGGCCAGCTTGCGGAAGCCGGGCTGGTTGGCGCTGACCGAGCTGTCGACGACCTCGGTCGTCGAGATGCGGCTCGACAGCGTCTGGTCCGTGGCTGACGACCAGTTGGTGTTCCAGGCCGGGCTTGCGAACTCGGGATCGAGGGTGTTGTCGAGGAAGTTCTGCATCTGCGCCGGCGTGATCGTGCTCACGCCGGCCGCAGACTGTGAAAAGCCGAACGTCGCCAGGAAGTCCGCATCGACCTGGTTCTTGCTGGTCGATCCGGCGACGTAATTCGCGACCGGCACGGTCTGCGTATTGATGCCGCCGAACAGATACGACCCGTTGTAGGAGACGTTGAGCGCGCCGATCAGATCCTGGAGGTTCGCGGACGCGCTCGGCATGATGATCTTCGCGCCGCTGTCGGCGTCGCGGGCCGCGATCAGGTTCTTGAGGAATTCCGAGGCCGTCGTGCCGAGCTGCGTGATCCGGTTCTGGGTGACGTCGAGGCGCCCCGCAACCAGCTCGTTGGTGTCGACGAGTTGGTCGGCGAAGTTGAAATCGGCCCGCAGCGCCACGTCGCGGCCGGTTCCGGTGCCGAGCTCGAGGCCGACATCGGCGAAACGGCCGGTGGTCGCCTCCTTCGAGGCCTTGGTCAGCGCGCTCTGGTTGTTCGTGATCGACGACCGCAACGACGAAGACAGCATCAGGGTCGAGACGTAGTTCGCGCTCATCATGACTTAGTTCCCCACGGCAGCCAGCAGGCTCTGCAACATCTGGTCGACGGTCGAAATGATCTTCGACGAGGCCGAGTAGGTGCGCTCGACCTGGAGCATCAAGGACATCTCGTCGTCCATGTTGACGCCGGCGACGTTGGACAGCGCCGCGGTGCTGCGGTCGAGCAGCGTGTTCTGGTACTGGACGTTGTCGTCGGCGGTCTTGCGATGGCTTTCGATCCAGCTCGCCGAAGACGAGGCGAACTCGATCACGCTGCCGCTCGGCTTGCCTTGAGCCGCGACGTCGAACGGCTGCGGCGCGCTCATGTTGTCGATCAGCTGCTGCAGCCGCGTCGAGAAGCCGGCATTGCCGGTCGTGTTGTAATTGTAGGCGGCGCTGCCGCTGATGGCGCCGTCGCGCAGGAGACTGGGATTGCCACCCGCGGCCGGGTCGACCGATGCGGCGACCGAGATCGTGCCGGCAAGGCCGACCGAGATCGTGGCGCTCGCAGGCATTGCGGGCGCGCCGGGATAGGTGAAGAGGCCGGGCACGTCGGGCAGCGCGGCGCCTGACTGATCGACCTCCTTGAAAGCATCGATCAGGCCGCGCGCGATCTCGTCGAGCTGGCTCTGATATGTCACCGTGTCCTGGTCGCGCAGCTGGGCAAGGCCGGCGAGCTTGCCGGATTTGAGCGGCATCACGGAATTGGCGCCGGTCACGGGCACGCCGTCGATGAAGACGGCGTTGCCCGTGGTCCCGGCCGTGTAGGCGTTGGTCGGCGCGAAGCTCACCGTCCGCGCCGTCTTGTCGAACAGCACGACGCCGCTGTCGGTATAGAGCGCCGCGTCGCCATTGGGACGCAGCGACATGGTGACGCCGAGCTCCTGCGACAGCTTCGAGACGATGCTGTCGCGCTGGTCGAGGTAGTCGGTGACGTCGTCGCCGGTGATCGTGCCCTTCACGATCGCGGTGTTGACGGTCTGGAACTGGGTGAGGAGCTGGTTGATGTTGGTGACCGACGTCGTCATGTCGACGTCGGCTTGCTCGCGGACCGACTGCACGGTCTTGGTGGCCTGGTTGAGCGCCGTCACCATGTCCTTCGCGGACGTCACGGCAGCCTGCGCCAGCGTCGCATTGTCGGTCGAGTTGGCGTATTGCTGCAGCGCCTGCTTCAGCTTGTTGAGCTGGGCGGTCGGCGACTGCTCGAGTTCGGGATCGTCCACCGTCGCGGCCGCGATCTTCTGCAGGCCGTCATAGATCACGCTCTGCTTGGCGGAGGACGAGGTCGCGATCAGGACGTTGCTGTAGAGGCCGGACGAGGCCGCGCGCTGGATCGCCGCGACATAGACGCCGGCGCCGGGAAAGTTGTCCAGCATGGTGAGCTTGCGCGAATAGCCGGGAGCGCTGGCCCCGGCGATGTTGCGCGAGATCGTCGCCGACTGGATGCCCGACGCCATGAGCGAGGAGCGGGCGGAGTTGAGAGCGGCGGTAATGGACATGAGGCGATCTGGCCTGGAACGAGCGCCGAAGAGTTCAGCGCTTCAGGTTGACGACGACGTCCAGCAGGTCGGCGCCGGTCTGGAACGATTTCGAGTTCGCGGTGAAGCCGCGCTGGGCCTCGATCATGGAGGTCAGCTCGTCCGCGAGATCGACGTTGGAATCTTCCAGCGCGCCGGACTTGACGGTGCCGAGACCACCCTGGCCGGCGAGACCGACCTGCACATTTCCAGACTCCAGATTGGGAGAGTAGACGTTGCCGACCTCGGGCGTCAGATGGTCCGGGCTCGGCACGGTGGCGAGCGCAATCTGGAAGCTCGGCAGCGTGGTGCCGTTCTTGAGCACGGCGGTGACGACGCCCTTGTCGTCGATGTTCACCTTGTCCACCGCGGACGGTGCGTTGCCGTCGACCGTCGCCTTGAAGTCGAAGGCGGCAGCGACCTGGGTCATGGCCGAGAGGTCGATGTTGAAGGCCGCGGAACCGCCGGGGATCGCGACCGAGAGCGAGGTCGGGCTCGCCGCGTCCAGTCTGCCCTTGCCGGTCGCGGTGACGTCGAAGGTGAACGTGGTCGCTGGGCCGGCCGTCGTCAGCGCGGTTGCGCCGTTGTAGACCTGGATGTCCCAGGTGTTGGCGCCCGTCTTGGCGGCGTAGACGTCCAGCGTCACGGCATTGCCGATATTGTCGTAGGTCACCATCGACGTCTTCGACGTGTAGTTGGCCGGGCCTGCCGGCGCTGCGATCGCGGTTGCGCTCGGATCGAGATTGGCGGCGACGGTCGCCTTGGTCGACGGCGCGGCCTGCAGCGCCATCTGGTTGACGTTGATGATCTGAAGACCGCCGAAGCCGTTGGCCGCGACGGTGGGCGCGGCGCCGTTCGCGATATTGTAGCCCATCAGCGTGAAGCCGGCAGTGTTGACGAGGTTGCCGGTGTTGTCGGGCACGAAGGCGCCGGCGCGGGTGAGGAAGTTGTTTCCGTTCGCGTCCTGCACCACGAAGAACCCGTTGCCCTGGACCGCAAGATCCGTCGTCGACGTCGTGAAGTGGTAGTTGCCGGGATCGGAGATGGCGTAGCGGACCGTGGTCTCGACCGCGCCCGAGTCGTAATTGCCGGAGCCGCTCTTCAGGATCAGCGAGGAGAATTCGGTGGAAGCCCGCTTGTAGCCGGTCGTGTTGACGTTGGCGATATTGTCCGAGACCGTCGACAGCTTGTTGGACTGCGCGTTCATCCCGGAAACGCCGGTGCGCATAACACCATACAGGCTCATGAAGGGGGCTCCTTTGGTAGGTTGCGGCTACAATGGGGTGTCTTGCTTGCGCGGGGCTGATGATTGGGAGCGATGCACAACTTGTCGTCGTGCCGCCGGTTGTTGCTTCAGCTCGTCAACTCAGCTTGCTTTCGGCTGACAGAACGAGCGCGCCTTGTCGGTCCAGGCACCGAAGCCGCTCGAGACGAGATGTGCGACGATGTGGCAGACATAGCGCTTCTGCGCCGGCTGGTTGTTGGGGCCGGCATTGTAGCGCGCGACCGCCATGGTCCAGCTGCCCTCGCGCTGCTTCAACTCTTTGAGAAAACGGGCGGCATAGTCGACGTTTCTGGCGGGATCGAACATCGCCTGCACCGAGGCGAACTTGTCGCCGTGATAATAGTGGTTGATCTGCATGCAGCCGAGGTCGATCAGCTTGAGCCCCTTGCCCCGCATCGCCTCGAAATTCGCCATCGCCTCGTTGATGTCCTTGGCGAGCACGGTGTGGCCGTCGGCGCCGAGCGCGAAGGGATGCAGCGCGCCGCGCCGCCCGGTCTCGGTGAGGCCGACCGCATAGAGGATGCCGAGCGGAATCCCGTGCTGCCGGGCCGCGCGCGCCATCTCGCGCTCGCAGGGGCCCGCATTGTCGGTTGCCGCAGCCGCGGCGCCGGCGCTACAGATAAACAGGGCCGCGGCGATCTGGCTGGCCCAATTCCTGGTCATGGCGCGTCTCCTGGTGGGGCTGCCGCTCCTGCCGGGCCTGCCTGGCACCGCCGTCGGACTGTCCCGACGAAGTGCCGGCGCCGCCGAAGGTTCCTTGCGGCTGCGACGAGGGCTGTTGCTGGTTGTTCGAGAGCTGCGGCTGCGACTGGCCGGAGCCGCTCTGGAATCCGTCGAGCGAGCCGTGCTGCACGGGCGCGACGTCGGCGACGTAGCCCGCCGACTGCATAAGATCGCGGATCTGGTCGCGCTGCTGGTCCAGCATCTGGCTGGTGTCCTTGCGCTCGGCCGCGAGATTGATCGACACTTCGGTGCCGACGAGACGAAGCCGCACGGTGACGTTGCCCAGCGCGGGCGGCTCGAGATTGATGGTCAGGATCTTGAGCGGTTGATCCGTCGCACTGGTCTGGGACGCCGCGAGATCCGGTGCTACGGGCGCCGTCGGGCCTGCGGAGTCCTTCAGCTCGGCGACGACCGCATTGGCGACCTGCTGCGGGGCGTTGAACTGCGCGGGCGGAAGATGGGTCTCCTGCTGGACCACGGTAACCTTGGTCGTCTCGGGCAGCGCCTCGCGCCCCGCGGCCTTGGCCGCGCGCTCGACATTGGCCGTGACCGCCTCGAAGCCGGGCGATGTGGGCATTGCGCGCGGCGGCGCACCTTCCGTTGCAGGCAAGGATTGTGGCGCGGCCGTCGCTTGCGAGGCTGGAGCGTGCGAGCGCGTTGCGGTCGGAGTGTCACTGGATGAGGCGGTATCGGTCGTCCCCGCCTTGGCCGCACCCTGAACCTCACGCTTCGCCGTGGAGGATCGCTCCTCCCGCGCATTCTTCTCCGCGGATTGTAATTGCATCTGCGGCTTCACGGCAGGCGCGGCGGCGATCTCCTGACCGATCACGACGACAACGCCGGACTGGTCCTGCACCTCCGCCTTGGCGGCACGATCGGCCGGATGTTGCTTCTCCGACGATTTGGCGGTCTTCTCGTCGGACGACTCCTCGGTGGACTTTGTTCGCTCCGACGTGGCGATGCGCCCGTGTGCCGCCGCGTTTTTCGGCTTCTCCGTCTCGGCCAGGTGAGCCAGACGCGGGCGCAGCGCTGCGGCCTTCGCGGTCGTATCGCTTCCATCGTCGCTCAGAGCCTGCCTGGCGAGGTTCGAGACGGTATGGAGCAGATCGTTGAACGAGGAGCCTGCGTGGGACTTGCTCCCGGCGTTCTTGGCCGAGCGCGACGTCCCGCGCATGTTGAGGCTCTCGGCAAGACCCGAGAAAAGCTGCCCGGAGGTTCCAGTGAGCTTGGTCATGGACGGCGGTCCCTCGTGAAGAGTTCGAGCTCGCGGAGCTGCTTCTGCGCGCGCGCGAGCGTCACGGTCGACGACGCCAGATCGAGACGCGCCGGCGTTGCCGGGGGCTTGTCGGCGGCAGCAGCGGATCCGGCCGGAAGCGGCTTGCGCACGTCGAGCGCGAGCTGCACCGTGGCATTGAAGAGGGGAACGTCGCGCTCGGGCAGCTTCGACCGGTCGACCGCCTTCAGCTCGGCGAGGCCGCCGTCATATTCTTCGGAGAGCGCCCGCGCGGCGCCGCGAAAGAAATGCGCCCGCTCGCGATCGGCGGAGGCGTCGGCGCTGAGCGTCAGGGCCCGTTCGCCGGCGAGCCTCGTCACGGCCAGGCGGCCGCGCACCATCGCCGCTCGCGCGATCACCAGATAGAGCTTGAGGCGGCTCGCGCGATCGATCTGCTCGAGCAGAGCCGCGATCCGCGCAAAGCGGCGCTCGTCGAGCGCCAGGCTCGATTGGGTCATGCCGGTGGAGAAGCGCTGCCAGAAATCGCCGGCATAAATCGAGTTGCGGTAGTGGCGGATATAGGCCAGCGTCAAGAACTCGAACTTGTCGAAATCTTCCGCCTGCCCCACCAGCAGGATCTCGCGCCGCAGCGCCGCCTCCTCCACCAGCGTGCCGGGCAGCAGCAGGCGCGCGTCGTCGAGGCGCTCGACCGCGAGCGATGCCTCGGTGCGCGCGAACAGCGCGCCCTGGACCAGCGCGACCTGTCCGCCGAGGCCCGAGGAGAGCGTCCGCGGCTTGACGTCCTTGAGCTGCTCGCGCGCTTCCTCCTGACGGCCCTCGACATAGGCGAGCGCACCGTTGAACAACCGCTCGTCCACGTTCATCTTGTCGCGCGGCAGCTTGCGGACGATTTGCGGTGCGCCGCCGCTGAGCAGGTAGATGACGACGGCTTGGCTGTTCTGCGGATTGCTCCACACGGCGGGATCGGCAGCGAGAAACTTCTCGCCGATCTGCCGGATCAGCGCGATGTGGCTGCCATGCGCGGCGGTGTCGCCGTTGGCGATACCGTCCTGCACCGCCTGCAACGCGCGGACGAGCTCGTAAGGCTCGCCCGGCTGGCGCGCAGATTGCGCAAGCCCGCTTCCCGCCGTGAACGGCAGGAGCAGCAGAGCGGCGCAGAGCAGCGGCCTGATCAAGGGCGCTTCTCGCGGATCAGGATCTCGATCCGGCGGTTCTGCGCGGCCGCCGGATCGTTCGGAAGCTTCGGCCGCCGGTCGGCGTAGCCTTCGACATGCTCGATCCGCTGCGCGTCGACGCCGGAACGAACCAGCATGTAATAGGCCATCTGGGCGCGTGCGGTCGACAGCCGCCAATTGTCGTAGTTCTCCGAGCGATACGGCCGGTTGTCGGTATGACCGCGGACGATGATCATGCCCTGGCGCTTCGTCAGCAGCGGCCCGATCTTGTCGATCACGCGGATCAGCTCGGGCCGCGGCTCGGCCGAGCCGACCGCGAACATGCCGAAGCTCGCATCGTCGGTCAGGCTGATCAGGAGGCCCTCCTCGACCTGGCGCACCTCGGCCGCCGGCCCTGCGCCCGCCTTGATGTCCGACAGCGCGTCCGCGATCGCGGACTGCAACTGCTTGACGGTCGGCTGCTGGGCTTGCGCGGCATCGCGCGGTTCGCTCTCCTTCGCCGCATCGCTCTGACGCGCCGGCGCGGCAGCGTTGGCTTGAACTGTGGCTTGAACCGTGGCTTGGGCGCTGCCGTCGCGGGGCGACTGCGCCGGTGCGGGCCCCGGCGGCAGCAGGAGCGACAGGTTTGCGGACGAAGCGTCGGCGCCCGGGGCCACGCTTCCCCCGGCATCCTCCGCCTTGGCACGACGTCCCTGCGGCTCGCTCTGAATTGCGGCGGGCGCGCCGTCGCGCGCGGACGCATTCGGCTTGGTCTCGCTCTCGATCATGCGATCGGCGTCCTTGGACGCCTGTGGCGCCAGCCTCCAATAGCCGGGGTCGAACGGATCGCGGTAGGCATCGCCGCCCTTGAGGCCATCCTCCTCGGCCGACGTCAGCGCGCCGGCGCGCCGCTGGCCCGAAGCCTGGTTGGCGCTGCTCGCGATCTCGGCGAGCGTCGCGTAGGGATCGCGGAACAGCACCTTCTCTTCGTAGAAGGGCGGCTTCTCGGCCGTCGGGGAATCGCCGCGGCGCTCCTCGCTCGGACCGGCCGGCTGACGCCTGCCGTCCTGCCCTTCCAACGAGGTCGGCTCCTTCTTGGACAGGTCCTTCAGGCCCTTCGGAGCAGGCGCGTTCTCCGCAAGCTTGATCGGGTTGAAATAGCTCGCGACCACCTGCTTCTGGTCCTGGTTGAGCGCGTTGAGCAGCCACATGACCAGGAAGAACGCCATCATCGCGGTCATGAAGTCCGCATAGGCGATCTTCCACACGCCGCCGTGATGCGCCTCCTCGGCGAAGGCGCTGCGGCGGCGAACGATGACGAGCTCGTGCTTGACCTCTTCCATGGCGGATTACCGGCGCGCTTCCTTCAGCCGTTCGCTCCAGGCCGTGATCTGCGTCTCGATCACGGTCTGGTCGGCGACGACGCGAACCTCGAGCGACTCGGCCGTCTCGTACTCGATGCCGATCCGCCTGGACGCCTCGAGTTGGGCCTTGACGAGGTCGAGCAGCTCGCCCGGGCCGGTGACCTTGAACGCCGGCACCGACGAGTTGCCGGTCAGCGCCGCGATCTGCTCGACCAGCGATCCGATCGCCTTGTCGCGGACCGCATCAGCGAGGAACGGCAGCAGGATCCGCGCGACGGAGCTTGCGATGTTGGTCTCGATCTCGCGGCAGGCCGCCTCGAAGCCGCCGACGATCGCGACAGCCTGCTGGTCGGACCATTTGGCGCGCTCCTCGCCGAGCCGGATCGCGCTGCGGACGCGCTCCTCGGCGAGCCTGGCGTCGCCTTCCGCAACGCCGGCGGCATGGCCGCGCCGGTAGGCATCGTCCAGGAGATTGGCCGGAGGGGCTTCCGCTTTCGGCGCCGAAGGCGGCTGCTGGGGGGCCGGCTGCGGCTGGGCCTGAAGCTGCGGCTGAGGCTCGCGCACGACCTCCTTCGGCCTGGTCAGGACGTCCTGGATCCTGGGCGGCGGAGGCGGTGGCGACTTGGCCCGGCCGTTCGCGTCGAACTGCGTCAGGAGCTTTCCAATTGCCGCGTTCATGCCGCCTCCTCGCGTCGCATCCAGTCTTTAAGGATCGCCGCCGCCTGCGCCTGATCGAGCCGAACGATCTGCTCCAGCCGCTTCTGCGGCGTGCGCTGCATCTTGCCTTCGAGGTCCTCGACGAGGTTGAGCTCGGGGTCCTGACTCTCGGCCAGTGCCAGGGCCGCAGCGGTTTCGATCTCGGCGGCCTCGGCGGCCTCCACCTGCTCCTGCTGTGCGCGATGGGTCAGAATGCCGTTGACCGCCGGCCGCAAGCCGAACCAGACCAGCATGGACGCAACGGCCAGGATCGTCACGGCGTTGATGACGCTGCCGAGCTGCTTGTTGATCATCTCGACGAAGCTGATCGGCGGCACCGGCGCCAGCTCGCGCGAGCCTTCGATGAAGTCGACGGCCGTCACCTGGATCTGGTCGCCGCGCGACTTGTCCAGGCCGCCGGCCGTTGCCGCGAGCTGGCTGATCTCGGCGAGCTTGCTGTCGACGATGGCCTGGTTGGTCTTGTCGCCGAGATCGGCGACCAGCCGCGTGCGATTGACCAGGACGGCGATGAAGAGCTTCTTCACCGAATAGCCGTCGCTCACCGTCGTCGTGGTCTTGGACGAGACCTCGAAATTGGTGACGTCCTCGCGGCGGGTCTTGTCCTCGCTGGAGTTCTTGCCGCCGCCGGCGTTCACCTGCTGGTCGGGGAGGTTCTGCTGCACCGTCGTCGGCGTCGAGCGGTCGGCATTCTGCGACGATTCCTTCTCGCGCACGTTCCGCACCGAGCGTTCGGCGCGGCCCTCCGGGTCGTAGACGGTCTCGTTGATCTGCTTCTTGTCGGTGGAGAGCTGCGGCGCGACGCTGACCTCGAAATTGTCGAGGCCAAGATACGGCGTCAGCGCCTTGCGGATGTTCTCCTGCACCATGCCGCCGACCGTCTTCTGCAGGCTCGCCATCTTGGTCGGGGCGGCGCTCGCCTCGTCGTCTTCGGCGAGCAGCATCGAGCCGTCGGCATCCAGCACCGTCACCTTTTCGCGGGTCATGCCGGGGATTGCGGCAGCGACGAGATGACGGATCGACTGCGCCGTGCGCGCCTCGATCGCGCCGTCGGTGCGCAGCACGACCGAGGCCGACGGCGGCTGCTGCGTCGCGCGGAACGAGCCGCGCACCGGCAGCACGATATGCACCCGCGCCGCCTTGACGCCCTTCATCAATTGCACCGTACGCGCGATCTCACCTTCCAGCGCCCGGAGCTTGGTGACCTCCTGCATGAAGGAGGTCAGGCCGAGCGAGCCGATCTTGTCGAACAGCTCGTAGCCGGAATTGGCGCTGGTCGGCAGCCCCTTCTCGGCGAGCAGCATCCGCGCCTGCATGGTCTGACTCGGACGCACCGACAGCGCGTCGCCGGCCGTGTTGACGTCGAAGGTGATGTTCTGCTCGCGCAGCGCTGCGCCCATGCGCGTCACGTCTTCGCGGGTGAGGCCGGTATAAAGCGTCTCGAACTCAGGTCGGCTCAGATAATACGCGCCGCCGACGACGGTGACGAGAACGGCGAATCCGATCAGTCCCAAGGCCATCAGGCGTCGCGGCCCGAGCTCCAGCAGATTGTTGAGCAGTTGCTGTATCTGCGCACGACTGAGCATATGACCTCGTACCAATGCGAACGGAGACGACACTCCGCTGCCAACCTTGTCTGAAGGTTGCGCGAGGACACGATCATGTCAGTTCGCGGGCACGACGTTGCAATTTTACAAGAAGCGCGGAGGATTCGATCGACGTGCCGGCAACGCAGGAAATGCGCGGGCGCATCTGAGTGCAATCGTCTGGGCGCGCCGCTTGAGCACTGGCGCTGGGGTCGATGGCGCGCGCGTCATGTGCCGCCACGTCCGCCGGTCACGGCGGGGACCGTGCTCCCTTGGGGGAGCACGGTCGTTTTCGAAAGCGCCGCTTAGCCGCGGAACAGCGACAGGATGCTCTGGCTGTTCTGGTTGGCGATCGAGAGCGCCTGAACGCCGAGCTGCTGCTGGGTCTGCAGCGCCTGGAGCCGGGTCGATTCCGCGTTCATGTCGGCGTCGACGAGCTGGCCGATACCGCGGTCCACCGAGTCCATCAGCGACTTCACGAATTCCGTGTTGTTCGAGATGCGGTTCTTGATGGCGCCGAGGTTGGCTGCCGACTGGCTGACCGTGTTGATCGCGGTGGTGACCTGCGCGATATAGCCGTCGAGGATGGTCTGGTCGGCGGCCGAGTCGGTCAGCGCACCGATGTTGATGGTGTCGACCGACGCGCTGCCGCTCACCGTGTCGAGGATGCCGCTCGTGCTCGAGGTGTAGAGCGAGTAGTTGGCGACCGTCACCGTGATGGTGTTGATCGTCGGCGTGCCGCCGACGCGTGAGAACGACGACACCAGGTTGACCGTCGCCGGGGTGGAGGCGTTGGTGCTCAGCCAGTTGACGCCGTTGAAGGTCGCCGCGTTGGCGACGTTCTTCATGTCCTGCTGGATCTGGGTGATTTCGGCCTGGATCTTGGTGCGGTCGATGCCGGCGGTCTTGGCTTCGACCAGCAGCGCCTGGAGTTTGGTCAGGCCGGAGTTCTGGTCGCCGATGACCTTGTTCAGAGCGGTGTATTCGGTGTCGACGGTCGCAGCCGACAGACCGAGCGAGTCGGAGACGGCGGAGAGCGCGGCGTTGTCGGCCCGCATCGAGGTCGCGATCGACCAATAGGCCGAGTTGTCCGAAGCGGTCGAGACGCGCTGGCCGGTGGAGATGCGGTTTTCGGTCGTATGCAGGCTGGCGCTGACATTCCGGAGGGTCTGCAGCGCAGTCATGGCAGCGGAGTTGGTAAGCAGGCTGGAAGCCATTTTTGATGTCCCTTTGAAAGCAGATTGGATTTTGGGGACATACCGGGCTTGCACCGGTACGACAGGGCGGCATCATGCCTTTGGGTTGCGGAAATGCGCGTGAACCCAATCCGTCGTAACGGCCAGACTAGCCAGCGAAGCTTGTGCGGGGCTTGTGGCGCTGTGCTCCTTTCGCAACAGGGCAGCCTAAATCGCGGCGCGGTGCGCCGCGCCAAACGAAAGGGCCGCGCTTCGCGAGAAGCGCGGCCCTCCCAAGATCGTTCCGGGCTTAGCGGAACAGCGACAGGATGCTCTGGCTGTTGTTGTTGGCGATCGAGAGCGCCTGAACGCCGAGCTGCTGCTGGACCTGAAGCGCCGCCAGGCGGGTGGACTCCTGGTTCATGTCGGCGTCGACGAGCTGGCCGATACCGCGGTCAACCGAGTCCATCAGCGACTTCACGAACTCGGAGTTGTTCGAGATACGGTTCTTGATGGCGCCGAGGTTGGCGGCGCCCGAAGACACCGTGCCGATCGCCGCGGTGACCTGCGCGATGTAGCCATCTAGGATGGTCTGGTCGGCGGCCGAGTCAGTGAGCGCACCGATGTTGAGGCTGTCGACCGACGCGCTGCCGCTCACCGTGTCGAGGATGCCGCTCGTGCTCGAAGTGTAGAGCGAGTAGTTGGCGACGGTCACGGTGATCGAGCTGGTGGTCGGCGTGGAGCCGACGCGCGAGAACGACGACACCAGGTTGACGGTCGCCGGCGTCGAGGCGTTGGTGCTCAGCCAGTTGACGCCGTTGAAGGTCGCCGCGCCGGCGACGTTCTTCATGTCCTGCTGGATCTGGGTGATTTCCGACTGGATCTTGCTACGGTCGATACCGGCGGTCTTGGCTTCGACCAGCAGCGACTGCAGCTTGGTCAGTCCGGAGTTGCTGTCGCCGAGCACCTTGTTCAGGGCGGTGTACTCGGTGTCGACGGTCGCGGCCGACAGACCGAGCGAGTCGGAGACGGCGGAGAGCGCGGCGTTGTCGGCCCGCATCGAGGTGGCGATCGACCAGTAGGCGGCGTTGTCCGCTGCCGTCGCCACGCGCTGGCCGGTGGAGATCCGGCTCTGCGTGGTGGAGAGTTGCGAGCTGACAGACCGCAGGGTCTGGAGCGCGGTCATGGCGGACGAGTTCGTGAGCAGGCTTGACATTGCGAATGTCCCTTTATGTACGCG
The DNA here is from genome assembly GCA_003963435.1 of Bradyrhizobiaceae bacterium. Classification (GTDB taxonomy): domain Bacteria; phylum Pseudomonadota; class Alphaproteobacteria; order Rhizobiales; family Xanthobacteraceae; genus Bradyrhizobium. The sequence goes on along the minus strand of RXJC01000548.1, from coordinate 684 downwards.
TTACATTTTCATCAGGGGACATACCGGGCTTGCACCGGTACGGAGGGGCGGCATCATGCCTTTGGACTGCTGTGGGTGGGGTCCAACCCGCCGTGACGCATTGCTAGCACGCCGAATCTTGCTCGCGGATTAAGATCGGCTTGAATTCCTCTGTAATATCAGATGGTTAATATTACCCACCGCTAACCATAGGGCGGTACTTTTCGCTAACCATGACGGAGCGCCAGGCGGCTGCCGCCCTTTACGAGAACGAGCGCACCAGTCCGGAG
>RXJC01000548.1:0-365 GCA_003963435.1 Bradyrhizobiaceae bacterium | reverse complement strand
GAGGCGAGCAGATTCCAGCCGTCGATCAGCACGAAGAACAGCATCTTGAACGGCAGCGCGAGGATCGTCGGCGGCATCATCATCATGCCCATCGACATGGTCAGCGTCGCCACGATCATGTCGATCACGAGGAAAGGCAGGATGATCAGGAATCCGATCTCGAACGAGCGCCTGAGCTCGGAGATCATGAAGGCCGGGATGATGACGCGCAGATCGACGCGCTTGTGGTCGAACTTCTTGCGGAAGCTCTCCGCGGCCAGCGACTCGAAGGTCTGCAGATCCTTGTCGCGGACATGGGCCAGCATGAACTCGCGGAACGGATCGGTGATCTTCAGATAGGCCTGCTCTTCCGAGATCTCGTTCTT
>RXJC01000627.1 GCA_003963435.1 Bradyrhizobiaceae bacterium | reverse complement strand
CGCTCGGTGACGTCGCGGTCGCCGAGAAGAGCCTGACGGTGGACATGAAGGCGCTGCGCAAGTCGCTGGAGCGCGATCGCTACGGTTTCGTGGCGCAGGTGCTGGTCGCGCGCGACGGCTGCACGCAGTTCGACTGCGCCGCGTTCCGCTCGCTGACCGACCCGCAGCAGGTCGCCGCCAACATGGATTCCCATCTCTACGATCAGCTGGTCGCGCGCCATGCGCCGACCTGGAACGCGCCGGCAAGCGCGATGGCTGCGCTGCCGGCGGGGCTGCCACCGACCGCGGCGCTCGCGGGTCTGCCGCCCGCGACGCCCACGGGCAAGCCGACCAATGCCGAGTTCCCGAGCGCCGCCTCGACGCCGCCGGTGAGCATCATGAATCCGGAGCCGACGGCGACGACGCGACCGGCTGCGAACGCAGCGGCAGCGCCGGCTGCCTCGCGCGCACCCGCGGCGGCACCGGCCGCCAAGAAGCCGCCGGCGCCGAAGGCTGCGCGCGCCCCCGCAGCACCGGTTCCGCTCGCGCCCCCGCCGGCCACCACGGCTGCCCCCCCGGCTGCGGATAACGAGTAGATCGGCATTCCAAATGCGGTGCTGCCCGGCTAATGCTGGGGCATGCCGCTCCATCTGATCAAGCTCGCCGTCGGCTGCGACTCCGTCAAGGAATTGAAGGAGTGGGTCGCCGAACGGATGCAGACCGCCAAGAAGAAGGGTCTGCCGCAACACCACATTCACATCACCCGCATGGTGCCCAAGCGCGACGCCGAGATCCTCGCGGGCGGGTCGCTTTATTGGGTGATCAAGGGCGAGATCGCCGCACGGGAAAAGATCATCGGCATCGAGCCGTTCCGCGACAAGGACGGCATCGGACGCTGCCGCATCGTGATGCAGCCGAAGGTGATCTCGGTGTCGCCGCGGCCGATGCGCCCGTTCCAGGGCTGGCGCTATCTCACCGAGGATTCCGTGCCGCCCGATCTCGGCAAGTCCGCCGCCGGCTCGATCGCGGCGATGCCGGAGCCGATGCGGCGCGAATTGCGCGACCTCGGGCTGCTCTAAACCCCGATATTGTCGATCAGCCGGGTGCTGCCGAGCTTGGCCGCGACCAGGATGCGCAGCGGGCCGTCCTTGCGCGAGGCGACCTCCGCCAGCGTCTCGGCATGGCGGAGCTCGTAATAGTCGAGCGCAAAGCCCGCCGCCTTGATCATCTCGGCGCCGCCGGCCATCGCGGGCGCGATGGTATCGCCGGCCTTGATCCGCCGCGCGCTCTCCTTCATGGCGCGGTAGAGCACGGGCGCGGTCTGCCGCTCCTCCGGCGACAGATAGACGTTGCGCGAGGACATCGCGAGCCCGTCGCGTTCGCGCACGGTGCGGGAGCCGATCACCTTGACACCGAGGTCGAGGTCGCGCGCCATCTGCGTCACTACCCGCAACTGCTGAAAGTCCTTTTCGCCGAAAATGGCGACGTCGGGCCGGACTTGCGTGAACAGCTTGCCGACGACGGTGGCGACGCCGCCGAAGAAATGCGGGCGGAAGCGGTCCTCGAGGCCGGCGAGCGCGGGCCCTTCGGGCACGATTCGGGTGGCGAAACCGTCGGGGTACATCGCCTTGACGTCGGGATGCCAGACGACGTCGACGTCCTCGGCGGCAAGCTTGGCGATGTCGGCCTTCCAGGTGCGCGGATAGGCGCCGAAATCCTCGGTCGGGGCGAACTGGGTCGGATTGACGAAGATCGAGACCACGACGCGACTGGCGCGCCGCTTGGCGAGGCGGACGAGGGACACATGCCCGTCATGGAGGGCCCCCATGGTCGGGACCAGCGCAATCGTGGCCTTTCGCTTGCGAAGATTGTCGACGGCGCGGCGCAAGGCCGGGACCGTGCGGGCGATCAAGGGGCTTGATGACATCAGGACTCGACAGGGTTTTGGAATCGGCGCGGGGTGATCCGGCGCCCGGGGCGGCTAACCTTAACAAGCAGCGATCGTGGACGCCATGCACCCGGATGCGGCACAGCATCCCGCGCAAGTCGGCGCACGACAGCGCGACATTGTGGGCTGGATCACAGACGAAGATTGGCGCCGCAATTCATGATGAAGAACGGCGCAGTACGATTTGCATGACCTGTCACGCATTTCACTTGACCGCAGACGCGGCCAACTCGAAGATATTCATCAGGGGTGTTGAGGATCGCCATGCTTTTGCAGGCTAGCCAAGGCCAATCCGGCTCGGCGCATGTTGTCGTGCTCGGCAACGAGAAGGGCGGCTCCGGCAAATCGACCACCGCCCTGCACATCGCCGTTGCGCTCCTGAAGGCCGGCCAGCGCGTCGCCACCATCGACCTCGACTGCCGCCAGCAGAGCTTTACCCACTACATCGGCAACCGCGTCGCCTGGGCGCGCCGCACCAAGCTCGACCTCGAATTGCCGGTGCATCGCTGCATCAAGCTCGGCGAGACCATGCAGATCGCCGAGAACGAGAATTCCGAGTTCCAGCAGTTCATGGAGGCGGTCTCGGCGGTCGAGAGCAGCTTCGACTTCATCGTCATCGATACGCCCGGCACCGACAGCTACCTGATGCGGCTCGCGCATTCGATGGCCGACACGCTGGTCACGCCGATCAACGACAGCTTCCTCGATTTCGACGTGCTCGGCACCGTCGATCCCGCCAGCTACGCGGTGACGGGCGAGAGCCATTATGCCGAGATGGTGCGCGACGTCCGCCGCAAGCGCCGCCAGCTCGACGGCTCGACCACCGACTGGATCGTCGTGCGCAATCGCCTGTCGATGCTCGGCTCACGCAACAAGCAGCTGGTCGCCGAGGGGCTGAAGGATTTGTCGCTGCGGCTCGGCTTCCGCTACGTCGACGGCTTCGCCGAACGCGTGGTCTATCGCGAATTTTTCCCGCGCGGCCTGACCGCCCTCGACGAGATCGACGAGGCCACGCTCGGCATGCGGCCCAATCTCGGCCACCTCACCGCACGGGAAGAGGTGACGAGCCTGCTCCGCCAGCTCAAGCTGCCGCTCGACGAGCGTGGCCGCCGCCGCGCCGCCAACCGGGCCGAGTGGTTCAACCAGATCGACAAGCCGCTCGAAGTCCACGACATCCTGGGCGCCTGAGGCGGTATATCGCTACTTTCGATCCGCCCGAGCGCCGGGTTCCCGGGGGAACCGCGGTCGCGCTCAGCCGTTTTCATCCCACGTTTACTGCGAAATTGAACCCAATCGCGACCGGTTGCGTCGGATGGTGAGCTGCACCCTGGCGTAGCCATGGGAGGACGGGCTGCCCAGAAAACGTGTGCGACGCACAACGAAATGGCTGCCGGTTCACAATATTTGGCCTTCCTGTCACGCGCCTGTGACATATATTAGGGAATAGGCGACGAGGGGACGAAGAGCCCCGGAACAACACGATTTTCAACAGGGATTCAGGCCGCAACAGAGCCTGAGGCTGAGGACGAAAATGAAGCGTGGAATTGCCGTTCTGGTTTCAGTCAGTGCCCTCTGCGGGCTCGCTTATTTCACGGCGAGCAAGTGGGCGATCAAGCATGAGACCATCACCTTCTACGACGCCTCCCGCGACAATCGTCCGGTGCCTGTCTACATCGCGGTGCGCCGCGACAAGGAAATGCAGGCCAATGCCGGCATGATCAAATTGCCGGTCGCCGTGATCAATCACGGCAACACCGTCAAGAACACCGAATACGGCTTCCTCGCCAACATCTTCGCGGCGCGCGGCTACATGGTCTTGAGCCCGCAGCATGACTTGCCGACTGATCCTCCGATGGTCACCAAGCCGGGCGAGCTCTATGTCGGCCGCCTGCCGCAGATCCTGCGCGGCGTCGCCAACATCCATCTCGCGATGCAGGAGATGAAGAAGATTCAGCCCAACGCCGACTACGAGAAGGTGACGATGGTCGGCCATTCCATGGGCGGCGACATCACCATGTATTTCGCCAAGCAGTATCCGGATGAGGTCAAGAAGGTCGTCACGCTCGACAATCTGCGCGTGCCCTTCGTCACCGCCGGCAAGTTCAAGATCCTGTCGTTCCGCTCGCAGGATCCGCAGTTCAAGACCGATGCGGGCGTTCTCCCGACCGATGAGGAATGCGAGAAGGCGGGTATTCAGGTTGTGAAGACCGAATTCCAGCACAACGACATGCGCGACACCGGTCCGGATGTCGCCAAGAACTCGATCCAGAGCATGCTCGACAAATTCCTCAGCACGACCGACAGCGAGGTGGCGCCGGTCGACACGCAATCCTCGCCGCCCAAGATCCTCGAGCCCGGCCCGGTTGCGCTGATGGCACCTGCCAAAAGCTGACATCGCGAGCCGAAACTCTCGCCACCGATTGTCCCGATTTCCAAAGCCCCCGCCGGCCTCGCCCGCGGGGGCTTTGCACATTGACCGGGCTGCCTGCGCTGACCACATTAGCCGCTCAGGTTAAGGGTCAAGGGATGTCAGGCGAACCGATCAAGCCGTCCCGCGGCGATGCCGTCGCGGTGCAAGCGGGCGGCACGGTGCCGCAAACCGGAACGTCGACGGCGCAGGACATTGCAGCTTTCGTCGCCAAGGCGCGCGCGCTGTCACCCCATGCGCCGGGCGCGAAGGGGCGGCTGATCTTCGCATTGGATGCGACGATGAGCCGGCAGCCGACCTGGGACATGGCCTGTGCGCTCCAGGCCGACATGTTTCGCGAAACCGCGGCGCTCGGGAGCCTGGACATCCGGCTGGTCTATTATCGCGGCTTCAACGAGTGCCGCGCCACCGGATGGATCTCCGATAGCGCCAAGCTGGCGGCGCTGATGAGCAAGATCGATTGCCGTGGCGGCGACACCCAGATCGGCAAGGTGCTGAGCGAGGCGCGGCGTGAAGCAGTCGCATCGGGCGTGCGTGCCGTCGTCTTCGTCGGCGATGCCATGGAGGAGAAGATCGACGAGCTCTGTGCCAAGGCCGGCGAGCTCGGCATGCTCAAGGTGCCCGTGTTCGTGTTTCAGGAAGGTCATGATGCCGTCGCCGAGCAGGCCTTTCGCGAGATCGCGCGCCTCACCGGCGGTGCCTGGTGCCGGTTCGATCCCGGCGCGGCAGTGCAATTGCGTGAGCTGCTGCGGGCCGCTGCGGCCTATGCCGCCGGCGGCCGCGAGGCGTTGTTGAAATTGGCGAAGACCGCAAGCGGCGCCGCCAAGCTGATCGGTCAGATGAAGTAGGCGGGGCGTCGCGGCCCGCGCGGGTCTATGCCATGCATTTTGCCGCGAGTGCGACTATATTCCGGCCATGACCCTGCTCGCCGGCGCTGTCGCCGTTATCACGCTTTACCTGCTGCTCCAGATGTTCCGCGCCGCCAACCCGGCGGTGCTGGCGCGCGCCGTCAGATTCGGCGGCGGCGTGCTGGCGCTGGCGATCGCAGTGTTCACGGGCTTGCGCGGCGAATTGGTGGTGGCGATCCCGCTCGGATTTTTCGGTGCCGGGCTGCTCGGCTGGACACCGCTGGCGAACGCCGGCTTCGGCAATGTCGGCGGACTGTTCGGCGGCGGCGCTGCGCGCGCGTCAGGTCAGACCTCGCGCGTGCGCTCGCAATTTCTGGATATGCGGCTCGACCATGATTCCGGACAGCTCGGCGGCCAGATCGTCGCCGGGCCTCACGCCGGGCGCGATCTCGGCGAGTTCGATCTTGCGAGCCTGCTGGCCATGGTCCCGACGTTCGACGCCGAGAGCGTGGCCTTACTTGAGAGCTATCTGGACCGCCGGTTTCCCGCTTGGCGTCAGAACGCGCAGGGCGATGCGGCAGGGGGGCAACGCCGCACGGCGGCGAGCAGCAAAATGACGGCGGAGGAGGCCTATCAGATCCTTGGCCTGCAGCCGGGAGCGGGGCGTGACGACATCAGTCGGGCGCACAAGTCCCTGATGAAGAAACTCCATCCCGACCAGGGGGGCTCGAACTATCTCGCTGCCCGGGTAAACGAGGCCAAGGATACTCTGCTTCGTACGCATAACGGCTAACTCCGGCACCACGCCACAAAACGCCCGTACCGCGTGAGCCTCCGCCTGCTCCGTTTGCCGTCGCCCCGATGCCCGCCATTGTCGGCGTGGTCGATCCCTTGAGCAAAGTTTTAACCGTAAATTCTTGACGAGAGGTTGTCGCGGAACAGCCTCGTCACGAACTGCGTCCGCGTTACCGCACCTGAAAACGAAAATGCCCGCGCAGGGCGCGGGCATTGGTCTGGAGCGGGGGGAGTGAGATCAGTTGCGGACGGTGATGCAGGAGATCTCGGCGCGCTTCAGGGTGCGGCAGACCGCTTCGGCCTGGTCGCGCTCCAGCCCGGCGAAGCGGGCGCGGTAGAGCTTGCGATTGTCCTTGGCAACGACGGGCTCGGTGAACGGATCGGCCTTGCTGAGCAGGCCGCGGGCCGAGCTGCGCGCGGCGTCGATGCGCTGCTGCGCTTCGTTCTCGCTCTCGAGCGCGCCGACCTGAACGATCCAGCCGCTGTGGGTGACGACCGGCTTGGTGGTAGCGCTCATCTGGACCGGCATCGGATCGGCGGAGGCGAGCTTGGGAGCGGCCGGAGCAGGCGCAGCCGCAGTTGCAGCCGGCAGCACGCCGAGGATGCCGTTGCCGGTGCCGAAGCCCGCCGGCTGCCGCGGCAGCTCGTTGCGGGCGATCTCGGGCTTGTTGATGAGATCGGCCCGGGCGACGACGGCGCCGGAGGTTTCCGCGACGTCGGAACGGGAGGGGATGGCGTTGGTGACCGGCGGGGCGACCTGGCCAGGGGCGGCGGAGGCGACCTTCACGGCGCCGGCCTTGACCTGAACCGTCTTGACCCGGACCGGCTTCATCGGCTCGGACGAGCCGGGGATGATGGAGAGCGGCTGGCTCGAGATCACGCCATTGGTAAGCGGCGCGGGCTCGATCTTGGATTCCGTCGGCCGAACCTCGGGCTTGCTGACTTCGGGCTTGACCGGGGCAGGCGGCACCGCGGCCGTTGCGGCAGCCAGCGTCGACAGGCGGGCCGCCAGACGCGACGTGGCAGGCTCGGGGGCCGGAGGCGCGGCCTGGACCTGCTGAGCGGAACGGGACGGCGGAGTATCGGAGGCGTCGGCAACATCGGTGGCGGTGTCGGCGCCGTTGCGCTCGGTGACCGCCGCAACGGTGTGCGTGGTGGCGGCCTTGTCGAGATTCTCCGCGAGCAAATTGCGCATGATGGCATCGCGCGAGCCGCCGCTGCGGCCGCCGAGCACGACGCCGATCAAATGGCGGTTGCCGCGGCGCATCGAGCTCACGAGATTGAAGCCGGAGGCGCGGGTGTAGCCGGTCTTGATGCCGTCCACGCCTTCCACGCTGCCCAGCAGGTGATTGTGGTTGCGGATCGACTGGCCGCGCCAGTTGAAGGTCGATGTCGCGAAATAGCGGTAGTAGCGCGGGAAGCGCTCCTGAATGGCGCGGCCGAGCGTGGCCTGGTCGCGCGCGGTGGTGACCTGCTCGTCGTTGGGAAGGCCGTTGGCGTTGCGGTAGACGGTCCTGGACATGCCGAGCGCGCGCGCCTTGCGCGTCATCATCTGGGCAAAGTCGTCTTCGTCGCCGGCAATCGCTTCGGCAATCACCACGGCGGCGTCGTTGGCGGAGCGGGTGACGAGGCCCTTGATCGCGTCCTCGACACGGATGGTCTGGCCGGCACGCAGGTTCAGCTTGGTCGGGTCTTGATCGGCGGCGTGCTGGGACACCGGCATCTCGGTGTCGAGCTTCATCTTGCCGGACTCGAGGCGCTCGAACAGCAGGTAGAGCGTCATGATCTTGGTCAGCGAGGCGGGATGGCGGATGCCGTCGGGGCTCGTGGCCTGCAGCACCGCGCCGGAATTGCCGTCGACGATGATCGACGCGAATTTCGGGCTGGAGCTATCGGATACATCGCGCTGCACCCGGTGGTGCGCGTAGTGGCGGCGATGGCGCCGTGCCTCGGCGGCATCGGTGGTGAAGATGACCGCGGTGGTGATCGTAAGAAGCCCGAAAACGCCAACCCGCGCCAAGCGCGAGGAAGACAAGTTTTTACGAAGCATGGAACCCCGTCCCCGTTTCTCAACTGATCACCGGCCCGTGAGGCGAAATTGTGCCCAATGGACCCGGATCATTACCTGCTCTGGCTGTCCCTCCGCTGGTGTTCACTGCGGGAGACGTTGGGCCTGAGCCGCTATTCTGGCTAAGGTGATGTTCTCAAACGACTTTTGGTCGTCTGCGGAAGCTGAACACGTTCAGGGAATCAGGGTAGGGGGCCGCGGTTTCCAAAAGCTTAAGGAACCCTTGCGGGAAACCCCGGGAATCTCCGCGATTTGGGTTCTTTTTTTGTGCGTCGCACAAGATTCTTGACTTTTTTGTGCGTTGCACTAATTTTGGGCGCAGTCAGGGAGCCGGGGCTTCCCGACGCGAGCCAGGGAAAAGGATTCCGACATGTTCAAGGTTGAAGACTTTCAGAGCTACGGGAAAGAGCAGTTCGAGCAGTGTGTTGCCTCCGCGACCTCGGTGCAGCACGGCCTCCAGGCGATCGCCAGCGCCTATGGCGACTACACCAAGAAGTCGTTCGAAGACACCAAGTCCTTCGTCGAGAAGCTTTCGGGCGTGAAGTCGCTGGACAAGGCCATGGAAGCGCAGACCGATTTCGCCCGTTCCGCCTACGAGACCTTCGTTGCGGAATCGCAGAAGATCGCCGGCCTCTACAGCGACCTCGCCAAGCAGGCGTTCAAGCCGGTCGAGACCATCGTGTCGAAGTTCACCCCGGCCGCCCAGTAAAGATTTCAGGACATCCTGGAATCGAAAAGCCCGGCTGAACCAGCCGGGCTTTTTGTTTGCGGGCGGAGGGTCGGTCAGCGCGCCACGCGCAGCTTCGACAGCGAGGAGCCGATGTCCTTGAACACCGAGACGGTCTGGCTGGCCGACGTGACCAGATAGAATTTGTCGCTGCTGCTGGCGCAATATTGCAGCACGCTTGAGGTCGGATCGCTGCCGGTGTTCACCTGCACCGTGTAGATCGTGATGTTCTCGGCCTTGGCGTTGTCACACAGCTTCTTCTGGCGTGCGTCGATCTGCGAGGCGTTGCTGTACCAGCGGTTCTGCGTGTTCAGGCCGTCGGAGAGCAGAACGATCGCGTCCTTGTAGGTGTAGTTCGGATCCTTGGCCGGCGCGTTCATGGGATTGCCGGTCGACAGCGTCATCCAGCCCCAGGCGAGGCCGATGCCCTGGTTGGTGTTGCCGGTCGGCTTCATGGCGTCGATGCGGCCCTTGAGCGAGGTCCAGTCGTAGCTCAGCGGCATGATCGGCTGCAGATAGGCCGAGCTGCCGGAGTTGCAGTAGGAGTACTGCTCGGCGGGGAAGAGCGTCCCCACATTGCCGGTCGTCGGCGTGGTGTTCTTGGTGTCGTAGTCCTGGTCGCGATCGACGACGCAGCCGGTCCAGCCGCTGTGGTTGGCTGGCACCCACTTCCACTTGCTGCAGTTCCAGTCGTTGCCCGCGGCGCACGTCCAGTTGCCGTTGACGGCATCCCAATCCGTGAAATCGACCCAATCCTTGTTGTAATTGCTGGCGCCGACGTTGACGTCCTTGGCGAACGGAACGATCGAGATGTAGACGTCGCCATCGGCCTTCGCGAGCGTGCTGAGCTGGTCGACCAGGTTCTTGGCGGCTGTCTGCATCGCCGGCATCTTGCCGTCCTGGGCCATGGAGCCGGTGTTGTCGAGCACCAGGGCCACGCGCATGCGGACGTTGCCCCAGGCGCTGGTGGACGTG
>RXJC01000687.1 GCA_003963435.1 Bradyrhizobiaceae bacterium | reverse complement strand
GCGCGCATCTTCGAACGACTTGACCGTAGCCACGACGGCCAGGACCACACGGTTTTGCCGTACGCACGGCCCGCCATGTCGCCGCAGTATTTCCAGCCCTGTCGACGGAGCCGAAAACTTACAGGCGAGACGAACCTAGCAGCGCCGTCGTCCGCACGCGGCCACGGGCTCACAGGGACTACCCGCCCTGCCCGTACCTCTCATGCCGACGCTGCCGCGTCCACCGCAAGCCCGGCTCGCGATCAAGACGACCTCGAGATCGCCCCTCCTGGTGAGCCGGGATGGGCGACACATACGCCAAAACCGAATTTCGGTAAAGTGGAATATTTTCAGCGGAAGGGATTGACAGAGGGGGACACAGGCGAGGTGCAATAGCCCGGATGGAGCGCAGCGCAATCCGGGACGGTGCAAGATGCCGGGCGGGCGGCCCCGGATTACGCTTTCGCTCCATCCGGGCTACAGGCTGTCGCGGGACATCCGCTCTTCGGCGGCGCCGAGACCTCTGGCAATACCTGTTTACATTCAGCAACATTCCGGCTGCCGAAAGGCCACGATCGGCCGGCTAGTGGCGTTTCCTCGCCCTGCCCCAGAGGACCAGGAATCTCCTCTGGACCGAGGCCCATGGATTTCAGCCGATTTGATGCCGCCGTACCCGTTCCTCGCAAGTCCCCTGCCATCTGCCAAGGAGGCTCATCGTCCAAAGCCCGCGCCGTTGCGCAGCCTCATGGCGCGCGCCGGATCAGGCTGCGTTGCGCTGATGCTGGGGGGCGTCCTGGCTGGCTGTGCGGTCGGCCCGGATTATGCCGGCCCGCCCGGGCCCGCCTTGCCCTCGCACTGGAGCACCAAGACTGCCTCGCATCGGGGGGCCGGCAAGCTTGATCGCTGGTGGCTGCGCCTGCGCGATCCCCTGCTCAACCGACTGATCGAAGAAGCCGTTGAAGCCAACCCCGACGTCGCGAAGGCAAAAGCAGTCGTGCGCGAGGCGCGCGCCACGGTGCAACAGACGGCGGCAGGCCTGTTTCCGTCCGTGAGCGGCACGGCCTCGGTGACGAACAACAAGACCAGCGCCGGCTCCTCTTCCGTCCTCGTCGACAGCGCGCCCTACTCGCTTCACCAGGCCAGCTTCGATTCGAGCTGGGAGCTCGACCTGTTCGGCGGCACGCAACGGAGCATCGAGGCGGCGGTGCGCGGGCAGCAATCGGCGGAGGAGGATCTACGCGACAGCCTGGTCACGCTGATCGGCGACGTCGCCGCCTATTACGTGGAGGCGCGCGGCTATCAGGCGCGGATCGCACTGGCGCAGCGGACCGCAGTCTCGCAGCGCGACACCGAAAAGCTCACCCGCAGCAAGTACGAGGCCGGCAGCGGCAACGCGGTCGATCTCGCCAAAGCCACCGCGCAAGCGGCGAGCACGGAAGCCAACGTTCCGACCTATCAGGCGGCGCTCGCGGCCGACATTCACCGGCTGGGAATCCTGCTCGGGCGAGCGCCCGACGGCGTCGGTTCGCTGATGGCGGGGTCCGCGCCCGTGCCGGCGCCACGCATGCCCCTGCCCACGGGACTGCCCGCCGATCTGCTGATGAACCGCCCCGATGTTGCCAGTGCCGAGCGCAAGCTGGCGCAGGCGACGGCCAAGATCGGCCAGGCCGAGGCCGACCGTTATCCCGCGGTGTCATTGACCGGCTCGGTCGGCACCTCCGCGATGCGTGCCGGCGATCTCGCCAAATATTCGAGCCTGAGCTGGTCGGTCGGGCCTTCGATCACCGTGCCGGTGTTCGACGCGGGCAAGCGCCTAGCCACCGTCAGGATTGCGGAGGCGCAACGCGACCAGGCGTTCGCCACATTCCATTCGACCCTGCTCACCGCGCTCGAGGACGTCGAGAACGCCCTGGTCTCGCTGTCGCGCGAACGCGTACGTGCCACCAAGCTGTCGGAGGCGGCCAGGAACTACCGCGAAGCCGCGCGGCTGTCGCGATCGCTGTTCGAGACCGGCAGCGCCAGCTTCATCGACGTGCTGGACGCCGAGCGCTCGCTCTATTCGGCCGAGGATTCCCTGATCCAGAGCAAGGTATCGGCGGCCAAGGACTACATCGCGCTGGCAAAGGCGCTCGGCGGCGGCTGGTCCGATCCGGTCGACATATCGACGCCGATCATCGTGGACACCAATACGGGACCTCACTTCCGGGAGGCGCAGCAGTGACCGAGATCATCACCGCCAAACGCCTGAAGATCGCCGCGGCGATCGTTGCCGTCATGGCCACCGGCGTGGTCGCGGCCACGCGCTTTGCGGGAACGTCGAGCAAGGCGCAGTCCTACATCACGGCGCCGGTCACCGTCAGCGATCTGCGCGAGGAGGTGCTCGCGAGCGGCACGCTGAAGCCGGCGCGACTGACCGCGGTCGGCGCGCAGGTCTCGGGCCGGATCACCGCCCTCAACGTCCGTGTCGGCGATGTAGTCAAGGCCGGCGACGTCATCGCCCAGATCGACCCCGTCACCAAGCAGAACGACCTGCGCAGCTCCGAGGCGTCGCTGAAGAACTACCGTGCGCAGAAGGTCGAGAAGGAGGCCGCGCTGGTTCTGGCCGAGGCGAACCTCGCCCGCCAGCAGGCGACATTGGCGCAACGCGCCACCTCGCGCAGCGATTTCGACAGCGCGGATGCGACCGTGCGGCAGACCCGCGCCCAGATCGCCGCCCTCGAAGCCTTGATCGCCGGGGCGGAAGCCAGCGTCGAGACCGCGCGCGTGAACCTCGAATATACCCGCATCACCGCGCCGATCGACGGCACGGTCCTCGCCACCGTGGCGCAGGAAGGACAGACGGTCAACGCGGTCCAGTCCGCGCCGACCATCGTCGTGCTCGGCCAGCTCGAGACCATGACGGTGCGGACGGAGATCTCAGAGACCGACATCGTCAAGGTCAAGCCGGGGCAATCGCTCTACTTCACCATACTCGGCGACCAAGACCATCGCTATGAAGCCCGTCTGGAGCAGATCGAGCCGGCGCCCGAGTCGATCAAGAACGACGCCAGCTTCTCCTCGACCACCACGTCGAGTTCGAGCACGAGTTCGAGTTCATCAAGCTCCACCAGCACCGCCATCTATTACATCGGCGTCTTCAACGTCCCCAACAAGGAGCTTTCGCTGCGGACCTACATGACCGCCGAGGTGCACATTGTCACCGGTGAGGCCAAGCGCGTGAAGGTCATCCCCGCGCTCGCGCTGATGCGGAAATCCGACGGCCGCAGCACCGTCCGCACCCTCGATGCGTCGGGTAACGTGCGCGAGCGCGAGGTCAAGACCGGACTCAACGACCGCACTACGGTCGAGATCAGGTCCGGCCTCGACGAGGGCGAACGGGTCATCACCGGAGAAGCCAGCGAGCAGACCGCGTCGCGCGGCATGTCCGGCGGCCCGCCGGGAGGCCCCTGAGATGGCCGATCCGATCATCGCCCTCGCGAACGTTCGGCGGGAGTTCGCGGCCGGCGACACCAGCGTGGTTGCGCTCGACGATGTCTCGCTGGGCATCCAGCCCGGCGAGATGGTCGCGATCATCGGCTCGTCCGGATCGGGCAAATCGACGCTGCTCAACATCCTCGGCTGTCTCGACCGTCCGACCTCCGGCAGCTATCGCGTCGCCGGCAAGAACGCCTCCGAGCTCGACGCCGACGCGCTGGCGGCGCTGCGCCGCGAGCATTTCGGCTTCATCTTCCAGCGCTATCACCTGCTCGGCGACCTCTCGGCCGGCGAGAACGTCGAGATCCCGGCAATCTATGCCGGGATGAAGGCCCGCGAGCGCCGCACGCGCGCGGAGCAGCTTCTCGCAAGGCTCGGCGTCAACGACCGGCGCGGCCATCGCCCGAACCAGCTCTCGGGCGGCCAGCAGCAACGTGTCTCGATCGCACGTGCGCTGATCAACGGCGCCGAGGTCATCCTGGCGGACGAGCCCACCGGCGCACTCGACCGGCGCAGCGGCGAGGAGGTGCTGAAGATCCTGAAGGAGTTGCACCGCGAGGGGCGGACGATCATCATCGTCACCCACGATGCCGATGTCGCCGCACGGGCCGAGCGCGTCATCGAGCTTCAGGACGGCAGAATCGTCTCCGATCGCCGCACCGAAACGACGGACACTCCGGAGCGGCCTGTCGCCGTATCCCGTACGCCGTGGGACCACGTTCCCGGCTGGTCCGGCGCCTTGCGTCGGCTGCGCGAGGCCTCGCGGATGGCGCTGGTGGCGATGGCCGCGCACCGGCTGCGCGCCTTCCTGACCATGCTCGGCATCATTATCGGCATCGCCGCGGTATCGTCCGTCGTCGCGCTCGGCAACGCCTCCCAGCGCAAGGTGCTGTCCGACATTTCGAACCTCGGCACCAACACGATCGAGGTGTTTCCGGGCAAGGATTTCGGCGACGCGCGGGCCGCCAAGATCAAGACGCTGGTGCTGGACGACGCCCGCGCGCTCGGCCGGCAAGACTTCATTGCAGGGGTCACCCCGACGGTTTCGACCAGCACGACGGTGCGGTATCGCGGCAACGAGTCCAACGTGCTGGTGAACGGCGTCGGAGAGAGCTATTTCCAGGTCAAGGGCGCCAAGCTCGCCAAGGGCCGCCTGTTCGACACCGACGCGATCGGCAACATCGAGCGGCAGGCCGTCATCGACGACAACACCCGCAAGACCTTCTTCGCCGATGACCAGAATTCGGGGATCGGCCGCGTGATCTGGCTCGGCAAGGTGCCCTGCCGCATCGTCGGCGTGATCGCCCAGCAGCAGGGCGGGTTCGGCTCGAACCAGAACCTGTCGGTCTACCTGCCCTACACCACCGTGCAGGCCCAGTTCACGGGCGATCGTTCACTGCGCAGCATCCTGCTGCGGATCAGCGACGAGATCTCGACCAATCTGGCGCAGGACGCGGTGACGACGCTGCTGACGCAGCGGCACAACACCAGGGATTTCGTCATCCTCAACACCGACGATATCCGCCGCACCATCACCAGCACGACGCAGACACTGGCGTTCCTGGTGGCGGCGATCGCGGTGATCTCGCTGGTCGTCGGCGGTATTGGCGTCATGAACATCATGCTGGTCTCGGTGTCGGAACGGATCGGCGAGATCGGCGTACGCATGGCGGTCGGCGCAAGGCGCAGCGAC
>RXJC01000066.1 GCA_003963435.1 Bradyrhizobiaceae bacterium | reverse complement strand
TGGATGAACTCCGGTCCGGTCGGATCGAGGCCGTCAAGCGCAAAGCCCTTCAGCAGCGCAAGCTGTTGCAGCGTCACCGGGCCCTGGCTCCAGACACCGGCCTTGCAGACGGTGTAGCGGCCATAATCGTAGGTGAGCGGTGCCTCGATGGTCGGCTGCCAGCGCGCTATGTCGTCGGCGGAAAGCACGCCGCGATGCGGCGAGCCGCTGACGTCCATCACCTCCTGGGTGCGGCAGAATTTGTCGATAGCCTCGGCGACGAAGCCTTGCGACCAGGTTTTGCGCGCGCGCTCGATCTCGGCATCGCGGCCACCGCCGCCGCTCTCGGCCTCGCTGAGAATGCGGGCGTAGGTCGCCGCCAGCGTCTTGTTGGTGAACAGCGTGCCGGGTTTCGGCACCTCGCCGTGCGGCAGGTAGACAGCGGCGGACGTCGGCCAGTGCTTGCGGAACAATTGCTCGACGGTCTGGATCGTGGCGCAGGCGCGTTCGACCAGCGGATAGCCGTCGCGCGCGTAGGAAATCGCGGGCTCCAGCACGTCGCGCACGCGCATCGTGCCGTAGTCGCGCAGCAGCATCATCCAGGATTCGAACGTGCCGGGGACGCAGGCGGCGAGCAGGCCGGTGCCCGGCACCATGTCGAGGCCTTCGCTCTTGTAATGCGCGATGGTGGCGCGGGCCGGTGCCGGACCCTGGCCGCAGATCACCTCGGTACGGCCACGCTTCACGTCGTGCACGATGACCGGCACGTCGCCGCCGGGGCCGTTCAGATGCGGCTCCACCACCTGAAGCGTGAAGGCGGCGGCGACGCCGGCGTCGAAGGCGTTGCCGCCCCTCTCCAGGATGGCCATGCCGACGGCGGTCGCGATCCAATGCGTGGTGGCGACGACCCCGAAAGTGCCCTCGATCTCGGGGCGCGTCGTGAACGGATCGGGATTGATGTTGCTGGCCATGGGCTACCTCATTTGCGGCGCGCGCAATTGATCACAGCCGATGCTGGGATGCCAAATGCGCAGGTCGCATGGCACGCGCGCGTCACGCTGGGACCGGCGCGGTGTTAACGGCGTGGCAGGCGACGCCATCGATCAGCTCCGGCGTTTCCTTGCGGCAGAGATCGAACGCCAGCGGACAGCGCGGATTGAAGGCGCAGCCGGAGGGCGGATTGATCGGATTCGGGATCTCGCCCTTTACCGGGATGCGCTGGCGGCCGCTCATGGCAAGATCAGGCACGGCGCCGAGCAGCATCTTAGTGTAGGGCATGCGCGGATTGGCGAACAGCTCGCGTCCCTCCGCGATCTCGACGATGCGGCCGAGATACATCACGCCGACGCGGCTCGCCATGTGGCGGACCACGGCGAGGTTGTGGCTGATGAACATGTAGGTCAGGCCGAACTTGTCCTGGAGGTCGCGCATCAGGTTGAGGATCTGCGCCTGCACGGAGACGTCGAGCGCAGAAGTCGGCTCGTCGCAGACGATAAACTCGGCATCAGAAGCGAGCGCCCGCGCGATCGCGATGCGCTGGCGCTGGCCGCCGGAGAACTCGTGCGGAAATTTCAGCCGGTCGTCGGGATGCAGGCCGACGAGGGTGAGCAGCTCGCCGACGCGGGCCTGGATGTCGCGCTCGCCCTGGATCAGGTCGAACGCGCGGATCGGCTCGGAGATGATGCCATCGACGCGGAAGCGCGGGTTCAGGCTGGCATAGGGGTCCTGGAAGATCATCTGGATGCGGCGGCGCAGCTTGCGACGCGCCGGCGCTTGCCGCGGATCGGTCATCGAGACGCCGTCGATCAAGACGTCGCCGGCGCTCGGCGGCAGCAGGCCCACGACCATCCGTGCCACCGTGGTCTTGCCGGAGCCGGACTCGCCGACCAGCGCAAACGTCTCGCCCTTCCTGATATCGAATGTGACGTGATCGACGGCCTTGAGATATTCGAGGTGCCCGCCCTCGAGCATGCGGTTGAGCCAAGGCTTCGAGACGTCGAATACGCGGCGCAGATTTGTCGCCTGGACGAAGGGCGTGCTCATGCCGCGCTCTCCGCCGGCACGTTGTCATAGAGATGGCAGGCGACCGATTGTGCGCCGCGTGGCAACGGCTCCGGCCGCTCAATACGGCAGCGGTCGAAGGCGAAGGCGCAGCGCGGATTGAACGAACAGCCGCGCGGGATCGCCGAGAGGCGAGGCATCGAACCGGGAATCTGCTGCAGGCGCTTGTCGTCGCCTGCCAGCGTCGGGATCGCGCCCATCAACCCCTTGGCGTAAGGATGGAGCGGATTTCGGACGACATCCTGCACCGGGCCGATCTCGGCGACGCGGCCCGCATACATCACCGCGACGCGGTCCGAGGTTTCCGCGATCACGCCCATGTCGTGCGTCACCAGCATCACGGCGGTGCCGTGGTCGCGGCCGAGCCGCTTGATCAGCGAGATGATCTGCGCCTGCACGGAGACGTCGAGCGCCGTGGTCGGCTCGT
This sequence comes from Bradyrhizobiaceae bacterium, assembly GCA_003963435.1. GTDB lineage: Bacteria > Pseudomonadota > Alphaproteobacteria > Rhizobiales > Xanthobacteraceae > Bradyrhizobium. The sequence goes on along the minus strand of RXJC01000066.1, from coordinate 3,172 downwards.
CCGCGATGATCAGCTCGGGCTCGGCACAGATCGCGAGCGCAATCACGACGCGCTGGCGCATGCCGCCGGAGAACTCGTGCGGATAGCCGTCGATGCGCTTGTCCGGCGCGGGAATGCCCACCTCGGCGAGCAGGTCGATGGCGCGGCGGCGGGCGGCGGATTCGGACAAGTTGAGGTGAGTCCTGATCGTCTCGACGATCTGGTCGCCGACCCGGTAGAGCGGATTGAGCGAGGTGAGAGGATCCTGGAAGATCATGCCGATGCGCTTGCCACGGATGCGGCGCATCTCCTCCGGCGGCAGATTGTCGATGCGAAGGCCAGCGAGACGGATCTCACCTCCGGCGATGCGGCCGGGCCGGTCGATCAGGCCGATCACGGCAAGGCCGGTGACGGACTTGCCTGCGCCGGATTCGCCGACCACGCCCAGCACCTCGCCCTTGGCGATGTCGAAGGAGACGCCGTCGATGGCACGCAGCGTGCCGCGGCGGGAGGCGAACTCCACCTGAAGATTGCGGACGGAGAGGATGGGTTCGGTCATGAGCGAGGCGTACTCAATTGCTTATCGGAGTTTCGGGTTGAGCGCGTCGCGCAGCCAGTCGCCGAGCAAATTGATCGACAGGATCAGCCCGGCGAGCGCCAGGCCCGGGAAGGCGACGATCCACCATTCGCCGGCGAACAGATAGTTGTTGCCGATGCGGATCAGCGTGCCGAGCGAGGGCATGGTGTCGGGCAGGCCGACGCCGAGGAAGGACAGCGTCGCCTCGGTAATGATGGCAAGGGCGAGGTTGATGGTGGCGATGACCAGGATCGGACCCATCGTGTTGGGCAGCACGTGCCGCAGCATGATCTTCGGTGCGGGCAGGCCGATCAGCTGCGCGGCGGCCACGTAGTCCTTGTTCTTCTCGACCATCACGGAGCCGCGCACCGTTCTGGCATAGCCGACCCAGAAACTCAGGCCGATCGAGATCACCAGCACCACCAGCATGCTGGTGGCGTCCAGTCGGTTGCCGAAGATCGATTTGGCGATGCCGTTGACCAGCAGCGCGATCAGAATGGCGGGGAAGGTGAGCTGCACGTCGGCGATGCGCATGATCACGCCGTCGACCGCGCCGCCGAAATAGCCGGCGATCAGGCCGAGCGCGACGCCGAGCGCGCCGGCGAAGATCACGCCGGCGATGCCGACGGCGAGCGAGATGCGCATGCCGTAGAGGATGGCAGAGAACACGTCGCGGCCCTGCTCGTCGGTGCCGAGCAGGAATGGGCTCTGGCCGTCCGCGGTCCACAACGGCGAGATGCGCGAGTTCATCAGCTGGAGCTGGGCTGGATCGAATGGGTTCTGTACCGCGAGCGCGGATGCAAAGATTGCGAGCAGGAAGAACAGCAGGGTGATGGCCGCCGCCACCATGGTCAGCTTGGAACGTCGGAACGAATAGAAGATGTCGCTGTCGAGCGCGCGGCTCAGCCAGCTGCGGCCGGCATGCGCGGGCGGCGCGCCCTGCTCGTCAGAATTGGAGGCGACTAGGTCGGACATGCTGGACTGCCTATGTGGCACGGCCGACGGTCGCGCGCAGGCGCGGATCGACGACAGTATAGAGGATGTCGACCACCAGATTGATGGTGACGAAGATCAGCGAAACCATCAGCAGGTACGCGGCCATGATCGGGATGTCGACATTCTGCACGGCCTGGACGAACAGAAGTCCCATGCCCGGCCATTGGAACACGGTTTCGGTGATGATCGAAAATGCAATAACCGAGCCAAACTGAAGTCCGGCCACCGTGATCACGGGAATCAGCGTGTTCTTCAGCGCGTGGCCGAAATGGATGGCGCGCGTGGTGAGCCCGCGCGCGCGGGCAAAGCGGATGTAGTCGGTTCGCAGCACTTCAAGCATCTCCGCGCGCACCAGCCGCATGATCAAAGTCATCTGGAACAGGCCGAGGGTGACTGAGGGCATGATCAACGCCTTCAGTCCCGACAGCGTGAGCAGGCCCGTACTCCACCAGCCGAGCTTGACCACCTCGCCGCGGCCGAACGAGGGCAGCCAGCCCAATGTCACTGCGAACAGATAGATCAGCAGAATGCCGATCAGGAACGTCGGCAACGAGATGCCGATCAACGAGACCGCCTGGAATAATTTGGCCAGGAAGGTGTCGCGCCTGAGCGCCGAATAGACGCCCATCAGGATGCCGAACACCATCGCAAACACCGTGGCGCAGATCGCGAGCTCCAGAGTGGCGGGCATGCGTTCCATCAACAGCGTCGAGACCGGCTGGCGGAACTGGTAGGAGACGCCGAACTTGAACTGCGCGGCGTCGGCGAAATAGCGCATGAACTGCACCGGCACGGGATCGTCGAGGCCGAGTGACTTGCGCACGACTTCGCGTTCGGCCGCCGACGTGTCGATCGAGACGATCTGGTTGACCGGATCGCCGGCGAAACGGAACATCGAGAACGCGATGATGCCGACGGCGAACATGACGCCGATGGCCTGAACGGCACGGCGAAGAGTGAAAGCGAGCATGCCTTCCACTGTCCTTGGGTAAGCGTGCGGCCGACGTCCTTGTCAGCCGGAAAAGGAAAGGTCCCGGAAGCCTTGCGCTGCCGGGACCTCGTGTCCAACCGAGGCTATTCCTGCTTGGTTGCCCAGCGGAACATGACCAGATTGTCAGCGCGCTGAGGTAGCTTGACCTTCTTCGACACGCCCCAGGCCAGCGCCTGCTGATGCAGCGGGATGTACGCCCAGTCCTTGATGCTGATCTCGTAGGCCTGCTTGATCAGCTGGTTGCGCTTGGCGGTGTCGGTCTCGACCAGCACCTTGTCGGTGATGGCGTCGAACTCCTTGTTGCAGTAGCCGCCGAGATTGGCCTCGCCCCGCGAGGATTTCGCATCGTCGCGGCAGCCCATGATGTCGTAGAGCACGTTGTGCGAGTCCATCGTGCTCGGCGTCCAGCCCAGCAGGTAGAACGAGGTCTGGTAGCCGCCCTGCTTGAGCACCTTGGCGAAGTACTGCGCCTTCGGCTGCGCCAGCAGATTGATCTTGACGCCGATGCGGGCGAGCATGCCGACGACGGCCTGGCAGATCGCGGCGTCGTTGACGTAGCGATCGTTCGGGCAGTCCATCGTGACCTCGAAGCCATCGGGGTAGCCGGCCTCGGTCAGGAGCTTCTTGGC
>RXJC01000463.1 GCA_003963435.1 Bradyrhizobiaceae bacterium | reverse complement strand
ATCATGCTCGGCGTCTCCGCGCTCGCCGTGCTGCTCGCGATGCGCGACCGGCCGAGCGACGTCGGCCAGCGTCCGTTCGGCGACGAGGGCACCACACCCCTGCCCGTGCCGCCCGTCAGCCACGGCTCGATCACTGCGGTGGCGCTCGGCACGCTGCGCGACGCCTCGAAGTCGACCGCGTTCTGGATCCTGTTTGCGACCTTCTTCGTCTGCGGCGCCTCGACCAACGGCCTCGTCCAGGTGCACCTGATCCCGATGTGCCTCGATTTCGGCATCCCGCAGGTGCAGGCCGCAAGCCTGCTGGCTGCAATGGGCATCTTCGACTTTTTCGGCACCATCATGTCGGGCTGGCTGTCGGACCGTTACGACAACCGCTATTTGCTGTTCTGGTACTACGGCCTGCGCGGGCTCTCGCTGATCTTCCTGCCCTTCAGCGATTTCTCGTTCTACGGCCTCTCCATCTTTGCGATGTTCTATGGCCTCGACTGGATCGCAACGGTGCCGCCGACGGTGCGCCTCACCGCGCAGAAATTCGGGCCCGAGCGCGCCAATCTGGTGTTCGGCTGGATCTTCGCCGGTCACCAGCTCGGCGCCGGCACGGCCGCGTTCGGTGCAGGTTTGTCGCGGACGGTCTATCAGAGCTACCTCCCCGCCTTCTTCATCGCCGGCGCGCTCTGCGTGTTCGCCGCGCTGATCGTGCTGGCGCTGTCGCGGCAACCGAAGACCGAGCCGAAGCCTGCGATGGCGCAAGCAGCGTAGGCAATTGAGCTCCTGGTGCGCGACGTGCAGGCACGCTCTCGCGTTCTCGCGGCTCATTTCGCCCGAGCTTTGCTCTCTTCGTCGCTCCCCTTTATGAGAAAGGGCGCAGGGAAGACCGGATGCCGGCTGGCACCCGCGGTCCCGTGTGCGAACAAGACGCGCACGGGGTGGACTACAGGTGGCGCCGGGCAACCGGCCTTCCCTGCGCGGATGGTTTGACGGCTTATGTCGCGCTCTCCTCGGGGAGCGATGCGCTATTGCCCCCGTCGCCTTGCGGATGGCTGATGTGCCGACCCGGTTGGGCCGCCGAATCACCGCAACACTTGACGCACAGACCTCGGGCGTCAGGACCACACGATTTTGCCGTCCGCGCACATCCCCGCCCCGGTCCGCGACGGCTGGCGTGCGCTCGCCATCGCGGCCGAACGAGGACGCTGTCAGCGCCGTGTCGTATCGCGCGAGCCGCTGCTCACGGGGATTCCGCCCTGCAGCCTGCCCATCGCGTCGACGCCGTCGCGGCCACCGCCTCCCGGCCCGCGTCTCGTGACGATCGCGAAACGCCCCTTGCGGCGGGCGGGATGCGCGAAACATACGGTATATCCGAATTCTTGTAAAGCGAATTTTGAGACTTTGGCTTGCCCTCGCCAACGGAAACGCGAGAACAACCCCATGCACAGTAGCCGGGGCATTGAAGATCAACGACTTACAGGGCCCAGCCGTCTCCCGGACTTTTCCCGAGAGAGGCTTACCTCGCTTCCTTGTTCAATTCGATCGCGACCTCCGCCATCCAGGAGCCCGGCGCCTCCATCAGAAAGGATTGATGGCTGCTCCTGGTCTGGATCGTCACCAGCGCGGCCACTGTGTTTCCCTCTATTCGCGCCTCGATCAGCCCGTCCTTGTTCGTGCCGTAGACCTTGCCGCCCTGCCGGTACTCGCTCTCGAACCAATTGCCGGAAAGTTCCGTCCCGCTCTGCTCGATGTTCGCGGACAGGACCATCTTGTACGCATCGCTTGCGCAGCGCAGGTCGAGCGTCAACGACCGACCCGGCCTGGTGACGTTGTACGCCACCTTGCAGCGAACCTTCTCGCGCGGACCGTCGGACGGCTTCATCGTGCCGATGCCCGACCATGCGCCGGCCAGACTGTCGAACACCGGCTCCGCGCATGACGGGCTGACGCCAACGAGCACGAGGCAGGCCGCGCCGATACCCGCGCGCGCCGCCGAAATCTTCAATCGCATTCTGCCAATCCTGATTCGTAGAGACCGTGCGCGTCCTACGCCCGAACAGCCGCAGGATGTTGACGAAGATGTTTGGAAATGTTGCGGAGATTGCCTGAACGTTGCCGGGACCAGGCGCACCTATCGGGATGAATCCGATAGCACCGCGGCAAATTCCCGTCGGTCCCATACGGCCGCAACTACCCCGCGGGGACGTAGAGCAATCGCATACGGCATTTTCCGCCAGCCGAGCGCGCGCCTCGTCCTGCGAGACGACCGCGGCGCCTGTCATCGGGCCGCTTTACGCGGCGGGCGTCTCGATGGCCACGGCGAGCGTCGCCGGAGCCGAACCCGGCCTCACCCCGGACCGGGCATATTGCCTGCGAATTGCGGGTAACATTCGCGCAGCTCCTCGCGAATGCGTCCCCGGATCAAAGCCAGCGTCGCCTCGTCAGGCGCCGGCGTCACGACCTCGCATTGCTCGTTGTCGTAGGCAAAGCCCGTCGTGCCGCGAATGTCGCGCCAGCTATATCCCGGATGCGTGCTCTCGAGGCGAAAGCGGCCGGCCTCGCGGTCGAAGGAAAACAGCGCTGCATTGGTCAGCAGTGCGTGCGGGCCGCCGCGCCGGTAGACCGTCTCGTCGCTGACGCCAGGCGCGGACACGAAATCCACGCGCTCGACCAGGGACCGCAGGCTGTGCTCCTCGCGGAACAGAATGACCCGAGGGACCAGGAAATACAAATAGGCGGAGCCGAACGAACCGGGCCATCTGACCGGATTGTTCGGGTAGTCGCCGGTGCCGACGAGATTGACGTTGCCCCGGCCGTCGATCTGACCGCCGCCGAGGAAGAAGGCGTCCAGGCGTCCCTGCGCGGCGCAATCGAACAGCTCCTCGGCACCGCCCGTGAAGGAATTGTGCTTGACCGAGCCGAGGATCGAGACCTGCACGCGCTCCACTCCGTCGCGCTCGTTGAGTGCGCGCAGCAGCATCGCGCCGGCAGCCGGCATCGGCGAGGATTGACCGACGGCGACATGCCGCACGCCCTTGAGCAGCCGCGAGATCGTGTAGATCATCAGCTCGCGGCTGGTGCACGCCTCGCTCATGCCGCGCTCCTCGAACCCCGGATGTAGGCCTGGAACCCTTCCGGCGAGCGCGCCGCTCGCGCGTATTTCTCGACCTCCTGACCGTCCCTGGGATACTCGGCATAAAGCCCTGTGGGCCACCCGCCGTTCTTGAGCTGCGCCACCGCGCTCACATAGATCGCGGGCAGGACGCCCGCGGCCGTCTTCTCGTCCTCGAGCAGCGACACCTCGGAGATGCGCTCCACGGTCACGAAGGCCCGCTTCGACGCATGGGCCAGCAGCATGGTTTCACGCCGGCGCCCCAGCCGGACGTTGCCGAAGCGGTCCGCTTCGGGCGCATGGAACAGGGCAATGTCGGGCTGGATCGCCGAGACCACGACGATCTGCTCGCTGTCGTCGAACGGGTTGGACGTCACCTTCCAGTCGTCCCGCTTCTTCAGGACGTCGCTGCCGATGATGCCGCGGATCGGCATGAACGGGACGCCCTTCTCCGCGGCCGTCAGGCCTGCGAACACCGCAGGACAGGTCGCGTCGCGGAGGCGAATGGAGCCGTCGCGGACGGCCCGGCTGAAACACGGCGCACCGCCCGCCTCGCCGAGACTGACGGCGCTGGTCTCCAGCGTCGCCACTGCGCCGGCGCCGATGAGCATATCGACCTGCATGCCGCCGATCGGCGCACAGACCACGTGAAGATCGCGAATGCCGCGATCGATCAGCATCCGGACCAGTCCCGGGGCCGCGGCGTAGTCGTCCGGCGCGAGGCCAAGCTTGCACCCGGAGGGTATCATCTCCGCCATCTCTTGCGGCGTCACGAAGTCCGTCATCTCCTCACCTCTCCCTTGATTTTCTTTCTCAAGACGCCGACCGAACGAGATCAACCTCCCGGCCCGTCCGCCGTGCCGGCGCCGATGGCGATCAGTCAGCCGCGTCCCATGCTGTAGAATTCCGCGTTCGGACGCATGCTCGTGACGTTGGCAATCCGGTTCGAGAGACCGAAGAAGGCCGTGATTGCGGCGATATCCCAGACGTCTTCTTCCGTGAACCCGTGCGATTTCAGCGTGGCGAAGTCGGATTCGGAAACCTTGTAGGCCTCGGTCGAGACACGTACGGCGAAGTCCAGCATGGCCTTCTGCCGGTCGGTGATGTCGGCCTTGCGGTAGTTGACCGCAACCTGGTCGGCGATCAGCGGATCCTTGGCTCGGATGCGCAGGATCGCGCCATGCGCGACGACGCAATACTGGCATTGATTGAGGTTGCTGGTCGCAACCACGATCATTTCGCGCTCGGCCTTGGTGAGGTTGCCGGGCTTGTCCATCAGCGCGTCGTGATAGGCGAAGAACGCGCGAAACTCGTCCGGCCGGTGCGCCAGCACCAGAAACACGTTCGGAATGAAGCCGGACTTCTCCTGAACGGCCAGGATACGGGCCCTGATGTCGTCCGGCAGGTCGGCGAGATCAGGGACCGGGAAGCGGCTGATGGGGAGCGCCTGGGTCATGGCGTGGATATCCTTGAGGCTGGTCGACGGAGATCGCCGCGATCACGCGTCCCCGGGCCGCGCCGGCCATGGGGCGGTCGGCAACAGGGACGCAACTTGACCTCTGAGTAGCCTTACCCTGGGGAGGCGCGCAAGCGCCGTCTCGAACGACGAAGGCGCGCGCATCGCTCGGGCAGGATGCCGAATGGGATCGCCCTGCCTGCTGCCGCGGGACTAACAGCTCTTCTGCTGCAAGTGCTGGATGCAGGTGCAGGTGGTCGTCGCCGGATATTTCACGTCGTAAGCGGCGGAAGAGCCGCTCGGGCCGTTGGTCGAACAGCGCGGGAACAGGTAATAGCTGTCCGACAGCTTGACGGTGCCCGCGATGGTGAAGCCGAGGTTCGGCGTGTAGTCGTAGGACACCTCGCTCAGGATGAGGGAGATGTTGGCGTTGGTGGTGCCGCCCGGCGCGGTAAAGGCCGACAAGGGCATCGCCTGTCCCACGGTCCTCGCCCCCGTCGCGCTGGTCGATTTGCTCCACTGCACCGTCGCATTGCCGCTGCTGTCCGTCGAGACTTCCGAGACGGTGATCGTCATCAGCGACGTGGTGCC
>RXJC01000093.1 GCA_003963435.1 Bradyrhizobiaceae bacterium | reverse complement strand
TTGTTCGATCGCGCCTTGCTGCACGCGCGGCAGCGGCGTGCGCAGGCGCAAGGTGCCGTGAGCTTCCTGCTCGATCGTGTCGCCGAGGACATCTCTGACCGGCTCGCCGCGGTGATGCGGGAATTTCATACGCCGGCCGATCTTTGGACGCCCGGCGAAGGTCTCGCGGCGCTCCGCACGCGCCTTCCTTCCATCGAACACGTCGGGCCCGATGCGGCCGGCGCGGAAAAACTGCCCTTTGCCCCCGAAAGCCTCGACCTCGTCGTCTCCGCGCTGGCGCTGCAATTCGTCAACGACCTGCCGGGCGTGCTGGCGCAGATCCGCCGTGCGCTGAAGCCGGACGGGCTGTTGCTGGCCGCGATGATCGGCGGCGACAGTCTCACAGAGCTACGCCAGGCCTTCGCCGCGGCGGAGGCCGAATGCGAGGGCGGCGTGTCGCCGCGCGTGGCGCCATTCGCCGATTTGCGCGACATCGGCGCGCTGTTGCAGCGGGCCGGCTTTGCGCTGCCGGTGACCGATGTCGATCGGGTCGTGGTGCGCTATGGCAATGCGTTCGCCTTGATGCAGGATCTCCGCCGCATGGGTGCGGCCAACGTGCTGATCGAGCGCCGGCGCACGCCGAGCCGTCGCGCGACGCTGCTGCGGATGGCCGAAATCTACGCCGAGCGCTTCGCCGACGCCGACGGGCGCATCCGTGCGACGTTCGACATCATCTGGCTCTCGGGCTGGGCCCCGCATGCGAGCCAGCAGCAGCCGCTGAAGCCGGGATCGGCGAAGGCGAGCCTGGCGGAGGCGGTGAAGAAGGCGGGGAAAGCGGAATCCTAGCGCCGTTGTCATTTCGGGGCGCGCGATAGCGCGAACTTTGGAGCGCAATTGCGCTCCTGAGAATCTCGAGATTCCGGGTTCGATGCTGCGCATCGCCCCGGAATGACGGCAAGCGGTCACATCAGCAGATCAATCAAATGCGGGATCAGCGGAATGTCCGCGGGCGGCATCGGGTAGTCGCGCAGCCTGTTGGCGCGGACCCAGGCGAGGGTCTGACCTTCGCGTGCGGTCACCATCCCTTCCCAGCGCCGGCAGATGTAGAGCGGCATCAACAGATGAAACGTCTCATAGCCGTAGCTCGCGAAGGTCAGCGGCGCGAGGCACGGCTCCGCGACGGTGATGCCGAGCTCCTCGTGCAGCTCGCGGATCAGGCTCTGCTCCGGGCGCTCGCCGGGCTCACACTTGCCGCCGGGAAATTCCCAGAGGCCCGCCAGCGTCTTGCCCTCGGGGCGCTGCGCGATCAGGACGCGCTTGTCGGCGTCGACAAGCGCGCAGGCTACCACCAATGTCAGTTTCAAATCGGCCATACGTCACTGTCATCAGATGAAGATCATCCGCAATGGTTTGTTAACCTCGTTGCGGCCTGGCGTTTCTGCGCCCCTGCATAAGTCATATTTAATCAAGGGTTCCTAGAGTGGAAACATATTTAATCCATTCCGGGCTCGATCCATGTGCGCTCCGCTGTCCACCACCATCCGCCGGTTCACCCGGGACCGGCGCGGCAACATCGCGGTGATTTTCGCGCTTGCCTGCGTCCCCCTGATCACGGTGGTTGGCTGCGCCGTCGATTACTCCCGCGCGACGCAGATTCGGGCCAAGCTGCAGGCCGCGGCCGACGCGGCCAGCGTCGGCGCGGTCGCCAAGGCATCGCCGGGATTTGCCGCGGCGGGCACGATGACCTCCGACGGCGCGATTCCGGCTGGCGTCACCGACGCCAAGAACATCTTCAATGCCAACGTCGCCAATCTGACCGGCTATACGCTCAACAGCGTCACGCCGACCGTGGTCAAGAGCGGCTCGACCATCACCTCGACCGTTGCGTTCAGCGGCAGCATCAACACCATGTTCCTCGGCGTGATCGGCAAGACGGCGCTGACGATGAGCGGCACATCGACGGCGACGGCGAGCATGCCGCTCTATGCCGACTTCTACCTCCTGCTCGACAATTCGCCGTCCATGGGCGTGGCGGCGACGCCGGCGGATGTCACCAAGCTGGTCAACGCGACCACCGGCAGCAGCTTCAAGCCGAACGACCAGTGCGCGTTCGCCTGCCACGACTACAACGACCCCGACAACTACTACAATCTGGCCAAGAGCATTGGCGTGACCACGCGGATCGACGTGCTGCGGAGCGCGACGCAATCGCTGATGGACACGGCTGCCGCGAGCCAGACCTATTCGAATCAGTTCCGCATGGCGATCTACGATTTCGGCGCGGCGTCAAAGACGATCGGCTTGCGCGCGCTTTTCCCGTTGTCCTCGAATTTGTCGAGCGCGAAGACGGCGGCCGGCAACATCGACCTGATGGGCGTCTACGGCAACAACGACAGCTATACCAAGGATCAGGACACGCAGTTCAGCACCATCTTTCCGGCCATCAACAACGAGATACCCAATCCCGGAAGCGGTAAATCCAACGCTCCGCTGAAATATCTCTTTTTCGTCTCTGACGGTGTCGCCGACGAGAGTAATAAGGGCTGCCTGAAGCCGCTCTCGGGTTCGTCGCGGTGCCAGTCGCCGCTCGATGCCTCGCTCTGCAAGACGATGAAGGATCGGGGCGTCAAGGTCGCCGTGCTTTACACGACCTATCTCGCGTTGCCCACCAACGGCTGGTACATGAAATGGATCGATCCGTTCAATGCAGGCCCCTATGGTCCGTCGCCGAACAGCGAGATCGCGCAGAACATGCAGAGCTGCGCTTCGCCAGGACTGTATTTCGAGGTGAGCCCGACCCAAGGCATCTCGGACGCGATGAACGCGCTGTTCAAGAAAGCGGTCGCGGACGCCAGGATTTCGGGGTGAGTGGTTTTGCGCGTCATTCCGGGGCGATGCTCTAGCATCGGACCCGGAATCTCGAGATTCTCAGGAGCGCAATTGCGCTCCAAAGTTCTCGCTTCGCGAGCCCCGGAATGACGATGTGAGCCTACGACCTGTAATCGCCGTTGATCGCGACATATTCCTTGGTGAGGTCGCAAGTCAGCACGCGGTCGCGGCCCTTGCCGAGGCCGAGCGAGACCTTGATCGCGATCTCCGGGGCCTTCATCGCTTCCGACACCTGGGCCTCGTCGTAGTCAGGATCGCGCGCGCCGCTCTTGGCGACGCGGATGCCGTTGAACGCGATCGAGAGCTTGTCGCGATCGGCCGGCTCGCCGGCCTTGCCGACCGCCATCACCACGCGGCCCCAATTGGCGTCCTCGCCGGCGATCGCGGTCTTGACCAGCGGCGAGTTCGCGATCGACATCGCGATCTTGCGTGCCGAGGCCTTGGTCTTGGCGCCCTCGACGGTGATCTCGACCAGCTTGCGCGCGCCTTCGCCGTCGCGGGCGACTTGCTCGGAGAGATTTGCCAGGATCTGGTTGAATGCCTTGACGAAGGCTTTCAGCCTGGGATCGCTGGCGCGGCTGATTTTTGGCGCGCCATGCGCGGCGGCGGCACCGGTCGCGAACGCCAGCAGCGTGTCCGAGGTCGAGGTGTCGCCGTCGATCGTCACCGCATTGAAGGTGTCCTCGACGCCGGCCTTGAGCAGCGCCTGCAGGGCCGCGGGCGCGATCGGCGCGTCGGTGAAGACGAAGGACAGCATCGTCGCCATGTCGGGCGCGATCATGCCGGCGCCCTTGGCCATGCCGTTGATGGTGACCTTGGCCTTGCCGAGCTTGACGGTCGCGGTCGCGACTTTCGGGAAAGTGTCGGTGGTCATGATCGCCTTGGCCGCGGCGAGGTAGTCGCCGGGCTCGGCGGCTTCGGCCAGCCGGCCGAGCACGCCGTCGAACTTGGTGGCATCCAAGGGCTCGCCGATCACGCCGGTCGAAGCCAGGAAGATCTCGCTCTCGCTGCAGCCGACCGCCTTGGCCGCGATCTTGGCGGTCAGCGCGGTGGAGGCGCGGCCGGTCTTGCCGGTGAAGGCATTGGCGTTGCCGGAATTGACCACCAGCGCGCGCGCCAATCCTTTTTTAGAAGATCCGCCGCCCTTCAGCTTGGCGCGACACCATTCCACCGGCGCGGACGGGCATTTCGACTTGGTGAAGACGCCGGCGACCGCGGTGCCCTTGTCCATCACCGCCAGCAGCACGTCGGTGCGGTTCTTGTAGCGGATGCCGGCCTCCGCCGTCGCAAGACGGACGCCCGCGATCACGGGCATATCGGGGACGTTCTTGGGGGCGAGGGGAGAGACGGAGGAGGACATCGCGAGGCGCCTTGGTGAGGTCTGGATATGCAGATGGCCGGGCGATGATGCCCGGCCATTGCGATGCTTAGATACTCTTGGCGTCACCGAAGTGACAGCGAATTCTTACTTCTTCGCAGGCGGCGCCATCTTGCTGTCAGACGGCTTGGCCGCATCGGCCGGCTTCGCATCCGGCTTGGCGTCCGCCGCCGGCTGGTCCAGCCGCTCGACCTTGGCCTCCGCGCGCAGCTTGGCGACGTACTCGGCCTGGGCCTTGCGGGTGACGTAGTTCTCGATCTGGGTCTTGACCTGCTCGAAGTCCGGCGCCTTGCGGTTGCGCTTTTCCTCGACCTTGATGACGTGCCAGCCGAACTGCGACTTCACGGGGTCGGAGATCTTGCCGGGCTCCAGGGTGAAGGCGACCGCCGAGAATTCCGGCACCATCTGCTCCTTGGTGAAGAAGCCGAGGTCGCCGCCGTCGGCCGAGCCCGGATCCTTGGATTTCTTCTTGGCCAGCTCGGCGAAATCGGCGCCCTTGTCGAGCTCGGCCTTCACCGCCTTGGCCTCGTCCTCGGTCTCGACCAGGATGTGGCGGGCGCGCACCTCCTGCTCGCCGGTGATCTGCTTGGAGGCCTCCTCATAGACCTTCTTCATGGCGTCCGGGGTGGTGGCCGCCTTGCCCTCGTTGGCGAGCAGGCTGTCCATCAGCAGCCGGTTGCGGGCGAACGCCAGGCGCTTCTTGAATTCCTCGCTGTCGGCGACCTTCTTGTCTTCGGCAGCCTTGCCGACGATTTTCATGTCGATCAGGAACGACAGAACGTTCTCGTCCTTGGTCGCCGGGTCCATCTGGGCGAGGCTCGGTCCGAGCTCCTCCTCGGCCATGGCGACGTCGCTCTTCCTGATTTCCGCGCCATTGACCTTCGCCAGCACCGGATCGTCGGCGGCCCGGAGCGGGCCCGCGAACGCCAGGGACAGCGCCAGAGCGAGGCTGCCAGCCAGGGCGGACGCATGGCGGAAACGCTGGCCGGTGGTTACCGGGAACGAGGTGGTCATGGAAAATCCTTATGTTGAAGCAGGGGGCTGCCCGAAGCGGGCGGACACTCGCCCAATTCAGGGGGGCTTGGCAACGCGAAAACTCTGTCAAAATGATGAATTAGCCGCAATGCGCCCGCCGTTGACAAGGCCCCGACCGGGCCATATCTCTGGCCGGTCGCGACCATGGCGATGGCGTTTATTTTGCTGCGTTTTTGGCCGTTGAACCCAGACTAGCCCAATTCCCACCCATATGGCGGATGACCCCGCGGTCCGGGCTCTGATGCCGCGAGGCGTCACGGTGAGTTGATGGCCAGTCGGGTGACAACTTCTTGGGCCCAACGCGGTTAAATCGCGAACACAGGAACTAGGCATGATCGGCGCGCTCGCCCGCAAGTTTTTCGGCTCCGCCAACGACCGGCGGGTGAAGGGATACCAGTCCCGCGTCAACGCGATCAACGCGCTGGAACCCGAGGTTTCCAAGCTCTCCGACGAGGCGCTCAAGGCCCGCACCGCCGAGTTCAGGAAGCAGCTGGCCGAGGGCAAGACGCTCGACGACCTCCTGGTGCCCGCCTTCGCTACCGTGCGAGAGGCCGCCAAGCGCACGCTGGGCCAGCGCCATTTCGACGTCCAGCTGATCGGCGGCATGGTGCTGCACGAGGGCGACATCGCCGAGATGAAGACCGGCGAAGGCAAGACGCTGGTCGCAACGCTTGCGGTCTACCTCAACGCGCTCGCCGGCAAGGGCGTCCACGTCGTCACCGTCAACGACTACCTCGCCCGCCGCGACTCCGGCTGGATGGGCCAGATCTACGGCTTCCTCGGCATGACCACCGGCGTGATCGTGCACGGCCTCGACGATTCCGAGCGCAAGGCGGCCTATGCCTGCGACATCACCTACGGCACCAACAACGAATACGGCTTCGACTATCTGCGCGACAACATGAAGTACCGGCTCGAGGACATGGTCCAGCGGCCGCACTTCTTCGCCATCGTCGACGAAGTCGACTCCATCCTGATCGACGAAGCGCGCACGCCGTTGATCATCTCAGGTCCGCTCGACGACCGTTCCGATTTCTACAACACCATCGACGGCTTCCTGCCCAAGCTCGACAAGTCCGACTACGACGTCGACGAGAAGCAGCGCACGGTGACGCTGACCGAAGCCGGCATGGAGAAGATCGAGACGCTGCTGCGCGATGCCGGCCAGCTCAAGGGCGAGTCGCTCTACGACGTCGAGAACGTCTCCGTCGTGCACCACATCAACCAGGCGCTGCGCGCCCACACGCTGTTCACCCGCGACAAGGATTACATCGTCCGCGACGACGAGGTCGTCATCATCGACGAGTTCACCGGACGCATGATGCCGGGCCGCCGCTATTCGGAAGGCCTGCACCAGGCGCTGGAGGCCAAGGAGCACGTCCAGGTCCAGCCCGAGAACCAGACGCTGGCCTCGATCACCTTCCAGAACTACTTCCGCATGTACGAGAAGCTGGCCGGCATGACCGGCACGGCCGCGACCGAAGCGGACGAGTTGTTCGACATCTACAAGCTCGAGGTCGTGGAGATCCCGACCAATTTGCCGGTCGCGCGCCTCGACGAGGACGACGAGGTCTACCGCACCCAGCAGGAGAAATACGGCGCCATCCTCGCCGAGATCGAGCGCGCCAATGCGCGGCTGCAGCCGGTGCTGGTCGGCACCGCCTCGATCGAGAAGTCGGAAGTGCTGGCCGAATTCCTCAAGAAGAACGGCTACAAGCAGATCGACTTCGGCAAGGAGAACGCGCTCGACAAGCTCTACGCCGCGGCGCGCGCCGGCAAGCCGGCGAAGCTGTTCGCGGTGCTGAACGCGCGCTTCCACGAGCAGGAAGCCTATATCGTCGCCGAGGCCGGCGTTCCCGGCGCGATCACGATCGCGACCAACATGGCCGGCCGCGGCACCGACATCAAGCTCGGCGGCTCCTTGGAGATGCGCATCCAGCAGGAGACCGCGGGCATCGAGGACGAGGCCGAGAAGGCCAAGAAGATCGAGCAGATCAAGGCCGACATCGCCCATTTCCGCGACCTCGTGCTGAAGGCCGAGGAGACTGTCGAGGTCGAGCCGGCGAAGGGGAGCAAGCCCGCCAAGACCGTGAAGAAGCCGGGCGGCCTCTACATCATCGGCTCCGAGCGCCACGAATCCCGCCGTATCGACAACCAGCTGCGCGGCCGCTCCGGCCGTCAGGGCGACCCCGGCCGCTCGAAGTTCTTCCTGTCGCTGGAAGACGATCTGATGCGCATCTTCGGCTCGGACCGTCTCGACAGCATGCTGCAGCGTCTCGGCCTGCAAGAGGGCGAGGCCATCATCCACCCCTGGATCAACAAGGCACTCGAGAAGGCTCAGCAGAAGGTCGAGGCGCGCAACTTCGACATCCGCAAGAACCTGCTCAAGTTCGACAACGTCCAGAACGACCAGCGCAAGGTGATCTTCGACCAGCGCGTCGAGCTGATGAAGGACGAGAGCGTCGCCGAGACCGTCGCCGACATGCGTCACGCCTTCATCGACGACCTCGTCGCCAAGCACGTGCCCGAGCACGCCTATGCCGAGCAATGGGACGTCGCCGGCCTGAAGGACGAGCTGAAGCGCGTGCTCGATCTCGACCTGCCGGTCGACGAATGGGCCAAGGAAGAGGGCATCGCCGACGAGGAGCTGCTCTCGCGCATCGAGACCAAGGCCGACGAGCACATGGCGGCCAAGGTCGGGCAATGGGGCCCCGACGTGATGCGTTACGTCGAGAAGACCATCCTTTTGCAGACGCTCGACCATCTCTGGCGCGAGCACCTGATCATGCTCGACCATCTGCGCCAGGTCATCGGCCTGCGCGGTTACGGCCAGCGCGATCCGTTGCAGGAGTACAAGACCGAGGCCTTCAACCTCTTCCAGGAGATGAGCGCGCATCTGCGCGAGGCCGTCACGGCGCAGCTGATGCGGGTCGAGATCGTCCCGCCGGAGCAGGAGGCCCCGGTGCTGCCGCCGATGGAGGCGCACAAGTTGGACCCGAACACCGGCGAGGACGAGATGGCGCTCGCCAGCGTCACGCTCGGCGCCCAGGCCACCGACGCCGCGCTGCGCGATCCGAAAAACCCCGCCAGCTGGGGCAAGGTCGGCCGCAACGAGGATTGCCCCTGCGGCAGCGGCAAGAAGTACAAGCACTGCCACGGACGGTACGCCTGATCGGGCAACCCGGCGGTCCGCGCCGGGCGGTTCGATCAGCTTCCTCCGTGCCGGTGCTTCTCACGGATGGAACCCTCCCCGACAAATGTTGTTATGATCTCATGACCTTGCGGGCGTCGCTCGCCGCGCAGGGCGGGACAACGTCGTCCGCCAGTGCCTGAGCCCTCTGAGGATCGGAACGCACGCCGGGGCGGCTCAATGTAGGGAGGGGCCGCTGGCCATTACGCCGGGCGATACCGCCCGATGATGGCTGCGCTGGCGCCGGGGTTAAGGCCGTTTCATGAGTTCCGCAGAAGATCTCCCGACGTCCAGAGCCGAAATCCTCGACGCGCACGACGTCGAAGGCCTTGCCGATGAAGCTGGCTTCGGCGAATTGACCCGCTTCACCGCGGCGCTGTGCGAAGCGCCGATATGTCTCGTCAGCTTGGTGGGCGACACGATGCAGCGCTTCGTGGCCAAGCACGGCCTCGATGTCTCCGAAACGCCGCGCGAATCCTCCTTC
>RXJC01000461.1 GCA_003963435.1 Bradyrhizobiaceae bacterium | reverse complement strand
GGCGATGCAGTTGACGCGGACGCCTTTCGGGCCCCATTCGCCGGCGAGCGAGCGGCACAGCGCGAAGTCGGCGGCCTTGGAGATGCCGTAGGCTCCGATCACGGTGGAGCCGCGCAGGCCGCCGATCGAGGAGATGATGATCACCGAGCCCTTGCCGCGCTCGGCCATTTGCGGGATCGCGAGCGCTGAGAGCCAGATGTTGCTCTTGACGTTCGAGCCCATGATCTTGTCGAAGGCCTCGTCGGTGATGTCGAGCAGCGGGCCGTAATACGGATTCACCGCGGCGTTGCAGACGAGGATGTCGATCTTGCCGTAATGCCTGGTCGCGCCCGCGACCAGTGCCTCGACCTCGGCCTTCCGCGCGATGTTGCAGGGGATGACGATGGCGTCCCCGCCGGCCGCATTGATGCCGTCGGCGACCTCCTTGCAGGCGTCCGCCTTGCGCGAGGAGACGACCACCTTGGCGCCGAGCTTCGCCAGAAGTTCAGCGGAGGAGCGGCCGATGCCGCGGCTGGAGCCGGTGACGACGGCGACCTTGCCGGTGAGATCGAACGGGGTGTTTTTCATTTGTTGTATCCCTTTTCTATTTCCGACTCGCTTGCTCGGCCGTCATGGCCGGGCATAGCCGTCTGAAGGACGGCGTCGCTTCCGCTCGCCTATGTCCCGGCCATCCACGTTCCCCTCTAACCGCCAAGACGTGGATGCCCGGGACAAGCCCGGGCATGACGATCTTTTGTGCGGATGCCGCTTCGCGATATGACGGCTAGATCAACCCGCCCGCGTCGGCGACGCGGCGCTGGTGGTAGTCGGTGTCGCCAAAGGTGTTCTCGATCATGGTGAGGCGCTTGAAGTAGTGGCCGATCTTCGCCTCCATGGTCATGCCGATGCCGCCGTGGAGCTGGATCGACTGCTGGCCGACGAACTTCAGCGACTTGCCGATCTGCACCTTGGCCGCGGCGATGGCGTTGCTGCGCTCCTTGGCGTTCTCGAAATCGTTCGCCATGGTGGCGAACATCGACATCGAGCGCGCCTGCTCGGCCGCGACGAACATGTCGGAGGCGCGGTGCTGGAGCGACTGGAACGAGCCGATCGCGACGCCGAACTGCTTTCGCGTCTTGATGTACTCGACAGTGGTCTTGAGCGACTCGTCCATCAGGCCGACCGCCTCGGCGCAGAGCGCGACGCGGGCTTCGTCGACCACGCGCTCGATCAGCGCGAGCGAATCCTCGGGGTTGCCGATCGCGGCATCCGCGCCGACCTCGACGCCGGTGAAGGTGATGTCGGCGGCATGCAGGCCGTCCTGGGTCGGGTAGGACTTCTTGGCGACGCCCTTGGCATTCGCCGGCACCAGGAAAACACCGACGCCCGTCTTGTCGCGGCGATCGCCCTTGGTGCGGGCGGTCACGACCAGCGTGTCGGCGTTCTCGCCGTTGAGCACGACGAACTTCTCGCCGTCGATGACCCAGCCGTCGCCCTTCTTCTTCGCGGTCGTCGCGACGTCGAACAGATCGTAGCGCGAGTTCTTCTCGAGCTGGGCGAAGGCCAGCGTCTTGCTGCCGTCGATGATGCCGGGCACGTGCGCGGCCTTCTGCGCATCGGTGCCGGCATGGCGCAGGAAGCCGCCGCCGATCACGACCGTCGCAAGATACGGCTCGAGCACCAGCGCCTTGCCGAGCGCTTCCATCACGATCATGGTCTCGACGCCGCCGCCGCCAAAGCCGCCGTCGGCCTCTGCGAAGGGCAGACCGAGCAGCCCCTGCTCGGCCAGCTTGCCCCAGACGGCTTTGCTCCAGCCGCCCTTCTCCTTCATGTACTTCTTGCGCTGCTCGAAATCGTAGGAATCGGTCAGCAGGCCGTCGATGCTTTCCTTGAGAAGCCGCTGCTCCTCGTTCAGATCAAAATCCATGTTTTTGCTCTCCGGTATCGATTTCGTCATGCCCGGCCTTGTGCCGGGCATCCACGTTCTTTCGTGCCGCTAGGCGTGGATGGCCGGGTCAAGCCCGGCCATGACGGCGAGTGTGTTGTGACGGCGCGGGATCACAGCCCCAGCACCGCCTTGGCGATGATGTTGCGCTGGATTTCGTTGGAGCCGCCGTAGATCGAGACCTTGCGGTTGTTGAAGTAGCTCGGCGCGATCTGGGCGGTCCAGTCCATGGCTTCGTTCGAGCCGTCGTCGCCATGCACGTCGTAGGGCGCGGCGAACGGGCCGATCACTTCCATGAGCAGCTCGGTGGTGGTCTGCTGGATCTCGGAGCCCTTGATCTTCAGCACCGATGAGGCCGGGTTCGGCTTGCCCTTGCCGTGCTTGCCTTCGTCGGCGACGACGCGCAGCTGCGTCAGCTCCAGCGCCTTGAGCTCGATCTCGCACGCGGCGAGCTTCTCGCGGAACGCAGGATCCTCGAGGATCGGCTTGCCGGCGGACTCGACCTTGCCGGCGAGGTCCCGGATGCGGCGCAGCCGCTCCTTGGAGACGCCGACCCGGGCGATGCCGGTGCGCTCATTGCCGAGCAGGAACTTTGCGTAGTCCCAGCCCTTGTTCTCCTCGCCGATCAGGTTCTCGATCGGGACTTCCACGTTGTCGAAGAAGACCTCGTTGACCTCATGGCCGCCATCGATGGTCTGGATCGGACGCACGGTGACGCCCTTCGACTTCATCGAGAACACGATGAAGGAGATGCCCATCTGCTTCTTGGCGTTGTTGTCGGTGCGGCAGAGACAGAAGATCATGTCGGCGTGCTGGGCCAGCGTGGTCCAGGTCTTCTGGCCGTTGATGATCCACTTGTCGCCCTTGCGCTCGGCCTTGGTGCGGAGCGAAGCGAGGTCCGAGCCGGAGCCGGGCTCGGAGAAGCCCTGGCACCACCAATCGTCGACATTGGCGATACGCGGCAGATACTTCTTCTTCTGCTCTTCGTTGCCGAACGTGTAGATGACCGGGCCGACCATGCTGACGCCGAAGGCGAGCGGCTGCGGCGCCGGATAGGACTGCAGCTCCTCGTTGAAGATGTAGTGCTGCACGGAGGTCCACCCCGTTCCGCCATATTGCTTGGGCCAGTGGCTGACGCCCCAGCCCTTCTTGTTGAGGATGCGCCACCACGTCACCATCTCGTCCTTCGAGAGGTGACGGCCCTCCACCATCTTGCGCCGCGTATCCGGCGGCACGTTGTCGCGGAAGAACTGCCGCACTTCCTCGCGAAACGCCTGCTCTTCTTTCGTGAATGCGAGATCCATCGGATCCTCCTGTGAAACGTTATTCTCTATCGTCATTCCGGGGCGCGCGGAGCGCGAACTCTGATGCGCAATTGCGCACCAGAGAATCCAGAAGTTTGTGGCTCGAGGTTCCGGGTTCATTCGCTGGCGCGAATGCCCCGGAACGACAGAACAACTACTGCAACACCTCGAACAGCCCGGCCGCGCCCATGCCGCCACCGACGCACATGGTGACGACCGCGTATTTGGCCTTGCGGCGGCGGCCCTCGATCAAGGCGTGGCCGGTGAGGCGCGCGCCCGACATGCCGTAGGGATGGCCAACCGCGATCGCGCCGCCGTCGACGTTGATCTTGTCGGGGTCGATCCCGAGCTTGTCGCGGCAATACAGCACCTGCACCGCGAAGGCTTCGTTGAGCTCCCAGAGGCCGATATCGTCAACCGTGAGGCCGTGGCGCTTGAGCAGGCGCGGCACGGCGAAGACCGGGCCGATGCCCATCTCGTCCGGCTCGCAGCCGGCAGAGACGAAGCCGCGGAAGATGCCGAGCGGCTTGAGGCCGCGCTTGGCGGCTTCCTTGTCGCTCATGATGACGCAGGCGCTGGCGCCGTCGGAAAGCTGGCTGGCATTGCCGGCGGTGATCGAAAAGCCTTCGCCGCGCACGGGCTTGAGGCCGGCGAGGCCTTCGAGCGTGGTCTCGGGGCGCGGGCCCTCGTCCTGCGACAGCGTGATGTCCTTCATCGAGACCGCGCCGGTCGCCTTGTCGGTGACGGCCATCTGCGTCGTGATCGGCGCGATCTCGTCCTTGAACTTGCCGCCCTGCTGGGCCGCCGCGGTGCGGCGCTGGCTCTCAAGCGAATACTCGTCCTGCTTCTCGCGCGAGATGCCGTAGCGCTTGGCGACGACTTCGGCGGTGTCGATCATGGGCATGTAGACCTCGCCCTTGATCTTGAGCAGCGCCGGATCCTGGGCGTGGAAGCCGTTCATCTTGTCGTTCTGCACCAGCGAGATGGACTCGCCGCCGCCGCCGACTGCGATCTCGACGCCGTCGAAGAGCACCGAGCGCGCGGCGAGCGCGATCGCCTGCAGGCCGGAGGCGCATTGCCGGTCGATCGTGGTGCCGGCAACGGTGACGGGAAGGCCGGCGCGGAGCAGCGCCTTGCGCGCGATGTTGCCGCCGGTCGCGCCCTGCTGCAGCGCCGCGCCCATCACGACGTCCTCGATCTCCTTCGGATCGACCTTGGCGCGCGCGACGGCTTCGCCGATGGCATGGCCGAGCAGCGTGGCGCCCTCGGTGGCGTTGAGCGCGCCGCGATAGGCCTTGCCGATCGGGGTGCGGGCGGTGGAAACGATGACGGCGTCGGTCAAGAACGAGCTCCTGCTACGGGTTGGATGGATTGTGACGGTTTCTGCTGCTGGCGCAATTCGTGGCGCGACAATTTTCCGACCGGCGTCCGCGGCAGATCGGCGACGAACTCGACCGCGGCCGGCAATTCGTGCTTGCCGACCTTGCCGGTGAGCTGCGCGCGCAGCTCCTCGAGCGAGAACGGCTTTGCGTCCGGCTTCAGCTTGATGAAGGCTTTTGCGGCCTCGCCGCGGTACTGGTCGGGGATGCCGAGCACGATCACCTCGTGCACACCAGGAATGGTGTAGATCGCCTGCTCGATCATCTGCGGATAGACGTTGAAGCCGCCGGAGATGATCATGTCCTTCTTGCGGTCGACCAGGAAGAAATAGCCATCGGTGTCGACGTAGCCGATGTCGCCGGTGAGGAAGCGGCCGTCGACGAAGGCATCCGCAGATCCCTCCGGCTTGTTCCAGTAGCCCTTGGTGACGTTCGGGCCCTTGATCCGGATCTCGCCGACCTCGCCGGGCGGCAGCACGCGCCTGGAATCGTCGAGCGCGACCACGTCGAGCTCGATGCCGGGCAGCATCAGGCCGATCGAGCCGGGCTTTTCCGGCCCCGTCGGCGGATGGCCGGTGCCTGGCGAGCAGGTCTCGGTCATGCCCCAGCCGCTCTTCAGCTTCTTGCCGACCTTGCGCTCGAAGAAGCTCGCGATCTCGACCGGCAGCGGCGCGCCGCCGGAGCCGATGGTGGCAAGCGAGGAGAAGTCGCGCTTGTCGAGGTCAGGAAGCGCGGCGATCGCGATCCACATCGTCGGCACGCCCGGGAAGTACGTCGCGCGCTTGACCTCGATGTCGCGCATCACGGCTTCGACGTCGAAGCGCTGGTGCAGCGAGATCAGATTGCCGCGGCGAAGCGAGGACAGCAGCACGACGGTGAGCGCGTAGATGTGGAACAGCGGCAGCACGCAGATCACGCGCTCGATCACGTCGCCGCGCGCGGCGCGTCCCGGCTTGCCCCAGACGTCGTAGATCGACACCGCCGAGGTGAGGTTGCCGTGCGTGAGCATCGCGCCCTTGGGCAGGCCGGTGGTGCCGCCGGTATATTGCAGCAGCGCGACGTCGTCGGCCGTCGCCGAGGGCCATTGCGCGGGCGGGGTGGCGCCTTCGACGAAGGTCTTGAAGGTGACGATGCGGGGATCGTTCGGGATCGCCGCCTGGGGCGTGCCGACCTTGCCCCAATCATCGTCCTCGCAGACGACGAGCTTGTCGACCAGGCCCTTCTCCAGGAATTTGAGCGCTGTCGGCAGCAACGCCTGCAGGTTCGAGGTGACGAGCAGGCGCGAGCCGGAGTCCGAGACCTTGTGCGTCAGCGCGATCTCGCCGTCGAGCGGCGACAGATGCGCGACTCGGGCGCCCGCCTTCAGCGCGCCGAAGAAGTTGACGGGA
>RXJC01000243.1:5774-12630 GCA_003963435.1 Bradyrhizobiaceae bacterium | reverse complement strand
CCGCCGCCATGGGCGAGCTTGAAGCCGCTGCCGGCAAAGCGCAGGCGGCCGTAGGGCGTATCCAGCTCCTGGATTGCGCCGCGCGCCTTGATTTGCGGATGGTCGATCACTTCCTCGACCTTCCAGATGCTGGCGCAGGGCGCGCCGGCGTCTTCCAGAATCGTCTCCCATTCGCGCGCCGGCCTTGCCGCCAGCGCCTCCTCGATGATGGCGCGCAGCGCGGGCTCGTTCTCGTTGCGGGAGAACCAGTCGGCGAAGCGCGGATCACTGAGCGTATCCTCGCGGCCGAGCGCAGCCATCAGTGCGCGATACTGCTTCTCGTTGTTGACGGCGAGCAGGATGTGGCCGTCGCCGCACTTGAACAGGTTTGCGGTGGTCCGGCGGCTCACCGCCTGGTTGCCCGACAGTGTCTGGCGATGGCCGGCGACCGACCAGTCGGCGATCTGCCCGGAGAGGAACGCCAGCGTCGCCTCCAGCATGGAGACGTCGACAAATTGCCCCTTGCCGGTGCGGTCGCGCTGGTACAGCGCGCTCGACACGCCGAACGCGGCGGTGGCGCCCGAGAGCACGTCGCACACGGCGAAGCCTGCGCGCGTTGGCCCGGTCTCGGGGTGACCTGATATCGCCATGATGCCCGACAGCGCCTGCATCTTGCCGTCATAGCCCGGGCGGAGGCGATCCGGGCCGGTCTGGCCAAAACCCGACACCGCGCAATAGATCAGTTTTGGGTTGATCGCCGAGAGTGCCTCGTAGCCGATGCCGAGCCTGTCCATCACGCCAGGACGAAAGTTCTCCATGACGACGTCGACGGTCTTTGCGAGCTTCTTTACGATCGCGATCGCCTCCGGCTTCTGCAGGTCGAGCGTCAGGCTGCGCTTGTTGCCGTTGACGGCCTGGAACGCCGGGGCAAGGCCGCGCTCGGCCCATTCGCGGCTGAGCGGCGTGCGGCGCATGTCCTCGCCCTCGCGCCGCTCGATCTTGATGACGTCGGCGCCCAAGAGCGCGAGCTGGTAGCTGGCATAGGGCCCGGCCAGCACTTGCGTGAAATCCAGGATCTTCACGCCCTCGAACGGTCGCGTCACGTCGCTCTCCCTTTTTGTCTTGGTTGTCGGAGGACGTCAGGCGGCGCGGTTGCCGCGCGCGATCTCCTTCTGCTTGTCGAATTCGGCGCGGCGGCGCGCCAGCTCTTCCGGCGAAAGCTGCGCAACGTTGTTGTAGTCGAGCTTCCAGGAGGCGTCCTCGCTCCAGCGCAGCGGCGACTGCATCGTGGTCTGCGGGCCGCTCGCGGTCTCCAGCAGCTTGAGCGCCAGCTCCAGCGTCTGCGCCTGCGAGGCGACATCGTGCGGCTTGCCGGCGGAATTGCCGAGCGGGAAGTCCGAGAACAGGAAGCGCGGCACGGCGGCGTGCTCGATGATGTCCTTGGCGCAGCCCATGATCACCGTGGGAATGCCGCCCGCTTCAAGGTGCCGCGCCACCAGCGCGGTGGTCTGGTGACAGACCGGACAGTTCGGCACCAGCACCGCGACGTCGACCTTGTCGGCAAGGCAGCGCGCCAAAATCTCCGGCGCGTCGGTGTCGAGCGTGACGCGGTGGCTGCGGTTGGTTGGCGCGCCGAAAAAGCGCGGGGCGACTTCGCCGATGCGGCCCGCAGCGCTCGCCTTCAACAGCTGCGGTAGCGGAAACCAGGTGCCGCTATCGGTCGCCGAGGTGTGCTTGCGGTCGTAGCCGATGTGCGAGATGCGCAGGTCGTGCGCTTTCGAGGTGTCGCCGTCATAGACCTGATAGAACTTCGCGCTGCCGTTATAGGCCGCGCCGGGCCCCTGGTCGCCCTTGGCGGGATCGTAGGGCGCGGCGGTCGTGACGATGGTGACGCGCGACCGCGCCAATGGCTTCTTCAGCGGCTGGAACGGCGCCGAGGTGTAATGCGCCCAGCGATACGCCGTGGTGTAGCCGATCGCCGCATAGTAATCGCGTGTGCGCTGCATATAGGGAACGGGGGCATCATAGTCGGGCGCAAAGCCGAATTCGTCGTCGCGCGGAGCGGACATGGGCGCGTCTCCTGGTTCTTGGTTGTCGTCAGACTAGAGGGAGTTGCGGGGTTGCTCAACGGGGGCGGGGGCGACGCAGGGCTGAATTGCAGTTGAGGATGGTGCGGGGCGCGGTCTTCCCCTCTCCCCTTGTGGGAGAGGGTGGCTCGCCGCGAAGCGGCGAGACGGGTGAGGGGTCTGTCTCCGCGAGTTCCACTCTCATGGAGTTCGCGGACAGATACCCCTCATCCGGCGCTTCGCGCCACCTTCTCCCACAAGGGGAGAAGGAAGAGCACCTTGCGCCCGGATAGACTCACCTACCTGAACACATGCAGCGCTGCGTATTGCAGCAGCATGATCGCCTTGGCGTCGATGATGCGGCCGTCGGCGATCATCGCCAGCGCCTCGTCGATGGAGAGCTCCAGCACCTCGATGTCCTCGCCCTCGTGCTCGAGGCCGCCGCCGTCGCTCACCCGCATCGAAGGCTCGTACTCGGCGACGAAGAAATGCAGCTTTTCGGTGATGGCGCCCGGACTCATGAAGGCCTCGAACGCCTTGTGGACGTGGTGCAGGCGATAGCCGGTCTCCTCCTCGGCCTCGGCGCGGATCCGCTCCTCGGGCTCGGCGTTGTCGAGCACGCCGGCAGCCGCCTCGATCAGGAGGTCGTCATAGCCGCGGATGAAGGCGGGCAGGCGGAACTGGCGCACCAGGATCACCGTCCGCCGCGCGCGGTTGTACGGCAGCACGGCCGCGGCGTTGTCGCGCTCATAGGTCTCGCGGTGCTGCGTCTGCCACTCGCCGCTGGCGCGCCGGTACTCGAACGTCGTGGTCTTCAGCGTGGTCCAGCCGTTCGAGAGCACGCGGACGTCCTTGATGCGGACGCGGTCGGAAATTGACATGAGGTCTCCCTGAGCTTTGCGGCACCTGTCTGGCGCTTAAGGCAGAAAGGCGCCGGCGCGGGCTTCTGCCACCCGCGGCGCGAGCCAGGTCGTTCTTGATACGAACTAGCCCACCAGCTCCGCAGCGACAACGGGCGATGGCTGCGTGTCGTCCGCCGCAGCTTCGTCGGCCGAGTCCGCTTTCGGCACGTCGGGCCACATCCACCACACGAACTGTGTGTAGGGATCTTCGGCAATCTGATCAAGGATGAAACGGGTCGAATCCTCGTCCATGGTCAACGCGTTGGCAAAGGCCCGCAACTGGCGCTGCGCCGCTGCCTGGGCCAGTGACGGGCTTGGTGGGGGTTCGCCCTTCGCCTTCGCCTGCTCTTGAAGCTCGTCATAGGCGAGCAGGATATCGTTCAGCGTCTTGACCTCGAACCCGCTGCGCAATCCGTATTTTTGCACGATCTTCATTTGGTCGTCATCGAAATAGGATCTCACCATCGCTCGGCTGCAGCAGATCAGAACGAACGAGAAATCCATGCCAGACCTGATCGAAAGCGCGATAGGATCGGCATACGCAAGCTGCACCAGTGTCTTCACGCCCTCGTCGATGAAGCGCTCGGCAACAGGCACGGTGATGCCGTCGACTTTCTTGAGCTGCTGAACGCCGTCTTCGCTGGTGTCCGCATCAAGTTTGAGTGGCACCGCGGCGGTGCGGCGCATGAATTTGAGGACCGTATCGGTCGGAAAGGCGCCGACGAAGAAGGCCAACGCGCCAGTGCTCAACGTCACCGTCGAGCCGGTCATGACGCCGGCGAACGCCGAGATGGCAAATCCGAATGGAAGCGAGATCAACAGGCGCAACGTCGCGCGATTGATATCGGAAGTCACGATATCGTTCTGACGCGCGCGGAAGATGAGGTCGTACGTGATCCACATATAGGCGCCGGCAAGCGAGAATATGGCGATCTTCGCGGTACCCTCTTGCGCGCTCGCCCAATCATGCGTGAGCACCCACAACACGCAAAAATATGTAAGGACGAGCAATGCGAGCGCGAGCAGCAGGATCGGAGCCGTGAACAAGGGCCGGCCATACCGCTTGTCGTACTCCTTCGCGAAGCCGCTATTGTCGGTGAAATCGCTCTCCGGACAAAAGGCCATCCTGTAGTAGCCGATCGACTGATTGGAAAGGCGCGAGACGATCTGCCGTTTTCGTGCCGGCCAGCCGAATGCCAGGTAATGCCCCACCGGAATCAGGGGGAGCGAAGCAATGATGCCTGTGGCGATCAGGGTGGTGTTCTGGAAATTGCTCATGAAACACCCGCGAGAAAAGTATCAATGCAGGAATGAACTCGTCTCCGATGTCACGCGCGACTCAATCAAAATGGCATGCGCGGTGGCGCCCCATCAGTCGCGCTGGAATAAATCATCAACTATAAGATGTGCGCAAGTCATTTTTTCCCGCGCGTGACTTGCAGACGGCCCTAAGGCGTTGCCTCGCGGCCGTCGAGCCACTTCTGGAACATCACCGAGGTCGACAGCTCGAAGCCCAGCGAGCCGTAGAACGCGTTGGCCTGTGCGTTCTCGCGCCGGACCAGGAGTTGCAGCTTCGCGATGCCGGCCGCGCGCAGCCAGTCCTCCGCCGCGGCCATGATGACGCGGCCGTAGCCGCGCTTTCGGCAGTCGGGATTGACGGCGACGTAATAGACCCAGCCGCGATGGCCGTCATGGCCGACCATGACGGTCGCCGCGATCGCGCCATTGTCGCGGCCGACCAGCACGGTGGAATTGTCGCGCCGCCGCGCCAGCGCGATGTCGGCATGCGGATCGTTCCAGGGCCGGGTCAGGCCGCAGCGCTGCCACAGCGCCACGACCGGCTCGACATCGGCGTCGGTGATCGCGGAGATCGCGAGCGGAGCAGGCGAGACCGACGCGATCACAGCACCTTCCCCGGATTCATGATGCCGTGCGGATCGAGCATCGCCTTGATGGACCGCATCAGCTCGATCGCGGTCTTGTCCTTGACGTCGGGCAGCTCGTCGCGCTTGAGCACGCCGATGCCGTGCTCGGCCGAGATCGAGCCGCCCATGCGCAGCACGATCTCGAACACCACCGCGTTCAATTCGTGCCAGCGCGCAAGGTATTCGGCGGTGTTGGCGCCGATCGGCTGGCTGACATTGTAGTGCAGATTGCCGTCGCCGAGATGGCCGAACGGAACGGGGCGCGAACCCGGGATGAGCTTCACCACGGCGGCGTTGGCTTCCTCGATGAACCCTGGCACCGCGGCAATCGGCACCGAGATGTCGTGCTTGATCGAGCCGCCCTCGGGCTTCTGCGCCGCCGACATTTCCTCGCGCAGCTTCCAGAAATCGTTGCGCTGGGAAAGGCTCGCCGCGATCACGGCGTCGTCGACGATCTCCTCCTCCATGGCGCGCGTGAGGATCGTCTCCAGCGGCGTGCGGGCATCATCGCCGGGCGAAGACAATTCCATCAGCACGTACCAGGGATGTTTTTCGGCAAGGGGATCGCGCACGTCGATGCCGTGCCGGACCGAGAAGTCCACCGCCATCTCCGACAGCAGCTCGAAACTCGTCAGCGCATTGGCGGCCTCTCCTTGCGCGATCGTGAGCAGCTTGAGCGCCGCCGCCGGCGATTTCAGGCCGACGAAGGCGGTCTCGACCGACCGCGGCTTCGGAAACAGCTTGAGCGTCGCCGCCGTGATGATGCCGAGCGTGCCTTCGGCGCCGATGAAGAGATTGTGCAGATTGTAGCCGGTGTTGTCCTTTTTCAGCTTCGACAGCACGTTGAGCACGCGTCCGTCGGCGAGCACGACCTCGAGCCCCAGCGCCATCTCGCGCGCCACGCCATAAGCGAGCGCCGCGGTGCCGCCGGCATTGGTCGAGAGATTGCCGCCGATAGTGCAGCTGCCCTCGGCGCCGAGCGACAGCGGAAACAGCCGGTCCACGTCGGCCGCCTTCTGCTGAGCTACCTGCAGCACCACGCCGGCTTCCACCGTCATGGTGTTCGATTCCGTATCGACCTCGCGGATCTTGTCCAGCCGCCGCAGCGACACCACGACCTCGCCATTGTGCGGGGTCTGGCCGCCGACCAGCCCGGTGTTGCCGCCCTGCGGCACCAGCGCGATTTTGTGCGCGGAGGCGAGCTTGCAGATCTCAGAGACTTCCGCCGTCGAGCCGGGGCGCAGGACCAGCGGCGAGCGGCCGTGGAACAGATTGCGCTCCTCGGTGACGTAAGGCGCGATGTCGTTCGCGTCAGTGATCGCGTGACGCTCGCCGACGATCTCACGGAATTGCGCGATCAACTCGGGCGCAAGCGGCGGGGTGGCGGGTGTGTTGACGTTCATTCTCGTGTCTCTTCTTCCACTCTTATCCCTTGCGCATGATCTTGTCGGAAAACCGCTGCAAACTTTGCGCTAACGCGGCCCTTCGGGTCCGGATCATGCTCTATCGCGCAACCGCGGCCCGGCGCAGCCGGTCGTTGATCGCCTCGCCCAGGCCTTGCTCGGGGATCGGCATCACCGCGATCGCCCGCGGGCGCTTTGCATCGAGCTCGCGAAGATAGCCGAACAGATTGGCGGCGGCTTCATCGAGATCAGCGGTGGGCGACAGATTCATGACGGCGGCTGCGACCTCCACGCCGGGCAGGCGCTCAGGGCCGAATGCCAGCAGTGCCTCGCCCGGCGCCACCTCCTGCGCGCGCAGCCGCACAGCGGCGCGCGGCGCGTAATGCGAGGCCAGCATGCCCGGCGCCAGCGGCTGGCCGTCGTCGCTCTCGGCTTCCATCGGCGGCCGCGCCAGGGCTGCGCCGAGCACCGCCTCGATCCGTTCGCGCGACAACCCACCGGGCCGCAGCAGCATCGCCGTGTCGAAGCACCCAACGATGGTCGATTCGACGCCGACCGTGACAGGCCCGCCGTCGACGATA
>RXJC01000243.1:0-5724 GCA_003963435.1 Bradyrhizobiaceae bacterium | reverse complement strand
GCGGCCAGCGTCGGCGAGACGTGGCCGGAGATGTTGGCCGACGGCGCCACCACGGCCCCGCCGAAGGCGCGCAGGATCGCCTGCGCGACGGGGTGGGCGGGAATACGGATCGCGATTGTGTCGAGGCCGGCGGTGGCGAGATCCGCCACCGGGCAGCCCTCCGTCTTCGGCACCACCAGCGTCAGCGGCCCCGGCCAGAACGCCTCGGCAAGCTTTAACGCGCGTGCGTCGAACCGCCCGATCCGCTGGGCGGCTTTGAGGTCGGCGACATGGGCAATCAGCGGATTGAACGCCGGCCGCCCCTTGGCGGCGTAGAGATGGGCGATCGCGGTGGCGTTGGCAGCATCCGCCCCGAGCCCGTAGACCGTCTCGGTCGGAAACGCGACCAGCCCGCCGCCGGCAAGGGTGCGGGCGGCAGCCTCCGCGCCGGTCGCACCGGCCGGTAAAATCAGCGTTTCAACACCCGTTTTCACAGGGACAAAATTCCTCATCTCGGCCGCTTGCGGTGCGCCAAACCCGACGCTATAAGCCGGCCTCTTGTCGGAGTGTGGCTCAGCCCGGTAGAGCACTGCGTTCGGGACGCAGGGGTCGCAGGTTCGAATCCTGCCACTCCGACCATTATTTCAAGTACTTATACTTTCTGGGTTTTTTGTGCGCAATGAAATGCGCAACGATTTGAGGCGCGTCAGCCATGCCCTCGGCTTAAGGGCCTACGTTCGGGCATCGAGGACCAAATAAGGCAGATCCGGGGCGAGCTTTGGCCGCTTGAGGCCAGGAAAACGACAATCAGAAAGCGCGAGGGAATGTCCCTTGGCGCGATGTTGCGCGGGCCAAAATCACCCACCATACGTCCTCCCGCTGAACCTACGAGCTCATTTTGGACGACCTCCAGGAGCGAATAGGGCGCAGAGAATAGAGCTGACCCCAGCGCCTACCTCCAAACGCCTCCGCCACCTCTTCCAGGCGGCCATCTCCTGGACCAGGACAGCCGCCAGGTCGTGCTCTTCTATGATACCGACATCAAGGCCCGCGCCTGCGAGCAGCGCGTCACCGTCTGCGACCTGTGTGCGGCACGAGCCGGCCGCTCCTCGAGAATCCGCTTCACGGAATGCGAGCACAGCCCGCATCGGACAGTGCATCCGAGGCAATCGTAGACCTGCGCCGCCGAGCAAAGCTCGTCGCCTGTCGATGCCACGCCTCTGATGTCGTGATCGCTGATGACGTTGCAGGAACAGACAATCATGCCGGATTCCGATGTGTGGCGCGTCGGGCGGCCTGGATCCTGAGGGCGGCATTCGTTGCGCTGGCAATGGCGCGCCCGCGCTGGTCCGTTCCGGTCCACTGGGCGTCGCGGCCGCGCGGGTCGATCTCCAGCAGCTTGACGCCGGCCGGAATTTCGCTGCCGTCGCGGACGATGCCGCGCAAGATCCCGTCGCGCGGGGCGAGCACTGGAGCGCCGGAGAGGTGGCCGAGCACGAGATCCTTGTAGACGCGGGTCCCGATCTCGATCGGTGTGTGCCAACGGCCCGCCGCCTGCGAGTACACGAAGCGCTCTGCGCCGACATCGCCCAGCGTGCTCGCGACGCCGTCAGCCACGTCGGTCCAGCGCTGGTCCGTGACAAGCCCGATTCTGCCGGGACGGGTTTCCACCGCAACGTCGCAATTGAAGTTCGACGAGAATCCCGGGCCGAGCCCGATGGTCAGCCGCGCGAGCCGCCGCAGGTCGGGCGTGATCCGGCGCTTTTGAAGTCGCGCATCGATCAGGAGATCGATGTGACGGACCGGAAGCAGGTCGAGCAAGCCGAGCCACGTGACCATGACATGCGGCGGCCGCCGCAGCGCCTGGTAGACCTGCACGCCGTCGTCCACGCGTTCGGCGACGATGTCCTCGAGCTGCACGGAGTCGGTGAACAGGGCGTCGTGAAACGCCATCTTGCGCCGGATCACCGGCGGATCCGGATCGTGCGACAGCACCACGCTATAACCAGCGCGCACAAGCTGGATGGCGATCGCGGATGCGATCTCGTTGGTGCCGAGGATGACGGCAAAGAGTCGGTGGTCGTTCGGTTGGGACATTTGAACCACGTTGCAGGGAAGATACAGCAAGGCGCAGCCGGACTTGCGACAGGGAAGAGCAAGAGCCGGGCCATTTGGAACGATTGAAAAACAGCTCGCAACCGCTGGCCAGCATTCAGGAAGCAGATGCGCGCCGCGGCGGCGCTGCGTGGTATGAAAGCGCACGCACGCGTGTTGCAAAGCTTGCAGCATGTCGCGAAGCCGACATTCGGCCGCGAAAACCGCTGCGATCAGGTCTCGGGCCGTGGCCCAAATCCTGCAAAGTTGCTCCCATTGCCATTGTCTTGCGTCCGGTCTGGCGCGGTGAGGAGTTGACATGACGCTCGATCTTCTGGATCGCGGTGGCGCGGCAGGGAGCACGTCGGCACCCGATGTGGCGCTGTGTCCGTTTCACGGCGACAAGTCGCGCGCGCAACATGGCGAGCGGAAGACGTTGGTGCTGACCGGTGCGTCCCGGGGCATAGGTCATGCGACCGGAAAGCTGTTTTCGGAGGCCGGCTGGCGGATCATCACCTGTTCGCGGCAGCCGTTCGACGGTGGTCGATGCCCCTGGGATTCGGGAGCGGACAACCATGTCCAGGTCGAATTGAGCGATCATCGCGCGCTGCCGCGGGCGGTCGCCGAGATCAAGGAGCGACTCGACGGCGGTCCGCTGCACGCGCTGATCAACAATGCCGGCATCTCGCCCAAGTCCGTCGACGGTAGCCGGTTGAACTCGCTGACGACGCCGGTCGAGACCTGGATGAGCGTGTTCCACGTCAACCTGCTTGCTCCGGTCCTGTTCGCGCAGGGCCTCGTCGACGAGCTGAAGCTCGCGTCCGGCGCGATCGTCAACGTCACCTCGATCGTCGGCTCGCGCGTGCATCCATTTGCCGGCACCGCCTATGCGACCTCGAAGGCGGCGCTCGCGTGCCTGACGCGCGAGATGGCGCATGACTACGCGCCGTTCGGAATTCGCGTTAACGCGATCGCGCCCGGCGAGATCAAGACCGATATCCTGTCGCCGGAGACCGAGGCGCAACTGGCGCCGATCATCCCGCTGCACCGCGTCGGCACGCCCGACGAGGTCGCCAAGGTCATCTTCTTCCTGTGCTCGGACGCGGCCAGCTATGTCACTGGTGCGGAAGTACCGATCAACGGAGGGCAGCACGTGTGATGAGGCGGCTGGAGCCGATCGTCAAAGAAACCTTGCCGATTTGCGCTGGATCAATGCGGCAATTCAGCTTTCGAGCGCGGCGCGCATTCCGACGGCAAATTCCGCGAGACGGCCGACAAAGCGTGCAAGTGCGACGGAATCTTTTTGCAGCGATGCTGACAAGTTGAGCGCGACTCCTGACACGACATGAATGAGAATAAGACAAATTCCAAAGATGGCTGCGGGGAGGATGTAACAGGCAACGGAGATTCCGTCATGCTGCACGCTGCCCCCTTGGTTGAACGTGCCTCCGCCGGTCAGATCGCGCCGATCGTGCCGCTGAACGAGATCGCGCTGACCGGCATATTCGAGATCTCCAAGATTCTGACGGCCCCGACACGGCTGGAGACGACGCTCGCCAACGTCGTCAATCTCCTGCAGTCGTTTCTCCAGATGCGCCACGGCGTCGTCGCGCTTCTCTCCGACGACGGCATTCCGGACCTCGCGGTTGGCGCCGGTTGGAGCGAAGGCAGTGACGAGCGCTATCGCGGACGATTGCCGCAGAAGGCGATCGACCAGATCGTTGCGACCGCGATGCCGCTCGTCGCCGAGAACATCGCCACTCATCCAGCCTTCAGTCCGGCGGATGTCGAGACGCTAGGAGGCTCGGAGACCACGCGCGTGTCGTTCATCGGCGTGCCGATCCGAATCGATGCCAAGGTCGTCGGGACGCTGACGATCGACCGGGTCCTGGACGAGCGATCGCTGTATCGGCTCGATTCCGACGTGCGGCTGCTGACGATGATCGCCAATCTGGTCGGCCAGACTGTGAAGCTCCATCGCATCGTCGCGCTGGACCGCGAGCGTCTGATGCACGAGAGCTATCGGCTGCAGAAGGAATTATCGGAGCTCAAGCCGGCGCGTGACCGCCGCAGGGTTCATGTCGAGGGCATCATCGGCGACAGCCCGGCATTGCGCGGCCTGTTGGAGAAGATCGCGGTCGTGGCGAAGTCGAACTCCACCGTCCTGCTGCGCGGCGAGTCCGGTACCGGCAAGGAGCTGATCGCGAAGGCCATTCACGAACTCTCGCCGCGGGCCAAGCGACCCTTCATCAAGATCAATTGTGCGGCCCTGCCGGAGTCGGTGCTGGAGTCCGAGCTGTTTGGCCATGAGAAGGGCGCCTTCACCGGTGCGCTCAATTCGCGCAAGGGCAGGTTCGAGCTTGCCGACAAGGGCACGCTGTTCCTCGATGAGATCGGCGAGATCTCGGCTTCATTCCAGGCCAAGCTGCTGCGGGTGCTCCAGGAACAGGAGTTCGAGCGGGTCGGCGGCAACCAGACGATCAAGGTCGACGTGCGCGTCATTGCGGCGACCAACCGCAACCTGGAAGAGGCGGTCGCGCGCAATGAATTCCGCGCCGATCTTTATTACCGCATCAGCGTCGTGCCGATGATGCTGCCGCCGCTGCGTGAAAGACGAAGCGACATTCCACTGCTGGCCAACGAGTTCCTGAAGAACTTCAACACCGAGAACGGTCGAACGTTGAGCTTCGATCGGCACGCGATCGAAGTCCTGATGAGCTGTGGCTTCCCCGGCAACGTGCGTGAGCTCGAGAACTGCGTGCAGCGGACGGCGACGCTGGCGCCGGGCCCGGAGATCGTCAGGAACGATTTCGCTTGTTGTCACAGCCAGTGCCTGTCTGCGATGTTGTGGAACGGCGGATCCGAGGGGGCGCCGCAACGCTCGTTGCCGATCGTGCCGCTCTCCGTCCTGCCGGCATCCGCTCAGCGCGACAGGGGCGTAGGCGAAATTCCGAAGGCCGTCGAGCCGGCGGCGTCGGGATCCGATGTTGGTCCCGTCTCGTTGGCCGGCAACGTGACTGACCGCGACAATGTCGTTGCCGCCATGGAGAAATCCGGTTGGGTCCAGGCCAAGGCTGCGCGCCTGCTCGGCCTGACGCCGCGGCAGATCGGCTACGCGCTGAAGAAGCACGGCATCGAAGTCAAACGGCTCTGACGGCGACTGTCGCAGATGCGACATGCTGTCGGGGCCACGACAACCGGCTCCGCGCGAATAATCGTTGAATTTCCAAGGCTTCGCGGTTGGCACGACGCTTGAAAGGAGATGTCCGATGGCATCGTCTGCTCAAGGAGTCGGAACACATGGCCTACAAGATTGTCGCCTCGCAATGCACGGTTTGCGGCGCCTGTGAGTTCGAGTGCCCGAACGCCGCCATCAGCCTCAAGCGCGACATGTACGTGATCGATCCGAAGAAGTGTACGGAGTGCGAAGGGCATTTCGATACGGCGCAATGCGCGGTCGTCTGCCCGGTGCCTGACACCTGCATTCCGGCCTGAGCTCGGATCGATGACGCAGGCTGCGAAATCTCCTTTGCGGACGGAGCGATAGATGGCGGCGGTTCAGGAAACCATCGAACGGGTTCGCGGCATCGACGTCGATCAGTATCGTTATGGGTTTGAGACCCTGATCGACTCCGAGAAGGCCCCCAAGGG
>RXJC01000241.1 GCA_003963435.1 Bradyrhizobiaceae bacterium | reverse complement strand
CCGCGCCATGGTCGAGAAGATGAAGGAGCTGATTCCGCCGCACATGTTCCAGATCCCGATCCAGGCGGCGATCGGCGGCAAGGTGATCGCGCGCGAGACCGTGCGCGCGCTGCGCAAGGACGTCACCGCGAAGTGCTACGGCGGCGACATCACGCGTAAGCGCAAGCTTCTGGAGAAGCAGAAGGAAGGCAAGAAGAAGATGCGGCAGTTCGGCAAGGTCGACATCCCGCAGGAAGCTTTCATTGCCGCGCTGAAGGTGGACAGCTGAGGCGGGGCCGATCGCCAGTCAATGTCATGCCCGGGCACGTCCCGGGCATTTGCTTTTTGCGGGTTGTCGAAGGCGTGGATGGCCGGGTCAAGCCCGGCCATGACGACGACGTCGAGATCGATCCGGCTCGAACCCCTCGAGATCCGGCCAAACGAAAAACGAGAAAACAACCCCATGCACAGTAGCCGCCCCATTGGCGGCATTGCGTTTTTTGATTTTACGAAATCGACTTGCTCCGTCGGGCAAATCAGGGGTATGTTGGCAGCATCGCAGCGTGTGTGACGCCGCCATCCGTCAGCACATCAGCTCGCCGATCGATCACAGCTTCCGCTTCGCCGCGACGTACTTTGCGAAATTGTCGAGGATCGCCTGCCAGCCGCCGCGCTGCTGCTCTTCGGAGTGGGTTGTTTCGCCGTCGAAAGTGACGCGGACGACGACGCCGTTCGGGCCTGGCACGAACTCGACCTCGGCCTTGCGATCGCCGAAGGCGTATTCGATCCGCTTGTGCTCGACGATCTTCGTGTAGGTGCCGGCGAAGTCGAAACCCATGCTGCCGTCCTTGGCTTCCATGCGGGACGAGAAGACGCCGCCTTCCCGCAGGTCGACCGTCGCTTTGGTCGTATGCCAGTCGTCGGACGCCGCATTCCACTTCACGATGTCGGCAGGCGTCGTATAGGCCTGCCAGACCTGATCGATCGGGGCTGCGACGCTGGTTTCGACGGTGATCCTCATGGGTATTGCTCCAGTTCAATTCTTCTTGCAGTCGGGGTGACGGCATCACGCCAAGCGTGATCCACGGCCCTTTCGGGAAGTCTCCACCAAGGACGGACGAGACCAGGCCGGGCCGACATGGTCTCGCCGTCATATTCGAAAAAATTGCGGTTGGAATAGCCCTTGGGATAGGCCACCATCCCCGTGCGCATCATCAACAAGACCAAAAGCGCGAGGAAACGCATGAGCAAAGCATCACGCTTCGACTATGGCTGGGTCGTTGTCGCCGCGGGCGCGCTGATGACCTGTGTCGGGTTCGGCACCATGCTGTCGCTGGCGGTGTTCCTGCAGCCGATGTCGGAAGCGATGGGCTGGTCGCGGGCCGGCGTATCCGCCGCGGCGACGCTGGATTTCCTCTGCATGGGATTTGCCGCATTCCTATGGGGCACGCTCTCGGACCGGTTCGGCACCCGCATCGTGGTGCTGTCAGGAAGCCTTCTGCTGGGGCTTGGTCTCGTCACCGCGAGCCAGGCCGCTCACCTGTGGCAGTTCCAGCTGTGCTTCGGCGTGCTGATCGGCATCGCCGCCGGCAGCTTCTACGCGCCGATGATGGCGCTTGCGAGCGCCTGGATCGAGAAGAACCGGAGCCTTGCGGTGGCGCTGGTCTCCGCCGGCATGGGCGTGTCGCCGGTGACGATCGCGCCGACCGCGAGCTGGCTGATCACGGCCTATGACTGGCGCACCGCGATGCTGGTCATCGGCATTGCTGCATGGGCGCTGCTGATCCCCGCCTGCTTCCTGGTGCGTCCGGCACCTCGCACGGCGGGCGCGGGCGCCGCGGACGCTGCGCCGGCCATCGAGCTCACCGCAGCGCAGGCGCTGCGCACGCCGCAGTTCATCGCGCTTGCGGCGGCGCATTTCGCCTGCTGCGCCGCGCATTCCGGCCCGATCTTCCACATGGTGTCCTATGCCATGGTCTGCGGCATCGCTCCGCTCACGGCGGTGACGGTCTACAGCGTCGCCGGCGTGTCCGGCCTTGGCGGACGCCTGCTGCTGGGTACGCTCGCCGATCGCATCGGTGCAAAGCCGGTGCTGGTCGGCGGCCTGTTGGTGCAGGCGATGTGCATCGCGACCTATCTCGCGGTGGCGCAGCTCGGCGAGTTCTACGCACTCTCGGTCGTGTTCGGCCTCGCCTATGGCGGCGTGATGCCGCTCTACGCTGTGCTGGTGCGTGAATATTTCGGCGCGCGCATCATGGGCACCGTGTTCGGCGCGGTGTCGGCCTTCGCCAGCCTCGGCATGGCGCTCGGGCCGTGGGCCGGCGGGCTCGTGTTCGACAATTTCCGGCAATACACCTGGCTGCATGCTGGCTCCTTCGCGATCGGGCTCGCCGCGGTCGCAGTCGCGCTGAGCTTCCCGACCAAGCGGCGCGAACCGATCGATCTCGGCCGCAGCGTGGCCGTCACGCGGGGGTCTTTCCGTGGCTAGAGCCAAGGCTCCAGCTGCAGGTCGGTCTCCAGCGGAACGCTCGCGCCCGAAGCGGCCTCGGTGTTCACGACCGGTTTGCCGTTGCGATCGAACACGCGAACCGTGAGCTGCGATTTCGTCCTGTCGATCTCGATGCGCGCGAAATTGTCGTCCTGGGTAAAGCCCCATGATTTGTAGTGCATGCGCGTCTTGCCGTCCTTGATCGGAAACGCATCCCATTGCTCGGGCTGTCGGGAATCGTGCACATACCCGTTCGGGTCTCCATCGGCGAACGGAAATGGCCAGTAGAACGCCGATGAGGTTACCGAGAATGCCCTGAGAGGCAGGATCTTCTTCTTCTGCCCCTGAACGCGCTCGAATGTGATTTCGGCAACATTCGAGCAGTGAATGTCGCCGGAGAGAAAGACGACATTCTGAATGGACTCGTCGACGATGTGGTCGAGCAGGTCCTTGCGCGTCTGCGGAAAAGCCGGCCAGCTGTCGCTGTCGTCGCGATTGTTTCCGTTTACGTCGAACAGCAGGGCATCGAGACCTTTCACCGTCTGGTCGCCGATCCGTTCGTCCATCGCATTTGGAACGAACACGCTGGATGAGACGATGAACTTCGGAACGTTGTGGCGATCCCTCTGCATCTGCGAAAGCCAGTCCTTCAGCCTGCGCATTTGTCCAGGATGATGCTCGTCGATGGTGGGGTAGCCGAGCATGTAATTGTCGCGGAGTCCGTGATCCTGCGCGCGGTCGTTGTTGTTCTTGTAACGCTGCGTGCGCGTGTCGAGAACGAAAAACGGGTAGCCGCCGCAATCGAACGTGTAATAGAGGAGGCGCCCCCATGTGCGCGGACTGTGGCTCCATTGGTAGTTCATGTAGGCGGTGACCGCGTAGTTGAACACCATGTGCTTGCCGGGATCGCCTCGCAGCCGGTCCTGGGTCCAGTTGTCCTCGATCTCGTGATCGTCGAGGATCATGTAGGTGCTCGATCGCCGCAGCAGATTGTGCAGGTTCTGCGCCGAATAGGCGGTCGTATAGCGCTCCTGGAATTCGTCATACCGCTCGGCCCGCAGGATCGGAACGAAGCGATTGAGCATGTCGGCATAGATCTGGTCGCCGCACATCATGGTGAAGGAGGCCGCCGGGCCGATCGGGCTGTCCTTGAAGTGCTGGGACATCGGCCCGAATATCTGGTCGGCTTCCTTGATCTTCCAAAGCAGCCCTGGATAGCGGCACGATCCGAGCAGGAACGCGAGAGAGTCGGCGATCTGACCCGAAGGCGGGAAGGTGCGGAACGTCGCCTCGCATTTCGACCGATCCAGCCTCAACAGATCGTTCTTGATGATGTTGATATCAGGCAAGATCGCGATAAGATTCAGGTCGGAAGTCCGAGCCGTATTCGGCGTGGGATCGTCGACCGTGAGCACGCCGACCAGAACGGTGTACGCCGTATTCGGCGTGAGCGGCTTTGCCGGCACATTCTTGTTCAGGTTTACCGCGACGGCGACTTCTTCCACGCTGTCCAGGTCGATCGAGTCGTAATATCCGAGCTGGACGTCCGAGCCGAGGACGAAAGTCCCGGTGCGGTCAAATTCCCGGTTCAGCCGGAAGTACCACGCGACGTCGATCCTGCCGTTCTCCACGATCCCGATCACGCCGATGGTGCGCCGGTTTTCGTCGAGCTGCGCCCTGTCATCCGCGGGGTCCGCAGCGCGGACCCAAATCCTGGCCGTCGTATCAGTGGTGTGACCGACAATCGGTCCCAATCCCGGTTCGCGCAAACTGACCATGAAAATCTCCCCACTCGAAAGCGACCAATGAAATTCAGAATGGACGACAATACAATCTAAACGTGTCAACGGAGGTGTAGCCGGATGCCGCAGAGGAGCGCGGTTGGCCGGCACAACCAGCCCTCACGGCGTCGCCGAGAGCAGACAGCGGAAGCGGCCGATTCAATTCAGCATTGAACCGGCCCGCGGCCTCCGTCCGATCAGCCGAACATCTCCCGATCGGCGCAATGCAGATCGCGGGAGTTGAAATACTTCGCAGTCCAGCCGCTGTTGGTCGACAGGAACCATTTGGCGTCCAGGGCGGCCTGCGCCTTCGACGCCTTGGGTTTGGCTTTCTTGCCGCCGGTCGCCGTGCTGTCGAGGAAGTTGAAGTGATCCACCAGCGCCAGCGCCTCCACCGCGAACACGGTCGCGATGTCCTTGTCGCGAATGGTCAGGAGGTTGTCGCCGTTGTTCTCCTCACCGCCCGAGGCGAGGTTGGACGAGCCGCAGAACACGACGGGGTCGTCGCCGTTGAAGCCGCAAACGACGAACTTGTGGTGGATCTGGTGCTTGACCCCGCCGATGTTCGGCACCTGATTGAACGGCGGCGGCAGTTGTGTCTGCACCGGCTTGCCGGTGACGAGCACGCCGGTCTTCTTGCCGACGGGATAGAGATAGATGCCGTTCGGGTTGTCCGAGATCCCGTAGCTAAAGACCTTGTCGTTGGCATGGATCTTCTTCAGCGCCTCGTAAACGGGGCTGTTGCCGTTGGCCATTTCCATCACGGCGAACAGCACGCTGCCTGTGCCCTTGGGCTTCTTGGCTTCCTTCGCGATCTGGGCGACGACCGGTGCCAGCGCTTGGGCCGCGCCGGGCTTGTCGTGCGGCGAAAAGGTGATGCTGGTCTTCGGCGTCTTGCTCGATGTCGAGACGAACGGCTTCTTCGACCAGGCCGACTTGATGAACGCCGGCTTCTTGGCGCCGTCGGTCCACGCCTGCTCGAACACGCCGGCGTAGAAGCCCGCGACCTCGGGATCATTGTAGACGAGAACGTGGTTCGAGTTGACGTAGAGGCCGGTGATCGAGAAGTTCGTCGAGCCGGTCAGCACCTTCAGCGGAGAGTTCTTCTTGGCGCCCTTGCGGTAGACGATCATGACCTTGTCGTGGGAATAGCGCCCGAACTTGCCGCGCAGCAGCAGCTTCTTGCCCTTGGCAGCCTTGTTGAACGCCTTCTCGAAACGATCCTCCGCCGTCGGCTTTTTCAAGTTGCGATGCAGCGCGGCGTTGTCGAGGATGACGCGGACGCGCCCCTGCCGCGCGAGCTTCAGCAGCAGGTCGATGGTGTCGGATTCGCTGAGATCATAGGCGAAGACGTCGACGACGAGGTTCTTGTTCTTCACGACGTCGGTCAGAAGACCCAGGATCTTCTCGCGCGCGGTAAAGCCCATCCATTCGTATTCGTCCGCGAAGGTGAACTTCTCGCCATGCGCGTTGGTTCCTGCGACCTCGGACGTATCAAACACCAGATCGTGCTTGCTCGGCTGGATCGGCGCCGATTTGCCGAAGTGATTGACGAAGGCCTGCGACTGCACAAAGCCGCGCGTGAATCCGAGCTCGACGCTCTGCTTGGTGAAGCTGTCGACCAGGATCGTCGTGGACACGCTCATGCCCGGATCGAGCGGGGTCAGGACGCCGTTGTCGAAATAGCGCGGCGTCACGGTGTAGGTGTATTTGCCCCGGAACGGCTTGACGCCCTGGTGCACCGAGCCCGGCACATGGAGCCAACGGAACTTGTGGATCGGCGCGTTGATGCTCGACCGCGGCGGCTCCTTCGAATCCTGGGCGTGGTCGGCGGGTCGTTGGAACTGCAACTCATTGTAGATGTAATAAGCGGGTTGGCCATCGGGCTCGCACTGGATCGTGAACCCCGCGAGGTCCTTGGCCTGAGACTTGTCGAGGTTGAAGGCCAGCAATGTCTTGGCATCGCCGCGATAGGCTTTCAGGACCATCCGGCCGCCATTCGGCTTCTTCGCCATCATCAATCTCCATGAATGAAATCAAGACAGTTCGAGAGCAAAAAAATCGCTATAAGATTGTTCTAATCGACATATCCTACTCGAAATTGTGGACATTGCCAACTCGTTGGCGCCTGGACCCATGCGCCGGCTTCCGGCGCCTCGTGCCGGCGCGACACTTGCTCCGCACCGCCCGAGGGATCACGATCGTCTGGCACAACAGAGCCAGGGCGAGGAAACCCGAATGCAGGAGCGTCTCGATGTTGGTCTGCTCGCGCGTGCCCGCGCCGTCGCGCCTCTCATCGCGCGCGAGGCGGACGGGATCGAGCGCACCCGTCGGCTGACGCCTGCCGTCGTCTCCGCCCTGATCGAGAACGGGCTCTATCGCGCCCTGCTGCCGCAAAGCCTCGGCGGCACCGAGGCTCCGATCGAGATCTTCATGCAGATGCTGGAGGAGATCGCCAAGGCGGATGCCTCGACCGCCTGGTGCCTCGGCCAGTGCAGTGTCTGCGCGATGATCGCGGCCTGGCTCGATCCCGACACCGCGCAGGAGATCTTCAACACGGCACCCGGCATCCTGGCCTGGGGTGCGATCGGGCACGAGGCGCACGCGGTCGAGGGCGGCTATCGCGTCACGGCGCGCTGGGATTTTGCCTCGGGCTCGCGGCAGGCAAGCTGGCTCGGGGCGCATGTGCGCATCGTCGGGGCTGACGGCACACCGCGGAAAAATGCCGACGGCTCACCGGAGGTGCGCACCATCCTCTTTCCCGCTGCACGCGCGACGCTGCACGACGTGTGGCAGGCAATCGGCCTTGCCGGCACCGGCACGGATTCCTACGAGGTGAGCGACCTCTTCGTCCCCGAGCGCTACACGGCCTTTCGCGACGTGACGGCTGCGCTGCGCGAGCCGGGTCCGCTCTACAGGATCGGCACCGGCGCGACCTTCAGCCTGGGCTTTGCCGCGGTCTCGCTCGGGCTCGCGCGCGCCACGCTGGATGCCGCAATCGCGCTGGCGCGCGCCAAGCATCCCTCGCTCGCGGCCAGCGCCATGCGCGACAATTCCGCGGTCCAGAACCTGATCGGCCGCACCGAGGGCGATTTGCGCGCGGCGCGCGCCTATCTCTATGCCACCGCGCAGGCGATGTGGCGCGAGCTGTCCGCGACCGGCGAGTTCAGCGCCGCGCATCGCAGCGCGGTCCGGCTGGCCGCGACCTGGACCATCCACCAGTCGGCGCGCGTGGTCGACACCGCCTATCACATGGCCGGTGCCACCGCGGTATTCCGCAGCCAACCGTTCGAGCGCCGCTTCCGCGACATGCACGCCATCGCGCAGCAGATCCAGGCGCGGGATAGCCATTATGAGGATGTGGGGAAGGCTATCCTTGCCGAACATTCCTAGTCGCCGGCAGGCACGGCTGCGACGCGTGGTCTCTGCCCGCGACGAACACCCGGCTCTCCATGCGCCCACTGCATCGAGTCATGCAAAAGGGTGGGAGCGACTCCGTTGAAACACGGAGGCGACCCCGCCCTTGTTGTTAAGCAATTTCTGGGACCTTTCCACCAAAGCAAGATTTGGAAATGCCTGGGAATTTTCGATGATCAAGATCAAGTCGATTGCCGCCCGCCTGATTCTCGCCATTGCCCTCACCGTGGCGGTGGCGTGCGCCATTCTCTCCGGCTTCTCGATCAGCCAGCAACGGGCGCTGGCCCGGATGGCGCTCGATCAGCAGCTCAAGCTGCAATATGAGAGCGTGATCGCGGCGATCGACTATGAAGGACGCTCGGCCCTTGCGGTCTCCTCCGTGATCGCGGCACTGCCGCCGGTCGGCGACGCCATCGCCAAGGGCGATCGCGACAGCCTGGCGGCACTGCTCGGCGAGGCCAACAAGTCGCTGAAGACGCAGGGTATTCCGCTCATCACCTTCCAGGTGCCGCCTGCGGTCGCATTTTATCGCGTGCATGCTCCCAAGGTGTTCGGCGATGACGTCTCGACGCGCCGCGAGACCGTGGTCGAGGCGATCAAGGGCGGTCGGCAGATCGTCGGCGTCGAGCCGGGCCGTGAGGCGCTTGGCATCTTCGGCATGACACCGATCGTGCGCGACGGCAAAAGCATCGCCAACGTCGATATCGGCGCCGCCTTCGGCAAGGAGTTCGTCGACCGAGCCAAGAAGCGCTTCGGCATCGACCTCGCGGTCTACTCGCTCGACGGCAAGAATCTGAACAAGCTGTCTTCGACATTCGGCAGCACGGTCGTCACCACGACGGATCAATTGAAGAGCGCGATCGACGGTACGGCGGTCCGGCATGAGGCCGAGCTCGACGGCCATCCGGTCGAGGTCTATGCCGGGCCGATCAAGAACTATGCGGGAGCGCCGGTCGGCGTGGTCGAGATCATCAAGGACACGACCGAGTACGAGGCCGCGTTCGCCACGGCCGAGCGCCACCTGATCCTTGGCACGGTTGCGATCCTCGCCGCCGCTATCGTGCTGGCGCTGCTGCTCGGACGCGGCCTGTCGCGGCCGCTCAGCGCGATCACCGCGGTCATGAACCGGCTGTCGAGCGGCGACACCAGCGTCACCATTCCCGGCAGCGAACGCCCTGACGAGCTCGGCACCATGGCCAAGGCGGTGGACGTTTTCCGCCGCAACATGCTCGAAGCAGGCGGGTTGCGGGAGGCGCAAGAGGCCGACAAGGTCAAGGCAGAGATCGAAAAGCAGGCCCTGCAGCGCCAGATGGCCGACCGCTTCGAGGCCGACGTCAAGAGCGTGGTGGCTGCGGTTGCCAGGGCGACCGAGGGCATGCAGAGCGTCGCGGGCGAGATCACCACAAGCG
This sequence comes from Bradyrhizobiaceae bacterium, assembly GCA_003963435.1. Classification (GTDB taxonomy): domain Bacteria; phylum Pseudomonadota; class Alphaproteobacteria; order Rhizobiales; family Xanthobacteraceae; genus Bradyrhizobium. The sequence goes on along the minus strand of RXJC01000241.1, from coordinate 1,162 downwards.
TCAACGGCACCTCGCAGCGCGCCTCCGCCGCGGCGACGGCCTCCGAGGAGGCCTCGACCAGCGTGAACGCCGTCGCAGCGGCGACCGAGGAGCTGGCGTCGTCGGTCAGCGAGATCGGCCGTCAGGTGACCCATTCCAGCGAGGTCGCGAGCGGCGCCGTGGTCAAGGCCGCGGAGACGACCGAGATGGTCACGAGCCTTGCCACCGCCGCCGAACGCATCGGCGACGTGCTGCGGCTGATCAGCGAGATCGCGAGCCAGACCAACCTGCTTGCGCTCAACGCTACGATCGAGGCCGCACGCGCGGGTGAGGCCGGCCGCGGCTTTGCCGTCGTCGCCTCCGAAGTGAAGGAGCTGGCGAGCCAGACCGCGAAGGCGACCGACGAGATCGCGAGCCAGGTCACCGCGATCCAGGCCGCCACCGGCAATTGCGTCACCGCGATCTCCGGGATCAGCGACACCATCCGCGAGATCAGCGGCATCGCAACCACGATCGCGGCCGCGGTCGAGGAACAGAGTTCCGCGACGCGGGAGATTGCCCGCAGCGTGCAGCAAGCCTCGGCTGGCACCACTGACGTCTCGGCCAATGTCGCCGGCGCCAGCCAGTCCGCCGACCAGTCGCGGGCGCTGGCAGGGAATGTGATGGTGGCGTCCGGTGAGCTCGGGCAGCACGCATCGGCGCTGATGCGAAGTGTGGATACGTTCCTGTCGGGGTTGCGGGCCGCGTAGCAAGATCCCAACCGCGCTGACGGGGCGCTGCTCGCCGGGCTGTTGCGGGCCGCGACGAGCTTCGCCCGCACCGAGAGAGCAGGCGGGCGAGCTAGGAAATCACGCCACCAGCGCGTCCTCGTCGCCGTCGATGCCGCGTTGCGCGGCGAGCAGGCTGACGATCTCGGCATGGGGCCGGGCCTTGCTGAACAGAAAGCCCTGGCCCTCGTCGCAACCCTCGGCCCGCAGGCAGCTCAACTCGGCCTCGGTCTCGACGCCTTCGGCGGTGATGGTGACGCCAAGGCCCTTGCCGAGGCTGACGATGGAGCGGATGATCGCCTGGGCCTCGCGGTTGGCGGCCAGATCGCGCACGAAGGACTGGTCGATCTTGATCTTGTCGAAAGGGAAGCTGCGCAAATAGCTGAGGCTGGAATAGCCGGTGCCGAAATCGTCCA
>RXJC01000182.1 GCA_003963435.1 Bradyrhizobiaceae bacterium | reverse complement strand
TCGACCTTGGCAACGAGGTCGTCCTTGACCCCGAACACGACGTCGGAATCCAGATATTTGTCGCCGCCGATGAAGACGTGGGTGATCAGCGGCTCGTAGCCCTTGGCGTTGACCAGGAAGTGCACATGTGCGGGGCGCATCGGATGACGGTTGGTCTGCACGATCATCTCGCCGACCGGGCCGTCGGTCGGGATCGGATAGCTGCATGGCAGGATGGTGCGGAAGAAGAAGCGGCCGTCATCGTCAGTGATGAAGCGCGCCCGTGCGGAAGCGCCGACCTCGTCATAGTTCGGCTTCTGGGAATCGTAGAAGCCGTCATCATCGGCATGCCAGACGTCGACGGGGACGCCCGCGAGCGGCTTGCCCTTGAGATCCGTGACGCGGCTCTGCACGAACATCCGCTCTCCGGTTTGATTGTTCGGAGAAATATCCGTGCCATGCGCCGTCACCTTGTGCTCGCCGACGTAGAACGGGCCCAGCACGGTGGTCTGCGTGGCGCCCTCGCGGTCGCGATGGTTGACCGCGTCGACCAGCATGGAGACGCCGAGCACGTCGGACAAAAGAATGAATTCCTGGCGGGTGTCGGTGCATTTTTGCCCGGTGCGGGTCAGGAAATCGATGGCGTAGTCCCACTCCTCGAAGGTGAGGCCGGTCTTGCTTACGTAATCGTGCAGGGACTTGACCAATTCCTGCAGCAGGAATTTCGCGCGCGGATTGGGCGTGCTGTCGAAGCTCCTGACGACGGCTTCGGTGAGATCAGTCTCGTTGAACTGGGTCATGATGGCTTTGCCCTGTGTTTTTCTCGTTCGCCCCGGGGGCCTCCTTGGAGGCGTTCCGGGAAGCAGCCTACACCAGCCGGCCCCCCTGCGTTAAGCGCGGGCGGCTTGGAAAGAGGCCGTCATTTGGCTATCAACGGACCGAGAAAATCCGCCCGGAGGAACTGATGCTCGCGCCCACCCCCGCCTCGCCCGAATCCGTCGGCATGTCCAAAGCCGCGCTCGATCGCATCGATGCGCATCTGAAGAGCCGGTACATCGATGCCGGCCGCTTTCCGGGGACACAGCTCCTGGTCTATCGGCGCGGCAAGATCGCCCACAGCTCGGTGCAGGGCCTTGCCGATGTCGAGCGCAAGCTGCCGGTCAAGGACGACACCATCTACCGCATCTATTCCATGACCAAGCCGCTCACCAGCGTCGCCTTCATGATGCTGGTCGAGCAAGGTCTCGTCGCGATTGACGAACCCGTCGCCAAATACATTCCGGAATGGAAGGATCTCGGCGTCTTCGTCGCCGGCACCTACCCCGCCTTCCTGACCCGGCCGCCGTCCCGGCCGATGCTGATCGTCGACCTCCTGCGCCATACCTCCGGCCTCACCTACGGCTTCCAGCAGCGCTCCAACGTCGATGCCGCCTATCGCTCCGAGAAGATCGGCGAGGTCGAGAAGTCGGGCACGCTGCAGACCATGATCGAGGGGCTGGCAAAGATCCCGCTGGAATTCTCGCCCGGCGAATCCTGGAACTATTCGGTCTCGACCGACGTGATCGGCTATCTCGTCGGCAAGATCTCCGGCATGCCGTTCGAGCAGTTCCTCAAGCAGCGCATCCTCGATCCGCTCGGCATGACCGACACAGATTTCCACGTGCCAGCCTCGAAGGCGCATCGGTTTGCGGCCTGCTATTCCGCCGATCCCGGCGGCGGCATGACCTTCCATGCCGGCCAGAAGCGCGAGGGCCTGACGCTTCAGGACGATCCGACAACGAGCTCGTTCCTGTCGCCGCCCTCCTTCATCTCCGGCGGCGGCGGCCTGTGCTCGACGGTTGCGGACTATCTCACCTTCTGCCGCGCGCTGCTCAACGGCGGTGAGCTCGGCGGTGTCAGGCTGATCGGGCCGAAGACGCTGGCGCTGATGACGAGCAATCACATTCCGGGCGACCGCGCGCTGCCGGAAGTCTCGCGATCGCTGTTCTCGGAAGCCACCTACAATGGCATCGGCTTCGGCCTCGGCTTTGCCGTGACGATGCGACCGGCCGAAACGCTGATCGCCGGCAGCCCCGGCGAATACAATTGGGGCGGCGCGGCCACGACCTCGTTCTGGATCGATCCGGCCGAGGAGCTGATCGCGATCTTCATGACACAGGTGCTGCCGTCGAGCGCCTACCCGATCCGGCGCGAGCTGCGCAGCATGGTCTACGCCGCGATCACCGAGAGCAACCTGTAGTCAATTGGCTCGTTCCCGCAGCGAGCCGGCTGCGGGATCGCTCGCATCGGTTCCATCGACAGGCCGGGATCGGCGGGCTTGGCTCGGCGGCGGTTTACGCCATGTGTCTCCTCTTGACCGCCGTTGCGAAAACCATGGCGCGCAGCAAATCCCGCCCGTATGGTCTGCCAAAAATCATAATCCGGCGCCGCCGCGCCGGAATGGGGACACCCGCGTTTGTCAAAGCTCACCTTGCCGATCCGGCTCGCCCTCCTGGTCACGGGAACGATGTTGCCGCTGATCGTCTTTGCGGTCGGCTTGGCCTATTCCAACTATCGCCAGGATCGCAGCGAGGTTACACGCCGGGTGTTGGAGACGGTGCGCAGCATACGTCTCGTGCTGGACTCGGAAGTGCAGCGGATGACGGGCGGCCTGCAGGTGCTCGCGCTCTCCAATTCCTTGCAGAGCGGTGATTTAGCCGGCTTCCGTCGGCTGGCTGCCGAATTCGTCAGCCAGTACGGCGACGACAGCGTCCTGCTGCTGGCGGACAGATCCGGCCACCAGCTGTTTTCGACGGCCACGATGGAAACAGCGAATCTGCCGCGGCGCAACAACCTGGAGATCGTCGAGAGGGTATTTGCAAGCAAGGCGCCGCAATATTCCGACCTGTTCGTCGGCGCGACCAAGCAGCGGCCGATCGTGACCGTAGAGGTTCCGGTGCTGCGCAATGGCGAGGTCGCCTATGCGCTCTCCTTCAGCCCGCCGATCGCAATATTCCAGAAACTGGTCGAGCAGCAGCGGCCAGATGATCAATGGACGGTGTCGCTGGTGGACACCAAGGCTCGCGTGTTTGCGCGGGCGCCCAATCCAGCTGAGACGTTCGGTAAGCAGGCTACGGGCGCACTCTACGATGCCATGTCGCGCAGCCCCGAGGCCGCGCTTTCGTCCGTTTCGCTCGACGGCGTGGCGCTGTCCTCCGCCTTCACCCGGTCGCAGTTGACCGGCTGGACGGTCGTGGCCGGCGTCACCGAGAGCTCGCTGATCGCGCCGCTTTGGCGCGACATCGCGATCACCAGCCTGATCGGCGGCATTTTGCTGCTCGTTGGCCTGACCTTCGCACTCAGGATGGCGACCACGATCGCGCGCGGCGAGATGCTGCACAATCTCCTGATCGACGAGCTCAACCATCGCGTCAAGAACACGCTGGCCTTGATGCAGGCGATCGCGGTGCAGACCTTCCGCAGCGCCAGCCGGGACGAGCGGACCAAGTTCGAGGGCCGGCTCGGCGCGCTGGCCGAAGCACATAACCTGCTGAGCCAGGAGAAGTGGGCTGGCTCCGAGCTCCACGACGTGATCGCCCGCGCGCTTCAGCCCTTTCTGTTGAACGGCCCCGACCGCATCCGCGTGGCCGGTCCCGCCGTGCCGCTGTCACCGCGCCTCGCCGTCGTGCTGTCGATGATCGTGCACGAGATCGCCACCAATGCCGCGAAATACGGCGCGCTGTCCAACGACACCGGCCGGGTGACGCTGGACTGGGAGGTCGTCACCGACGCGCCGAAGCCGAAGCTCCGGCTGATCTGGACCGAAATCGGCGGGCCGCCCGTGACGGCACCGGTGCGGCGCGGCTTCGGCTCGCGCCTGATCGAGCGCAGCGCGCGCGACCAGCTCGGCGGCGAGGCGACCGTCGATTTCCTGCCGCGCGGCGTGGTCTGCACTGTGGTCTGCGCGCTCGACGAGGCGCGGTGAACGGAAGACGCTCTACCCGATCGTCTGCAGCGCCGGAAACGTCTCCAGCAGCCAGATGCTCACACTGGAAACGGCACCGGTGAGAAAGCCGATGCCGGTGATCACCATCAACACGCCCATGGCGCGCTCGACATTGACGAGGTGGCCCTTCATGCGCGCGAACAGCGCGGAGAACTGCTCGATCATCAACGCGGCAATCAGGAACGGAATGCCGAGACCGGCTGAATAGACCGCGAGCAGGCCGGCGCCCTTCGTCACCGTGGCCTCGGCCGCGGCGATCGAGAGGATCGCGGCAAGGATGGGGCCGATGCAGGGGGTCCAGCCGAAGGCGAAGGCGAGCCCCATGATATAAGCCCCCCAGAGGCCGACTGGCTTCGGGATCGGCAGCCGTCCCTCGCGCATCAACAGGCCGATGCGCGTCAACCCCAGAAAGTGCAGGCCCATGACGATGATGACGATGCCGGCGAGGATCGACAGCTCTGCCGACCAGGTCCGGATCAGCCCGCCGACCAGCGAGGCGCTGGCGCCGAGCGCGACGAACACGGTGGAGAAGCCGAGCACGAACAGCAGTGCCGACATGATGATCGCGCGCTTGGAGGCCGAGGGCGGCTCGTCGCTCTCGACGTGCTCGATCGTGGCGCCCGTGAGGTAGATCAGGTAGGGCGGGACCAGCGGCAGGACGCAAGGCGAGAGGAAGCTGACGAGGCCGGCAATCAGCGCCGCCGGGATCGAAACATTTTGCATAATGCCGTCTGAGCCATCTCAGGTGCCGGTACGGCGCGCGAGGAATGCGCCCGGCCCGGAGCCGAACCGGCTCTGGTGTAGCCGATGGCGGGGAATGCGCAACAGCGGCGCTGCAAACCAGGGCTCCTCCCGATGCCGTCTGCGATCACAGGTGCGGCATCGGGACGCGCACAAATCTCGCCAAAAAGCGAGGTTCGGCGGCGCGGCTACTTCACCACGCGGAGCAGCGGACGCCGGGGCTGGTCCTGCGTCTGCTTGGAAGGGGATGGCGGCTCGCTCGCGGCGCTCCGCAACATTTCGTCGCACAGCGCCTTGAGATCGGCACTGTCAATTCCCTTGAGTTTCATCCTGACGTCCAGGATGACAATGGACAGCAACTCGGCCGACTCACGGCTGTTGCACGCAGTGAGGGCCCTGCGGCACTCCTCGAGCGTTTCCAGCACCGACTGCAACTGTTCGTCTGAATGCGACACCGGCGTTCTTTCCGTTAATTCGGCTTGTGAGACGTGATTGCGACGCCCCCTCCGGCCCCCATGGAGCCGCAAGGATAGCATGAGGCCGCCGCGCCTCCGAACCTGAATTCGGCGCGTTTCTGCCCGGGAACCGCGGTTCCGGCTGGCGTCGCCACTCTGCGCCGCTGCTCGTTTTCGAAACGACCAGCCAGCAAACGCGTGGCCCGCGATGATTGATCCGCAGGAAGGAAGGGCGCCGGCGTTCGCGCAAAGACGATCATTGCGGACAGCGCCTGCAATCCCGCAGCCATGTCACGGCTCGCAACGGAACTCACGCCACACCCCTCATACAGGCGAAAATCCGCCCGATTCCCAGCCCATGGCAGCATCCTGATACCACCCATCAGATAGTAAGGATGACGGTTCAAAACTCATCATCCCCCAACCCGCAGTGGTTGTGGTTTGCGCCAGATTCTGCCAGTTTACCGGCCCGAAGGGACTTGTATGCACTCCTTGGCGGAAAGGGGCGTTCTCCTGGCGGAACGCCCAAAGACAAATCTCAGCGGCCTCTCGGATTGGGATGCGGCCCGCATATTCCTCGAAGTCGTCCGATGCGGAAGTTTCCGGTCGGCGGCCGAGCGCCTGTCGCTGTCGATCAACGCCGTGCGCCGGCGGATCGACGATTTCGAGCGCCAGACCGGCACCACCCTGTTCACCCGCGACGTCCACGGCACCCATCTGACCGATGAAGGCGCGCTGGTGGTCTCCGCCGTCGAACGCATGGAGGCCGCCACCTTCGACGTGCTGCGCGCCAGCGATTCGATGGCGCCAACGCGCTGTCCGGCGAGGTTCGGGTCGCCGTCACCGAGGGGCTCGGCACGTTCTGGCTCGCCCCGCGCCTGGTTGAATTCCAGCAGGCCTATCCGAAGATCCTGGTCGACCTGCATTGCGCGATGCGCTCGGCCGACGTCTCGCGCCACGAGGCCGACGTCGCCATCCATCTGTCCCGTCCCTCGGCGCTCGACATCAAGCTGGTGCGGCTCGGCCGCATGCACCTGATGTTCTGGGCCTCCGAGAAATACATCGAAAAGCATGGCGCGCCGCGTTCGGCGGCGGAATTGATCAAGCATCGCCTGGTCCTGCAATTCGCCGACCAGCTCGCCGCCAAGGAATCTTTCGAGAGCTTCTTCCCGGGCGTTTCGGAACGTGACCTTCTGGTCATGAAGACCAACGTCTCGAGCGCCAACTATTGGGCGGTCGCGAACGGCGCCGGCATCGGCGTCTTCCCGAGCTATGCCATTGCGCTTGGCGGGAAGTTGATTCCACTGGAGGTCGAGTTGAACCGACCGCTGGATATCTGGTTGTCCTACCATCCCGGTAGCGGCCGTATTCCGCGCGTGCGGCACATGATTGACTGGCTGATCGAAGCTTTCAGTCCAGCTCGTTTCCCGTGGTTTAAGGAAGAGTTCGTGCACCCGCATGAATTCAAGGACTCCTATATGGGCGAACCCCTGACCCAGCTCTTCGGGGGATTTTCAACCGAAGAACAAAGGTGAGAACAGAGATGAAAGCAGCGGCGAAGAGAATGAAGCAGCGTAGTGCCGGCAAGCCGGACATCGAGCTCGGCAAGCGGATTCGTCTGCGGCGTGTCGAGATGAAGATCTCGCAGGCCGAGCTCGGCGAGAAGCTCGGCGTCAGCTTCCAGCAGGTCCAGAAGTACGAGAAGGGCGTCAATCGCGTCGGCGCTGCGCGGCTTCAGCAGATCGCATCCGCCCTCGACGTGCCCGTGACCTTCTTCTACGACGGCGACAACAAGGCGCGCGAAGTCGAGAGCCTGCTGTTCCTCGATTCGGCATTCAGCCTTCGCCTGCTGCGCGCCTATAGCAAGATCAAGGACCAGACGGTGCAGCGTCAGCTGGTCTCGCTGATGGAATCGATCGCGGCGAACGAAGCCTGATCGATCGACGGTCTGGCCTTTACGGCCGATCCTTCAATCCGCCGCGTCACGGGGCGCGGCGGGATTGAACGATACGGAAAAACATGAGCTGTGCCAGCGCGGTTTGTCATGGGGTGGCTTGGCCGCCCCTTTTTCCTGGCTGCGCATTCTTCGTCCGCCGCGCCATGCAGTCGCAGCACAGGCGGATGCAAGCGCTCCGCCCTGCCCCGGTTGACCGTAGCCGCGCCCGCGCCCCACATTGCACTCCGCCATGACCAGCGAGTGCGCGATGTCCGACATTTTCAGCACGGCCGAAACCTCTTACGCCGACGGCAAGATCCTCAAGCACGTCACCGACGGCGTCGGTGTCGTCACCTTCAACAATCCCGCCAAGCGCAACGCGATGTCGCTGGAGATGTGGGAAGGATTTGGCGAGGCGCTGACGGCCTTGCGCGACGACGAGGCGGTGCGCGTCGTGGTCCTGCGCGGCGCGGGCGGCAGGGCCTTCGTTTCAGGGGCCGACATCAGCCAGTTCGAGAAGACGCGGCATAACGCGGCAGCGTCCGAGGACTACGCCAAACGCAGCGCGGCCCAGCGCGCGCTGCTCGCCGACTACCCCAAGCCGACCATCGCCTGCATCGAGGGTTTCTGTCTCGGCGGCGGCATGCAGGTGGCGATGCTCACCGACATCCGCCTCGCCGCGCACGGCAGCCAATTCGGCATTCCCGCGGCGAAGCTCGGCATCGCCTATGGCTATGACGGCCTGAAGCATCTGGTGTCGCTGGTCGGTCCGTCCTGGGCCCGGCTTCTGATGTACACAGGCATGCGGATCGATTCCGCGGAGGCGCTGCGCATCGGCCTCGTCGAGCGCGTGTTCCCGGAGGACGAACTCTGGGGCGAGACGATGACGATCGCTCAGACCATCTCTGAGAACGCCCCGCTCGCAATCAGGGCGGCCAAGATCACCATCGCAGAGGTGTTGAAGGACGAAGGCCGGCGCGACATGGACGCGATCAAGGCGATCGGCACGGCCTGCATGGACAGCGCAGATTTCCGCGAGGGCCGCCAGGCCTTCATGGAGAAGCGCAAGCCCAAGTTCCAGGGCAGATAGCTGAACCCTTATTCAGGAAGATTAAATTCCTCGTGCAGCGCGCCGCGGTAGCAACCAGTTGATCTCGCGATAGTTCTCCCGCCACCAATGAGGGAGATTGCGATGACACTCAAATTTGCTGTGCTTGGTCTGGCTGCCATCGGCGGCGTGGCACTCGCGTCGGGATCGGCGCTCGCGGCCATGCCGAACGGCGTTCCGCAGGCGGACCAGATTGCAAAAGGCCCGGCCGCCGAGGTCGATCAGGTGCGCTGGGTCTGTAACCCCTGGGGGCGCTGCTGGTGGCGTCCGAACTACTATGGCGCCTACGGCTATTATGGCGGCCCGCGCCGCTTCTACGGCCCGCGTCCGTGGGGCTGGCGTCATCACCACCACTGGCGCCGCTGGTGAACGATGAAGGGGCCTGCGGGCCCCTTTTCCCTGACTACAGCGCCGCCAGCACCGCTTTCGTGATGTCGGCGGTGCCGTTGCTGCCGCCGAACTCCATCGGCTTGATGCCGCCGGCATAGACCTGATCCACCGCCCGCTCGATGGTCTCGCCGGCTTCCGCCGCGCTCTCGATGCCGTGCTTGTCGGCGAGCCAGTCCAGCATCATCGCCGCCGACAGGATCATGCCGGTGGGATTGGCCTTGCCCTGCCCCATGATGTCGGGCGCGGTGCCATGACAGGGCTGGAACACCGCGTATTTGTCGCCGATGTCGGCCGACGGTGCCATGCCGAGGCCGCCGATCAGGCTCGCGGTGATGTCTGAGACGATGTCGCCGAACATGTTCTCCATCACCATCACGTCGAAATCCCACGGACGTTTCACCAGCATCGCCGAGCAGGCATCGACATAGAGCCGGTCGGTCTTCACGCCGGGATGCTTCTTCTCGATCTCGTCGAAGATGCCGCGGAAGAACGCAAACGCCTTGAACACGTTCGCCTTGTCGACGCAGGTGAGCATCCCCGGCTTGCCGCGCGCCTTGCGCCGCTCGGCGAGGCGGAACGAGAACTCGAACAGGCGTTCGGAGGTCTTGCGCGTGATCACCATGGTCTCGCGCGCGTCTTCATGGGTAACGACGCCCTTGCCCATCGAGGCGAACAGGCCTTCGGTGGATTCGCGGATCACGACGAGATCGATGCCGCGCTGGTCGGCACCGACGATCGGGCTCGGCACACCCGGAATGAGGCGCGCCGGCCGCACGCCGGCATAGAGGTCGAAGATGAAACGCAGCTCGATCTGCGGCGCGATCTCGGTATTGTCGGGGTAGCGCACCGACGGCAGGCCGCAGGCGCCGAGCAGGATCGCATCCGCCTCCTCGCACAGCTTGATGGTCGAGTCGGGCATCGACTTGCCGGTGGCGAGATAATTGTTG
>RXJC01000327.1 GCA_003963435.1 Bradyrhizobiaceae bacterium | reverse complement strand
GGCAGCTGGCGAGGCCCTCGATCTCCGCGGCCTGATTGATGTTGAGCGTGTTCTCGTCATAGTAGACGCAGGCGAGCCGACCGCCGCTCTTGAGGAAGCCGGCTTCATAGAGCTGCTTGAAGAAGGGACCCACGCCCGGCGGGATGACGGTGTTGAAGACGACGTCGACCTTGTTGGAGATGATGCGGTTGACGGTCGCGGAGAAGTCGACCTGGTCGAGCGGATAATACTCCTCGAACACGACCTCGCCGCCGTTCGCCTCGATCACCTTGCGGGCGTAGACGTTGAGCGTGTGCGGCCAGACGTAGTTGGCGCTCGGCAGCGCAAACTTCTTGCCGCCGTTCTTGATCAGCCACGGAATGAACTCGTCGCACTGCTGCGCCGGGGTCGGGCCAGTGCAGAACAGATAGGGCGTGCACTCCTTGCCCTCGTAGAGCTGCGGATAGATGTAGAGCGTCTTGCCACGCGCGACGATCGGGTCCTTGATCGCGTTGCGCATCGAGGAGGTGATGCCGCCAAGCACCATGTCGACCTTGTCGCGCTGGATCAGTTTTCGCACGTTACCGACGGCGACGGATTCATTGGAGGCGGTATCCTCGATGTAGAGCTCCAGCGGACGGCCGAGCAGGCCGCCGGCGGCGTTGATCTCCTTGATCACCATCTTGGCGACGTTGGCGTCGGCATTGCCGGCATAGGCGATCGGGCCGGTGAGGTCGGTGGCGATGCCGACCTTGATCGGGGCTTCGGCCGCATTGGCCCAGGGCGCCGGGATCACCCAGCTGCCGACACCGGTTGCGACCGCACCGGACGCAAAGGCGAAATTGGAAAGAAAGCGGCGGCGAGAGAGCTGCGTGCGATCGAACATGTGGCTAAACCCCTTTTCCAGCGATGAGGCCCTGCGGGCGGAATTTGATGAAGACAATGGCGAGGACGAAAACGAGCACGTCGGCGACGACGGGCGCCATCACCCAGGGCAGCGCCGCGCTCAGCGTGCCGATGACGCCGGCGCCTGCGACCGGCCCGATGAAGGAGCCGACGCCGCCGACCATGACCGCGACGAAGCCCTGGATCAGGAAGCGCAGGCCGAGATCGGCATAGAGGCTGAACACCGGCACGATCAGCGCGCCGGCGAGACCGGCGAGCGCGGAACCGAACGCGAAGGTGGCGCCGTACATCAGGGGCGTGGAAATGCCCGAGGCCCGCGCCAGCGACGGATTTTCCAGCGTGGCGCGCATGCGCAGGCCAAAGCTGGTGCGCGACAGCAGCAGGTAGCACCCCACCATCACCAAGAGCGTGATGACGATGATGGTGAAGCGCCAGGCCGAGATGTGCATGGCGCCGATGTCGATCGAGCCGCCGATCGGCTCGGGCACGGTGAGATAGAAGCCGCCGATCAGGCCGCGCACGGCTTCGCGAATGATGAGGCCGAGCGCGTAGGTGCCGAGCATGGCCACGATCGGCGCGGCGTAGAAGCGGCGGATGATCAGCGCTTCCAGCGCGAAGCCGAGCGCGCCGACCACGAACGGCGCCGCGACCATGCCGGCCCAGATCGGCAGGCCCTTGGCATAGGCGAGATAGGTGATGTAGGCGCCGAGCAGGACGAACTCGCCCTGCGCGAAGTTGAAGATGCCCATCATGCTGGCGATGATCCCGAGCCCCAGCACGATCAGGACGATGATCGCGCCGAAGCTCAGGATCTCGAAGGCCGCGACGAACGCGTTAGCCATAGGGTGGTTTTCCGTTCGCCTGCATCAATGCCCTGCTCACATCTTCTTCCAGTCGCCGATCTGCTCGAAGGCGTGCGCGGCGCGGTAGATGGTGGATTCCTCGAACATGCGGCCGACCAGCATCAGGCCGACCGGCAGGCCGTCGACCATGCCGCACGGCAGCGACATCGCGGGATGATGGGTGATGTCGAACGGCGCGGTGTTGGAGATCATCTCGAGCGCGCGAGCGACGTATTCCTCGCGGCTGGCGTTGGGCTCGGGCAGCTTGGTCGCCTTCATCGGCGTGGTCGGCATCAGGAGCAGATCATAGTCCGCGAGCGCCTTGTCGTAGGCCGCGGTCAGGCGGCGCGAGATGTTGAGCGCCTTGCCGTAGAAGCGCGGACCGAAATTGTTGTTGATGTAGGTGCCGAGCATCATGAACAGCTTCGTCGTCTCGGACAGCGAGTCCGCCTGCCGGCGCCAGCCGCGATGGAAATCCATCAGCGAGGTCGAATAGAGATCGCCGCGGCTGAGGCCGTAGCCGTCGCCGAACATCATGGTCTGGGTCAGCCCTTCGGTGCCGATCGGGGTCCAGATCGCGCCGCCCAGCAGGTGCATCGGGATCGAGACGGTCTCGACGCTGGCGCCGAGATCCCTGAAGCGCTTGGCGGCCTCGCGCACGCTTTCGTTCACCGCAGCTTCCGCGACCGGCTGCTCAAAGCCTTCCTTGACGATGCCGATCTTCATGCCCTTGACGCCCTGGCCGAGCGCCTTGGTGTATTCCTCGACCTTCGGTGCCTTGATGCGCGGATCGTAGCCGTCGTCGCCGGCGAGCACTTCGAGCAGCAGCGCGTTGTCGGCGACCGTCGCCGTCATCGGGCCGGTATGGTCGACATAGATCTCGATCGGCATGATGCCGGTGTAGGGCACGAGGCCCCAGGTCGGCTTCATCCCGTAGATGCCGCAGAACGAAGCTGGCATGCGGATCGAGCCGCCCTGATCGCCGCCGATCGCCATGTCGACCTCGCCGAGCGAGACCACGACGCCCGAACCCGACGACGATCCGCCGGCGGAGTAGCCCATCTTGTGCGGATTATGCACCGGCCCGTAGGAGCCGGTATGGCTGCCGCCGGACAGGCAGAAGTGTTCGCAATGGGTCTTACCGGCGATCTCGGCGCCGGCATCGAGCATGCGCGTGACGATGGTGGCGTCGAAATCGGGCACATAGCCTTCCAGCGTCGACGAGCCGTTTGTCATGGGAACGCCGGCCAGCATGATGTTGTCCTTCAGCGCGACGGTCTTGCCCTTGAGCTTGCCGCTGGCGGCGCCCTTCACGGTGGACTTGCGGTACCAGGCGTTGCGCGGGTTCTCTTCGGCCGCAGGCCGGTGACCCGGCGTGCGCGGGTATTTCACCTCGGGCACCTCGTCCGGCATCGTGGCAACGAGATTGTAGGCTTCGATCGAGCCCTGCATCAGGCCGCGGAACGAGGCGACGTCGTCGTCGGTGAGCGAAAGGCCGCATTGCTCGGCGACGCTGCGAAGTTGGGCGGGGGTGGGAAGGACAACAGTCACGGCGCTCTCCTGAAGTTTCTTTCGAATGTCGGGCGTGGCCGCCCCGGCGCGACGCACGCACCCTCGGCGCCGCCGAAACATTCAAAACGGAAATATTTTCCTTTTCAAGTATTATTTTGCGTTGCCGCCCCGCGCGGATCGTCGCGCGTGTCAGATCGGCTTGATCAGCTTGAAGTCGAGGCCGTCGGCCTCGGCGAGATGCATCGGCATCCGCGCGCGCCCGTTGCGGACGGTGACCGGACCGCGGGCGCCGCTGTAGACGATGTTGCGGCCGGCCGCGAGCATCGAGCCCATCGAGAACGAGCCGGCCTTGTTGGCAACGGCTTCGAGAAATCGCAGGCCTTCATAGCTCGACTGCCCGACCGAGCCGATCGGCGGCGCATTCGGTCCGAACATCGCGTGATAGCGGCTCTGGAATTCGTCATTGGCGCGTGTGCCGGTGCCGATGAAATAGCCGGAGGCGCAGAACATGTTCTCGCTGTTGTCGGCGCCGATACCGAGCAGCACGGTCTCGTCCATCGCACCCGCGAGCCGCAGCGTCGTGGCGCCAAGCCCGCATTCGCCGAAGGCCCGGTTGAAGGTGATGCTGTCGGTGCCGATCAGCGAGATCAGCACGACGTCGGGCTTGGCGGCGCGGATGCGCGCCAGATGCGGCTCGTGGTTGTCCTCGCCGAGAGGAACGAACTCTTCGCCGACGAGGTAGCCCCCGGTTTCCCTGATGTAATTCTTCACCGCGCGGTGCGATTGCCAGGGCCAGACGTAATCGCTGCCGATCAGATACCAGCGCGACGCCTTCTTGACGTCGGCGAGCCAGTGGATGGCGGGGCGGCTTTGCCAGCGCGGCGTCTCGCCGATCGCCATCACGCCGGGCGTGCGCTCGCCGCCTTCGTAGACCGGCGTGTAGATGTAGGGGATGCGATGGCGCGTGGTGACGTCGCGCAGGCCCACGCGGACCGCGCTGGTGTGCAGACCGACGATGAGATCGACCTCGTCGAACGCGATCGCCTGCTCGGCGCGGTCCAGGACCTCATCGAGCGGCCCGCCGGCATCGTAGATCGAAAGCTCGAGCTCGCGGCCAAGGATGCCGCCGCGCCTGTTGATCTCGGCGACGGCCAGCTGCGCGCTGTTGGTCGCGCAGGGTCCCCAGACCCCGGGCGAACCGGTGCAGCAGATGAAGCCGCCGATGCGCAGCTTGTTGGGGCCGCGCCGCTTGAACGAGGGATGATCGCCCGGCGACAACACGCCAGCGGCCGTCGGCGACGACAGATTCCTGAACAGCAAAGACGGTGGCAACGCCGGACCGCCGTGAGCCGGGAAGTTTACCGTCGCGCGCACGCCAACTCCTGTCTGGCACCAGACCTGAAAGCACATTCTTCGGGCGACCGCGGCATCCGCCCTTTTGTTGTGCAATCATCCTATTTTGAAAATATTGAATATTCAAGAATTGAAGTGCATATAGATGCAGCATTGATTGCAAGACATTCACTCATTTGGGTCAAGACGAAGTCTTAGCCGTGGCAAAACCCTCGAAAGAAAACACCCCCATTACCGAACATCTCGCTTATCTGCTCGCGCAAGCCAACCGGGAGATCAACCGGCAGCTCGAACTGCGGTTGAGCAAGGAAGGCGTGCCGGTCGAGCAGTGGCGCATCCTGAAAGTGCTGTCGGATGGCAACGGCCATTCGATGGGCGAGCTCGCGGAAGCCGTGCTGCTCAACCATCCGACCCTGACCAAGATGATCGACCGCATGGTCTCGGACACGCTGGTCTATCGCGTGCAAGATCCCAACGACCGTCGCAAGGTGCTCATGTTCATCTCCGACCGCGGCAAGGTGCTGTGCAAGAAGCTCAACTCGCTCGCGGTCGACCAGGAGGAACACATCCTGGAGAGCTACGGCGACAAATCGACCAGCGAGCTCAAGCGGCTGCTGGAGAGTCTGATCGACAGCTCGAATTGATGCTCGCCTGCCCCGAGCGGAGATCGGGTCAGTCACGGCAGGTATACGGAACAAAAATCGGAACCGCGGGTTGATGACGGCTCTCCGGCCGGGCACGCGAAGGTCTGCCGAGCTGGTGCGTTTGTTTGAGGCCAGGCATGGGTCGCGAATGACACCCTCAGTATTGATTGTCGAAGACGAAATCTTTGTCGCCAGTGACATTGCTCGTATCCTGGAAGATGCGGGCTATCGCGTCGCCGCGATCGCGGCGGATCGCAAGGAGGCCCTGGAAGCGGGACCCAAGGCGCAGATCGCGCTGGTGGATATCAATCTGCGCGACGGTTCGACCGGGCCGCAGATCGCGCTCGACCTGTCGCGCGCTTACGGCACCAAGATCGTCTACGTCACCGCCAATCCCACGCAGATCGCCCCCCGGGCGGATACTGCCATTGGCTTCATCCGCAAGCCCTTTAGCGATGATGCGATCCTGACTGCGGTCCACCACGCCGTCGGCGAGGCGACTCAGCCCCTCTCGCCGGATTTCACGTTCTTTGCGGCGCCGGGCGGCTCATCGAGGTCCTTGGAATCTTAGCCACGGCCCGAAGTCCCTCCGGCTTCCAGTCGTAGGAGATCGTTCCGCCGAGCTGACTGGACATGCTCAAGGCGATCAGCCTGGATCCGAAGCCTTCAGCTGCCGGCGCCGACTTGATTTGCGGACCACCGCTTTCCGTCCACGCGACGACGACATCCTCGTCCGCCTCCCTGATGTCCACTGCGACGCGTCCGTCCAACGTCGAGAGCGCGCCGTACTTCGCGGCGTTGGTCGCCAATTCGTGGAAGGACAGTGCCAACGGCGTGGCGGAGCGATCGTCGATGCGGAAATCATCGCCCGTGATCAGCACTCGCTTTGCCTCCGACTGATAGGCCGACAAGAGTTGCTCCAGAAGGCCCTTGAGCGTCGCCTCAGTCGAAGTCGGCTGCGAGCGGGCGCTGTGCGGACGCACGAAATCGTGCGCCTTGCCGAGCGACATGATGCGCGACCGCAATTCGTCCGCAAGGCCCTTGAGCTCCGGATGCGTGCGGGTCGACAGGCCGATCAAGCCGTTGATCACGGAGAAGATGTTCTTGATGCGATGGCTCAGCTCCTGGCTGATCATCTCGCGCTGCTCCATCAGCAGCTTCTGCTCGTGGATATCCGTGCAGGTCCCGAACCAGCGGGTGATGTTGCCGTCGGCATCCCGGATCGGCAAAGCGCGTCCGAGGGTCCAGCGATAATTGCCCTCGGCATTCCTCAAACGATATTCGATCTCGTAGGGCTCGCCGGTCCTCAGCGAATGCCGCCAGCGCTCCCAGGCCTTGTCCTGATCGTCGGGATGAAACATGCCATTCCAGCCCTCGCCGTCGGTCGAGCCTTCCGGGACGCCCGTAAACTCTTACCATCTGGCGTTGTAGTAATCGTGGTGGCCGTCCGGCAGCGTCGACCACACCATCTGGGGCATGGTGTCGGCCAGGATCCGAAACTTCTGCTCGGTTTCGGATAGCGCCTGCTTTGCGATCGCTTCGCTGGCCTGCTGTATTTTCGTGATCTTGCGGTGCCCCATCGCACCGACCACCTGCGAGGCCATCACCCGCAGGCCCTGCTGCTGCAGCGGCGTCAGGCCAGCTCTGGGCACGCGATCGATGACGCAGAGCGAGCCGAGCGGAAAGCCGTCCTGCGTCTGGAGCGGCGCACCGGCGTAAAATCGGATGAAGGGCTCGCCCGTGACCAGGGGATTGTCGGCGAACCTCGGGTCCAAGGTGGCATCGGGCACAACCATCAGGTCCGATTCCAGCATGGCGTGCGCGCAGAAGGAGGATTCGCGCGGCGTTTCGGAGACATCGAGGCCGTGCTTGGCCACGAAGCG
>RXJC01000533.1 GCA_003963435.1 Bradyrhizobiaceae bacterium | reverse complement strand
CGCGGCATAGGCGTCCAGCACGCTCTTGACCTGCTGCTGCACGAGGTCGGTCATGTGCTCGAGGCCGCGGAACAGCTTGAGCGGATGGAAGTCGGCATCGAGCGCGGCAACGCGCTTGCCCATGTTCTTGGCGAGGTCGCCGATGCGCTCGAGATCGGTCGCGACGCGCATGGCGCCGACGATCTCGCGCAGGTCGACCGCCATCGGCTGGCGGCGGGCGATGGTGAGCACCGCGCGTTCCTCGATGCGCTTCTGCAGCGCGTCGAGATCGGCGTCGATGGTGACGACGCGCTGGCCGAGCGCGACGTCGCGGCGGATCAGCGCGTCGACGGAATCGACGATCATGCGCTCGGCGATGCCGCCCATCTCGGCGACCAGGCGGGTGAGCTCCTGGAGGTCGGTGTCGAAGGCCTTTGCGGTATGTTCAGAGCCCATATTGCCTCTCCTCAGCCGAACCGGCCGGTGATGTAATCCTGCGTACGCCGGTCGGTCGGCGACGTGAAGATCTTGCTGGTGTCGTCGAACTCGATCAGTTCGCCGAGATACATGAAGGCGGTCTTGTCGGAGACGCGCGCCGCCTGCTGCATATTGTGGGTGACGATCGCGATCGTGTAGTTCTCGGACAGTTCCTGGATCAGCTCCTCGACCTTGGCGGTCGAGATCGGGTCGAGCGCCGAGCAGGGCTCGTCGAACAGGATCACCTCGGGCCGCACCGCGACGGTGCGGGCGATGCACAGGCGCTGCTGCTGGCCGCCGGACAGCGACAGGCCGGAGGCGTTGAGCTTGTCCTTGACCTCGTTCCACAGCGCGCCGCCGCGCAAGGCCTTCTCGACCCGATCGTCCATCTCGGACTTCGAGATCTTCTCGTAGAGACGGATGCCGAAGGCGATGTTCTCGTAGATGGTCATCGGGAACGGCGTCGGCTTCTGGAACACCATGCCGACCCGGGCGCGCAGCAGATTGAGGTCGAGCTTGGGGTCGAGGATGTTGGTCTGGTCGAGCAGCAGCTGGCCCGTGGCGCGCTGGCCCGGATAGAGGTCGTACATCCGGTTGAAGATGCGCAGCAGGGTCGACTTGCCGCAGCCGGACGGGCCTATGAAGGCGGTAACGCGGTTGGTGCCGAGCGCCAGGTTGATGTTCTTCAGCGCATGATGCTCACCATAGTAGAAGTTGAGGTTGCGCGCAGTGACCTTGGCAGGCGCCTCGGGCAGCAGCTGGGAACCGGGGTGAACGCTCGGCGCGCTGACGGAAACAGACAATTCACTCATTTCGCAGTCCTCTCGGCCCCGATGATGCGGGCGCCAATGTTCAAGGCAAGCACGGTCAGGGTGATCAGCAGGGCGCCGCTCCAGGCGAGCTGCTTCCAATAGGCGTAGGGGCTCTGCACGAAGTTGTTGATGGTGACCGGCAGGTTCGCCATCGTCTTGTTCAGGCCGAGGCTGAAGAACTGGTTCGACAGCGCAGTGAACAGCAGCGGCGCGGTCTCGCCGGCGACGCGGGCGGTGGCGAGCAGCACGCCGGTGATGAGGCCGGAGCGCGCGGCGCGGTAGGCGATCCGCTTGATCACCAGCGAGCGCGGCAGGCCAAGTGCGCTGGCGGCTTCACGCAGCGGGTTCGGTACCAGCAGCAGCATGTCCTCGGTGGTGCGGACCACGACGGGGATCACGATCACGGCGAGCGCAAGCGCACCCGCAAGCGCCGAGAAGCCGCGCATCGGCACCACCACCGCGCCGTAGATGAACAGGCCGATGATGATCGAGGGCGCCGAGAGCAGGATGTCGTTGATGAAGCGGATCACCGACGTCAGCTTGTCGTTGCGGCCGTATTCGGCGAGATAGGTGCCGGCGAACAGGCCGAGCGGCGCGCCGATGCCGACTCCGAGCACGGTCATGATGATCGAACCGACGATGGCGTTGCGCAGGCCGCCCTCGGTCGAGCCCGGCGGCGGCGTGTCCGCCGTGAAGATCGAAAGGTTGAGGCCCGCGACACCGTTGTAGAACAGCGTGATCAGGATCAGGGCGAGCCAGGTAACGCCGAAGGCGGCGGCGGCGACGCAGAGCCCGCGGACCACGATGTCCTTGCGGCGGCGGCGTGAATAGATCGGGTTCATGGCGCTAGTTCCCCGCCTTCTTTTCCAGACGCATCAGCAGCAGCCGCGCGGCCGCGAGCACGAAGAACGTCAGGACGAATAGGAGCAAGCCGAGCAGAATCAGACCGGACTGGTGCAGCCCGTCGCTCTCGGCGAACTCGGAGGCGATTGCCGCCGAGATCGTGGTGCCCGGGGCGAAGATCGACGAGGAGATCCGGAACGAGTTGCCGATGATGAAGGTCACCGCCATGGTCTCGCCGAGCGCGCGGCCCAGCGCCAGCATGACGCCGCCGATGATGCCGACGCGGGTGTAGGGGATCACCACGCTGCGCACGACTTCCCAGGTGGTGCAGCCGACGCCGTAGGCGGCCTCCTTCAGCACCGGCGGCACCGTCTTGAACACGTCGACCGAGATCGAGGTGATGAAGGGCAGCACCATGATGGCGAGGATCAGCGCCGCGTTGAACAGGCTGAGATAGGACGGGGGACCTCCGAAGATCGCGCCGAGCACCGGAACGCCGTCGAAGATCCTGATCATGAAGGGCTGGAAGGTGTTGGCCAGGAACGGGCCGAGCACGAAGAAGCCCCACATACCGTAGATGATCGAGGGGATGCCGGCGAGCAGCTCGATCGCCATGCCGATCGGGCGGCGCAGCCATTGCGGGCAGAGCTCGGTGAGGAAGATCGCAATGCCGAGGCCGACAGGAATGGCGATCAGCATCGCGATGAAGGAGGTGACGAGCGTGCCGTACATCGGGCCGAGCGCGCCGAGCACGGGCGGATCGGCGGACGGCGCCCAGCGCTGCGTCCACAGGAAGGAGAGGCCGTATTCCTTCATCGCCGGGAAGGCACCGACGATCAGGGAGATGATGATGCCGCCGAGGATCAGCAGCACCGAGATCGCGGAGAGCCGCGTGATCCAGTAGAAGGTGACGTCGCCGAGCTTGAACGCGCTCAAGGCCTTGGCGCGGTCATACGGTCCGGCGTCGTCGATTACATCGCTCTGAACGGCCATCTCTGCCACGCCGATCCCCTGTACCCGTTATATACGCTTGTTGCCGGTTGTTGTGGTCTTGCGCTCCGGACACGGCGCAGGGCCGATCCGGAGCGGAGGTTTTTCGAGCTCCCGGAGTGATGTCCGGGCAGGGAGCCGTTAGCTCTTGATCTCGGCAGCCCAGGTCTTCTCGATCTGCTGGACGACGCTGTCCGGCATCGGGATGTAGTCGAGCTCCTCGGCCATCTTGTCGCCGTTCTTGAAGGCCCAGCGGAAGAACTTGATGGCTTCCTGCGAGGCCGCCTTGTCGGTGGCGGACTTGTGCATGAGGATGAAGGTCGCCGCCGTGATCGGCCAGGACTTCTCGCCGGGCTGGTCGGTCAGGATGACGTAGTAGCCGGGAGCCTTGGACCAGTCAGCGTTGGAGGCGGCCGCCTGGAAGGCCTCGACGGTCGGCTGCACGGTCTTGCCGGCCTTGTTGACGAGACCGGTGTAGGTCAGCTTGTTCTGCTTGGCATAGGCGTACTCGACGTAGCCGATCGAGTTCTTGGTCTGGCCGATGTTGCCCGACACGCCTTCGTTGCCCTTGGCGCCGACGCCGACCGGCCACTCGACCGCAGTGCCCTCACCGACCTTGGTCTTCCAGTCCGCGCTGGCCTTGGAGAGGTAGTTGGTGAAGTTGAAGGTGGTGCCCGAACCGTCCGAACGGCGGACGACGGTGATCGCCTCCGACGGCAGCTTCACGTTCGGATTGAGCTTCTTGATCGCGGCGTCGTCCCATTTGGTGATCTTGCCGAGATAGATGTTGGCGAGCGTCTCGCCGTCGAACACCATCTCGCCCGGCTTCACGCCCTCGAGGTTCACCACGGGAACGATGGCGCCCATCACCATCGGCCACTGCGCAAGACCGTCCTTCTCGAGCTGCTCGGCCTTGAGCGGCATGTCGGTCGCGCCGAAGGTCACGGTCTTGGCCTGGATCTGCTTGATGCCGCCGCCGGAACCGATCGACTGGTAGTTCAGGCCGTTGCCGGTCTCCTTCTTGTAGGCGTCAGCCCACTTCGAATAGATCGGGAACGGGAAGGTCGCGCCGGCACCGGTGATGTCGGCGGCAAAAGCCGCCGTCGCCGATGCGGCGACCATGCCGGCAGCGACGATCGTCTTGAGGAAATTCATGCTGGTCTCCATTGGGGGGAGCGAAGCGCCATCCGCGCCCGATCGCGCTCCCCGCGCCGCCCCTTTAGGAGCGGTCGGCTGTGCTTTTACGAAGGTTTCGTGACAGTCAGATGACACCGACAAGCGATTGAAATCGCTTGAGTTTCAAGCTCAAACTAAAGTCTTAGCCTGGGGAAAACAGGCGGTGAAAGTGGCGCCCTGCTTGGGCACGCTTTCGATCAAAAGCCGGCCGCGATGGCGGTTAAGAATATGTTTCACCAGCGATAATCCGAGCCCCGTGCCGCCTTGCGAGCGGCTGTCGCCGACGTCCACCCGGTAGAACCGCTCGGTCAGCCGCGGCAGGTGCTCGGGCGCGATGCCGGGGCCGAAATCGCGGACCATGATCCGGATTTCCTGAGTTCCATCAGCGGCCGCGGCCGGGGTCAGCGACACGATGACGCGTCCGCCGGAGGCGCCGTATTTGAGTGCGTTCTCGATCAGATTCTCGAACAGGCGGAGCAGCTCCTCGCGGTCTCCCGCGATCATCACCGCCCCTTCAGGCAGATGAAGCTCGACCTCGACCTGGCGCTCGCGCGCCAGCGGCTCGAGCCCGTCGGCGACCTGGCGGATGATCGGCAGGAGGTCGACCAGGGTGTCGGGCCGGACATGGGCCGACAGCTCGACCCGCGACAGCGACAACAGATCGTCGATCAGGCGCGCCATGCGGGTGGCCTGGTTGTGCATGATGCCGAGGAAGCGCTCGCGCGCCTTGGGATCGTCCTTGGCCTGGCCCTGCAGCGTGTCGATGAAGCCCGACAGCGCGGCCAGCGGCGTGCGCAGCTCGTGGCTGGCATTGGCGACGAAGTCGGCGCGCATCTCCTCGACCCGGCGCAGCGGCGTCTGGTCGTGGAACGTCATCAGCATGCATTTGTCGGCGCCGCCGAAGCTGGTCGGCACCGGCACCGGCGTGATCATCAGCTCCATCC
>RXJC01000359.1 GCA_003963435.1 Bradyrhizobiaceae bacterium | reverse complement strand
CCGGCGCGATCATGGACGAGTTCGCGGCCGGCGAGCCCCGCATCATCGTGCAACATAATGCCGAGCGGCGGGGTGTCGGTGCCGGCTTCGAATACGCCCTGTCGCGCGCGAAATTCGATGCCATCACGCTCATTCCCGGCGATCACGCCTTCCAGAACGAGGGTATTGCCCGGATGTTCAAGGCGGCCGGCGCTGCCGACCTCGTCATCACCTATCGCGACAACCAGTCGGACCGCTCGGTCAACCGCTCGTTGCAGTCGCATTCGCTGCGGTTCATCCTGAACTGCCTGTTCGGCTTCTGGCTGTCCGACTACCACAGCATGATCGTCTACCCCGTGAAATGGCTGCGCCAGATCGCGGTCAAGGCCGACGGCTATGGCTATCAGATCTGCGCGTTGATCTCGCTGCTCCAGCTCGGCCTCACCTACGTGCAGGTGCCCGTGAGCCTGAACGCGGAGCTGAAGGGCTCCTCCCGCGCGCTGCGGCTGCGCACCTATTTCGAGCTCGGCGGCACCATCGTCTCGCTGCTACGTCGCGTCCCCATCCGCGACGTCGATCGCAGCCAGGTTCCCAACGACGCGGAACGGGCCCCGGCGCGCTAGGCGCCGTCTGGCCTGCTGACCCGGACATCAAGCGGATCGGCTCGCGCGTCGCGATTCGCCCACGGGACGCTTTGTCCCTATCCTGCCAGCAACTGACTTAAGTGATTGATTTGACTGGCAGGAGTGGCAGGGCTCGAACCTGCGACCCCCGGTTTTGGAGACCGGTGCTCTACCAATTGAGCTACACTCCTACGGACCCCGCGTCGCCTTGGGATCAGGGCCGCTTTCAAGCACAGAGGGCGGCCGGTTTGCAAGGGTGAACCGCGCCGGCTTCGCTTGTTTGTACCGGGGTTTCTGGGCCACAGTCCTCGTCTGATAATGAAAAACAATTGGGAGCGCCCATGACAGCCACAGCGACCGCTACCGCCCAGCAGGCCCCGAATGCAGCCCACACCCCGCCCTTGCCGGAGGCCCGCCCGGAGACGCTCGGGCTGTCGCGGCCGCGCCTGCAGGCCATGTCGGATGCCTTCAAGCGCGAGATCGACAAGGGAACCGTGCCCGGGGTCACTGTGCTGGTCGCCCGCCGCGGTCAGGTCGGCTGGTTCGAGGCCCTGGGCAGACAGAGCCCGACGGCCGCCGCGCCGATGGCGCGGGATTCGATCTTCCGGATCTTCTCGATGACCAAGCCGATCGTCTCGGTCGCCATCATGGCGCTGGTCGAGGACGGCTACCTCCTGCTCAGCGACGCCGTCGCAAAGTTCATCCCTGAATTCGCCAGCCAGCAGGTCGGCATCGTCAGGGGTGGCAAGCTGGAGCTGGTGCCGCCGGCGCGGCCGATGACCGTGCAGGACCTGCTGCGTCACAGCTCCGGTCTCACCTACGAGCACCAGGGCGACGGCCCCGTGCACAAGCTCTATCAGGAGTCCCGCGTCCGCAGCCGCAAGATCAGCAACGCCGAGCACGCCGCCCTGGTGGCGAGCTTCCCGCTGGTCTGCCAGCCCGGCGCCGAGTTCAACTACAGCCGCTCCACCGACATCCTCGGCCGCATCATCGAGGTCGTCAGCGGCAAGTCGCTCGGCACGTTCCTCACCGAGCGCGTGCTCGCGCCGCTGCAGATGACCGAGACCGGCTTTTCGACCTCCGAGGCCAATACCGGCCGGCTCGCCGAGCCCTTCGCGGCCGATCCCTGGACCGGCGACAAGGTCGCGCTGTTCAACATGCTCGAGCAGCCGGTGATGGAATCCGGCGGCGGCGGTCTCGTTTCAACGACGATGGACTATGCCCGCTTCTGCCTGATGCTGCGCAACGGCGGCACGCTCGACGGCAACAGGATCATCGGCCGCAAGACGCTGGAGCTGATGGCCTCCGATCATCTCGGGCCGCACGTTCAGATCAACGGCACCCTGCTCGCGCCCGGCCACGGCTTTGGCCTCGGCTTCGCCGTGCGCCGCGAGGCCGGCATCGCCCCCTTCCCCGGCAGCGTCGGCCAGTATTTCTGGAGCGGCATTGCGGGCACGTTCTTCTGGATCGACCCGAAGGAGGATCTGTTCGCGGTGTTCATGAGCCAGGGCCCGGGCCAGCGCGACTACACGCGCACCCTGGTAAGAGACTTGGTTTACGCGGCGGTGGAGTGAGACGGCGCTCTCGTGCCCCGGCTCTGCGGAGCGGCACTTCGCGCCGCACCGCGTCCGGGACACGAGACCCTCAGCTGATCGTCGCGCCGCCGTCGATCACCATGGTCTGGCCGGTCATGAAGTCGCCGGCCTTCGATCCCAGGAACACGGCCGCACCCGCGATCTCGTCGGGAATGCCGATGCGCAGCAGCGGCGAGCGCGCGGTCGAGGCCTTCAGGTTTTCCGGATTGTCCCACAGCGCCTTGGCGAAATCGGTCTTGATCAGGCCCGGCGCGATGCAGTTCACGCGGATGTTGTGCGGCCCGTATTCGCAAGCAAGATTGCGCGCCAGCTGCATGTCGGCGGCCTTGGAGATCGCATAGGCGCCGAGGATGGTCGAGCCTTTGAGGCCGCCGATCGAGGAGACGATGATGATCGAGCCGTCCTTGCGCTCGATCATTTGCGGCACGACCATCGAGATCAGCCAATTGTTGGCGACGATGTTGTTGTCGAGAATCTTCCTGAACTGATCGTCGGAGATGCCGGCGAGCGGACCGTAATACGGGTTCGAGGCGGCATTGCAGACCAGCACGTCGATCTTGCCGAAGGCGCGGTTGCTCTCGTCGACGAGGTTTTGCAGATTCTCCTTCGAGGAGATGTTGGCGGCGATCGCGACCGCTGTGCCCTTGCCGAATCTGTCGTTGATGCCCTTGGCGACCTGCTCGCAGACGTCGGCCTTGCGCGAGGAGATCACGACCTTGGCGCCGTGCTCGGCCATGCGCTCGGCAATGGCGAGCCCGATGCCGCGCGTCGATCCCGTGATGACGGCGACTTTCCCCTTCATGTCGAACAAGGTCATGTGTTTCTCCCAGATTGATCTTCAGTCGATGTCATTCCAGGGCGCCTCGAAGAGGCGAACCTGGAATCTCGAGATTCCGGGCCTGGTCCTTCGGACCATCCCGGAATGACAACCCAACTCACGCCAGCTTCTTGACTTCCGGTCCCGCCGGCTGATGCATCGCCG
This sequence comes from Bradyrhizobiaceae bacterium, assembly GCA_003963435.1. Lineage (GTDB taxonomy): Bacteria > Pseudomonadota > Alphaproteobacteria > Rhizobiales > Xanthobacteraceae > Bradyrhizobium. The sequence goes on along the minus strand of RXJC01000359.1, from coordinate 2,062 downwards.
CGTGCGCGTCGTCGGCGATCCAGGGCTGCTGGTTCACCATCGGCAGGCGCCACACCGTGCGCTCGGGACTTGCGAAATGATCGAGCCGCGTCACCGAGCAATTGTCGATGTCGAACGACAGCCCCCGCTCCGGCTGGCCGTCGAGCGCGAGCCCCAGCGCCGCCTTGATGGTGCCGCCATGAGCGACCGCGATGATGTCCTGGCCGGCGGCCTCATTGGTGATCCGCTCGATCGTGCGCCGCGTGCGGTTGTAGAGATCCATGAAGCTCTCGCCGCCGGGTGCGGGCTCGTTGATGTCGGCAAACCAGCTCGAGCCCACCGGGCGGCTCGCGATGAACTGCGCGCGATTCATGCCCTGCCAGCGGCCGAGATTCTGTTCGGCAAGGTCCGCCTCCCATGTCATCGACGCAGGCCGCGGGAAACCGGCCGCCCAGATCGCCTCCGCGGTCTGGTGCGTGCGCATCAGATTGCTCGAATACCAGATTGCGGTGCGTGGCAGCACCTTGGCAACAGCGTTGAACACGTAGGTGTCGCTGGTGTCGCAGGCGATGTCGGACTGTCCGTAGATGTTGCCGCCGTCGTTGCGCACCGGCGCGTGACGGACCCACCACCACCGTGTCGTGACCACTTTGGGCTTGTCTGCGCCTGCCATCGAAACCCTTCCATCCCGCTTGATGTCGCTGTACGTCAGTAACGAACGTGTCTCAAGACACTTTGCCGTTTGAAATCTTGTTTGAAATTCCGTCGCGCGGCAAGCGTCGCGCGCGTGCCAGAGGGAGAAACGCATGGGCCGCCTGCAGGGCAAATCCGTCATCATCACCGGCGCCGGCAGCGGCATCGGCCGCGCCGCCGCGCACCTCTTCACCAAGGAGGGCGCCAAGCTGATCGCGGTCGATCGCAGCGAGGCGGTGAAGGAGACCGTCGCGGAGATGAAAAAGGCCGGCGGCGTCGCGGAGGCCATGATCGCCGACGCGGGGTCCGAGACTGATGTCATCGCAATGATCGACAAGGCCGTGAAGACTCACGGCCGGCTCGACGTGATCTGGGCCAATGCCGGCATCTCCGGCGGGCTCGTTCCGATTCCCGAGCAGACCGTCGAGCACTGGCAGGAGATCCTGCGCATCAATCTGATCGGGCCGTTCCTCGCGGTGAAGCACGCGATGCCGCACATGATCAAGCAGCAGTCCGGAGCGATCGTGTTGACCGCGTCCGTCGCGGGCCTCAAGGCCGGCGCCAGCGGGCATCCTTATGCCGCGAGCAAGGCCGGCGTGATCAGCCTGGTGCAGACCACCGCCTATTCGCTCACCGGCACCGGAGTGCGCATCAACGCGGTGTGCCCGGGCCTGATCGAGACCGGCATGACCAAGCCGATCTTCGACCGCGCCAAGGAGCGCGGCACCCAGGACAAGATCGGCCAGCTCAACCCGCTCAAGCGCCCCGGCCAACCGCACGAGCTCGCGGCGATGGGATTGTTCCTGGCGAGCGACGAGGCGTCGTATGTCAACGGCCAGGCATTCCCGGTGGATGGCGGGCTGACGGCGTCGATGCCGTATACGGGCAAGCCGGTTTAAGGGCATCCCGTGTCCCGGACGCGCTGCAGCGCGCGAGCGCTGCTGCGCTGAGCCGGGACCCAGCAGGCCGCGCACGCGCTGCCACATGGGCCCCGGCTCTGCAGCCCACCGCTGAAGAGGCGCTGCGCTGCGTCCGGGGCACGAGAGCGGAGTTCGCGCACAGCTGCCTCAACACCGTCATTGCGAGCGCAGCGAAGCAATCCAGAATCCCTCCGCGGAGACAGTCTGGATTGCTTCGTCGCAAGGGCTCCTCGCAATGACGGAGTGTGTGGAGGCGGCGTCGCCCATCATTGGCGTTTCATCCGCTGACATACTTTCTCAATCGCAGACACGCCTTCGCATCCTCGCGGCGCGGTCCGCCCGAGTTTTGCTTGATCGCCTTGCCCTCGATGGAAAGAGGGCGCAGGGAAAGCCGGGAGCCGGTTTGCTCCCGTGGACCGCCATGCCAAGGGCAGACTGCGTGTGCTGCTGCATAGCGGAGAACAGGGCAA
>RXJC01000683.1 GCA_003963435.1 Bradyrhizobiaceae bacterium | reverse complement strand
CCTGACCCGGCTCGGCGCCATGGCGCAGCTCGAGGGCCGTGCGCTCGAGTTTACTTACGCGATCGCGCGCGTGCTGTGGGACGGCTCGGTGGCGGGCTGGAACGAAGGCGATCATCTCGCGCGCGCAGCCGCGAACGCCGGCTTCGATCTCGCCGCGATGGACGCCGCGATCACCGCGGATCCGGATCGCTACGAGCAGGTGATCGCGGGGAACGAGAAGGACCACGCGGCGTCAGGCCATTGGGGCGTGCCGACCTTCGTGTTCGAGAACGAGCCGTTCTTCGGCCAGGACCGCATCGATCTGCTGGTGTGGCGCATGCAGAGCAAGGGTCTGACGAAGCGGTAGCCTACTCCACCACGCGTGCGGACTTCGCGCTTGCCGCTTCGGACCATTCGCCGACGACGCGATCGAGGTCGCAGAGATTCTGGTGCATCTGCTCCAGCGAGAAACCCAGCGCGAAGAAGCGCTCGGCGGTGTCGCTCGCGTGGCCGCGGATCAGACCGTCCTGGCGGACGGCGGCAACCGCTTCGGCATAGTGCTGGAGCGCGACGTGCACGGGATGGATCGGCGGTGCGCCAGCGCCTTCACGCAAGGCGCTCGCGGCCGAGCGCAGGAAACGCGCAATCACCGTCGACACTTCCGTCAGCGGAGCAGCGAGCCGCGTCTGCACCTCGACCGGCAGCGGCACCACGGTGGCGCGGCCGATCATCACGACGTCGTGGCGCAGCCGCAGCACGGTGCGCAGCAGCGGGCCGGTGTCGGGCCCGCTCGACAGCCGCGCGGCGCGCTCGCGCTCGGCCTCCGTGCCGATCGCATTCATGCCCACCATCGCGGTGCCGATGCCGTCCTGGATCCGGTGCAGCGCGTCGTTGTCGCGGCCGCGCGTCAGACCAACGAGCAATTCGGTGAAGGCATCCGCAATCAGCTCGAGCAATTTTGCCGCTGCGGCTCGGATCTGCCGCACCGCGCGCGAGGGCAGCACCAGGAACGAGACCAAGAGGCCCGTGACCGCGCCGACCGCGACCTCGCTGACGCGGTCGATCGCCGAGGTCATGGGATCGGAATGATGCATGGTCGGAACCAGCAGCACGATCACCGCCGTCACCGTCGCCGCGCTAAGGCTCGGATTGATCGCGGCGATGAAGGCGAGCGGGGCGACCGAGAGGACCAGCAGGCCCAGCAGGCCGGCTTCACTGGAATAGGGAATCAGGATCGCGATGGCGCCGCCATAGATCGCGCCCCCGATGGTGCCGAGCATGTAGTCGCGCGTCGCCTTCAGCGAGCGGCCGACGCTCATCTGGGTCACGATCAGCGAGGTCAGCACCGCCCAGAGCGGCAACAGCAGATGCAGCGCGGTGGCGAGCGCATAGGCCGCGGTCGCGGCCACCGTGACCCGGATCGCAAGCCCCAGTTGCGTCCGCCGCGACCTGATCCGCTCCCACATCTGTCCTGCGAACGCCATGGTTGGAAGTCCCGATCCTCTCAAGGCCAGCCAAAAGCATGGCTGATGCCCGCGGCCGCAAGGCCGCTTGAAAGGCCAAATCAGCCCGCCTAATTTGCCCGCCAAAACGAGGAAACACGATGGCCCACGAAACCGCAACGCTCGCCGCCTATGTCTTCAATCTGAAATACGGGGATATTCCGGCGGAGGTGCTCGAGCGCGCAAAAGTGCTGACGCTGGACTTCCTCGGCAGCGCCATCCGGGCGCGGCGCGAGGCCGAATCGACGCCGTCGATGCTCAAGATGCTGGAGGCGCTGGCGCTGGACACCAAGGGCGAGTCGACCGTATTCGGCGATGCGAAGACCTGGACCCCCGCGGTCGCGGCGCTCCTCAACGGGGCGCTCGGCCATTCCCTCGATTTCGACGACACCCACGCCGATTCCTCGCTGCATCCGAGCGCGCCGGTGGTTCCGGCCGCCTTCGCCGTCGGCGAGATGGTCGGTGCCTCGGGCCGCGATGTGCTGACCGCGATCGTCGCCGGCTATGAGGTCTGCTGCCGGCTCGGCAACGCGCTCGACCCGACCTCGCATTATGCGCGCGGCTTCCACCCGACCGCGACCGCCGGCACCTATGGCGCGGCCGCGGCGGCCGGCAAGCTGTTCGGCCTGTCCGAGCAGCAACTCATCTCCGCCTTCGGCGTCTCCGGCAGCCAGGCCGCAGGCTCGCTGCAATTTTTGCTCAACGGCGCCTGGAACAAGCGCTACCAGGTCGGCGCCGCCGCGATGAACGGCGTGATCGCCGCAACGCTGGCGCGCAACGAGTTCATCGGATCGACCGAATCCGTCGAAGGCAAGCACGGCCTGCTCGCCGGCTACACCGACGATGCACATCCGGACAAGGCGGTCGCCGAGCTCGGCAAGACCTATGAGACCATGAAGATCGGCGTGAAGCCCTATCCGAGCTGTCGTTACACCCATGCGGCGATCGACGCGCTGATCGCGATGCGGCGCGAGCACAATCTGACGCCCGACCAGGTCAAGCGCGTCGAGATCGGCCTGCATCGCAACGGCATCACGCTGACCGGCGATGCCGCCACCAAGCGGCATCCGAGGTCGATCGTCGGCGGCCAGTTCTCGATGTTCTTCACCGGCGCGCTCGCGCTCGACCAGGGCTCGTTCGGCTGGGACGATTACAGCCGCCTTGGCGATGCCGCGATCGACGCGCTCGCCGACAAGTTCGACGTGGTGCAGGACGACCGCCTCGAGATCGGCCGCACCCATCCCTTCGGCGCACGCGTCAGCATTACCACCGATGACGGCGTCCATGAGCGGCTCTATGCCGATCCTTCCGGAGAGCCCAATTCGTTCCCGGATGCGCAGGCGATGCAGCAGAAGTTTCTGACGCTGGCGCGCCCGGTCCTGAACGCGCGCGCGGAGAAGTTTGCGGACGCGATCATGACGCTGGAGCGGTTCGATCGCGTGGCGCAGGCGACGGAATTGGGGCGGTAAGTGCGGCGTTTTTTCCCTCTCCCCTTGTGGGAGAGGGTGGCTCGCCGCGCAGCGGCGAGACGGGTGAGGGGTATCTCTCCGCGACCCGACTCTCATTTGAGTACGCGGATAGATACCTCATCCGGCGCTTCGCGCCACCTTCTCCCACAAGGGGAGAAGGAAGAGAGCGCGATCCGCACCTCTCAATTCACTCCCGCCAGCTTCCCTTTCTCTCGCAGCGCCGCCACTACGTCGCGCACGAGATCGAACACGCCGTCCGCTTGCGGCGGCGCGTTCGGCGAGCGGCCGAGCCGCACGATCACGAGCTTCTCCGACGGAATCACGATGGTGTACTGGCCGATCGTGCCCTTGGCGAAGAAGGCGTCGCGCGGCCAGCCATGCGCGATGCGGAGATTCGCGCCAAAGCTGTCGCCCTGGTTGGTCCAGAAGCCGGCACCGATGCCGACCCACGCATTCGGCGTGGCCGTCGCCGAATAATTCACCCAGCCTTCCGGCAAAATGCGCCGTCCGCCGGCGACGCCGTCGTTGAGATAGAGCTGGCCGAAACGCGCCCAGTCGCGCGCGGAGGCGAGCATCTCGCTCGACCCTTCGATCGTGCCGGAGCCGTCGAGCTGGAGGATGACATGGCGCATGCCGAGCGGGCCGAACAACTCGCGGCGCGCGAAGCGGAGCGCAGCTTCGGGCGTGCCACCGGACGCATTGCGGATCAGATGCGAGAGAATGAGGATGTTGCCGTCGTGGTAATTCCAGGCAGCGCCAGGGGCGGTCTCGAGCGGGATGGTCTCGGCATAGGCGGCCATGTCCGCTTCCATGAACTTCATGCGGTTGACCGGCTCGAAGGCGGAGCCGAGCGAGGCCTCGAGAGAGCTGCCGAGCGCAAGCCCCGCGGTGTGGCGCAGCAGCTGATCGACGGTGATGGCATGGCGCGGATCACTGGGGTCTCTCCAGGCCGCGACCGGCGCGGGTCCGTCGAGCTTCAGCTTGCCCTGACGCACCAGCACGCCGATCAAGGCCGAAACCACCGACTTCGTCATGGAGAAGCCGAGCAGCGGCGTCTCCGGTCCAATGCCGTCGGCATAGCGTTCGGCGACGACGCGGCCCGACTTCATCACGACCACCGCGCGGGTGCGCCGGTAAGGCGGCTGCGCGGGCTCGGCGAAGGCGCGGTCGAGCGCAGAAGCAAGCCCCTCGCTCTGCGGCGGCACGATCGCGGAACCCGCGATCTCCGGCAGCAGCGCCGGCTGCCCGTCCTCCGCCGGCACCGACACATCGGCGATCCCCGCTTCGTGCTCGAGCGTGCAACCGAGACCCTCGCGATAGACGGCATGGCTGCGGCCGAGGCCGAACAACGTCACCGTGACGTCCTTGCGGACACGGTCGACCCGGTAGTCCATTGCCCAGGTGATCAGGCTGGTCCCGGGCATGGCGTCGGTGGTTTCCGTGAAGTTGCGCTGCGGATCAAGGCCGGAGACAAAGGTCTCCGAGCACAGGATGTCGGCGACGAAGCCGGTGGCGACCTTCGGCACATCGTGGCCGCGCGCCGCCCCGAATGCGAGGCCGGCACAGGCGATGGTGGTGGCGAGAAGGATGATCTTGCGGCGGCGGGTCACTGGCTTTCTCCGGCTGAGGCGTATGCCGGAAGGACGCCGAATTGGGCGGCGAAGCGCTCGCCGGATTTGGAAAGCGGCCTGGGCGAAGTCGGAAGGAGGCTGATCGATTCTGGAATATTGCAGCGATTACAGCGGCTTGGAATCTAGGTGGCGTTCACGTTCAGCCGCCGATATTCCGTCGGCGTCACGCCCGTGACTGCCTTGAAGGCGCGGTTGAAGGGCCCGAGCGACTGGAAGCCGGCGTCCATGGCGATGGTGATGACGGGCACCTCGGCCTGGGCGGGATCGGCGAGCGCGGCCTTGGCCTCCTCGATCCGGTGGTTGTTCAGGAAGACATTGAAGTTGCGGTAGCCGAGCCGCCGGTTGATCAGGCGGCGGAGCCGGTATTCCGGAATCTTCAGCCGGCTCGCGAGCACGCCGATGGTGATGTTCTCCTGGCGATAGATCCGCTCGTCCGCCATCAGCCGCATCAGGGCGTCGATGAGCTTTTGATCGGCGGCGTCCTCGGTGGCTTGCGGCGAGAAGACGACGGCAGGCGCGGCCTTCGCTTCGAGCGGAAACAGATCGCTGGCATCGACGCGCATCATGGCGTAGGCGATCGCCGCAACGATACAGGCGAGCACCCCGGTATTGATCGTGTCGGCGACATCGCCGACCTTGCTGCCCGCGACCGCGATCTGCAGAGCCGCATTCACGCTGCCATAGAGCGCGCCCGCACAGACGATAAAAACGCGAACGCGGCGGCGGCGCTCGACCAGGTCGGCAGGCCACGAGGCGATCGTCTGCCCGATCGCAAGCGCGATGAAACCGAGCACGATCAAATTGACCACCGTCACCGAGAATCGCACATGGCCGCTCGGCGCAATCCAGACACAGCCTGCGAAGCTGAACGCGGTCACCAGCGCCCAGACCCATCCATGCCACCAGCGGAGGCGAAACTCGTCGTCGAACAGCGCGCGCGTGAACAGCCAGAACACCACGATGTTGCCGGTGGACAGCGCGATCAGCGGCGCATGCGACGCCGAGATTCGCGACGTGACGCCCACCGAATAGCTCACCGCATGCGCGGCCAGGCCCAGGGCAAGAGCGGCACCGAGCCGTCCCGCCAGCACGTTGCGGAAATCGGCGACGAGCGAGGCCGCAAGCACCAGCAACAGCGCGACGCTGGCAGCGCGGAAAGCGAGCTCGGTTGCGGCAAGTGTCATTGGCTGAGGCGAACGGTCGCGGTTAAAGGCAGCCGAACATCGTTGGTTGTGTCGGATTTTTCAAGGACCATCCGCGCCAGGGTCAGTTGCGCCTCATCCATCCCTTTCATCGTCCGGCTTGACCGGGCGATCCAGTACGCCGAGACGGCAGCGATTGAACGGATAGGCTGCGGCGTACTGGATTCCCCGCTTTCGCGGGGAATGACAGCGGAGTATGTGGCGCCGCCTGCACAATGTGCGGCCCCGGCCTTTGTCGCGACGCCAATACCAAATCCTGCTACGATGAAGCTCAAGAAAGCGAATAAGGAGTCCACCATGAGCTGGCAACCCTCGAACGATCCCGTGCTCGGCGATCCCATGTCCTGCGATGCGCTCGACCTCGTCATCGTGCCGCGCACGCGCGACCTCGGCGACGGGTTCGCGGTGCGCCGGGCGCTGCCGCATGGCAAGCGGCAGATGGTCGGGCCCTTCATCTTCTTCGACCATTTCGGTCCCGTTCAGTTCGTCTCCGGCAAGGGCATGGACGTGCGGCCGCATCCGCATATCGGGCTTGCCACCGTCACTTATCTGTTCGACGGCGCGATCATGCATCGCGACAGCGAGGGCAATGTGCAGGAGATCGCCCCGGGCGCGATGAACCTGATGACGGCCGGGCGCGGCATCGCGCATTCCGAGCGTACGCCGGACGCGCAGCGCGCCTCGGGACAGCAGATGCTCGGCCTGCAGAGCTGGATCGCGCTGCCGGCCGGATCGGAGGAGATCGCGCCGTCGTTTCAACATTATGGGGCGGGCGATCTGCCGATGATCTCCGAGCGCGATTTCACCGCGCGGGTGATCGCGGGCTCCTCGTTCGGCATCACTTCGCCGGTGTCGATGGTGTCGCCCTGGTTCTACACCGAGGTGACGGCCGCGGAAGGCGCGAGCGTGCCCCTCGATCCCGATCATGAGGAGCGCGCGATCTATATCGTCGACGGCGAAGTCGAGATCGCCAACGAACGCTATGAAGGACCGCGGCTCCTGATCTTCCGGCCCGGAGACCGCATCACCGTGAAGGCGCTGAAGGCGACGCGCATGATGTTTCTCGGCGGCGATGCGCTGGAGGGCCCGCGCCATGTCTGGTGGAATTTCGTGTCCTCCAGCAAGGAGCGGATCGAGCAGGCCAAGCAGGACTGGAAAACCGGTCGTTTCGCGCCAGTTCCGCAGGAACACGAGTTCATTCCGCTGCCGGAATAGGTTAATGCGGTGTCCGGCCATGCCGTCGGGCGCGGCCGGACGCCCTGAAAGCCTTGTCTGCGAAAGCTTTGCCGATGACCACCATGCTCTCCAGCGACCTGCCCCTGACCAAGATCGGGCGCGGCAAGGTGCGCGATATCTACGCCGTCGACGACGACCGCCTGCTGCTCGTCACCACCGACCGCATCAGCGCCTTCGACGTGGTGATGGGCGAGACCATTCCGATGAAGGGCGCGGTGCTGACCCAGATCAGCGCGTTCTGGTTCAATGAGCTCGAAGGGGTGGTGCCGCATCACATGATCAGCGCCGACACCGACGAGATCATCGCGGCCGTGCCGGCATTGAAGCCTCACCGCGCCGAGATTCTCGGCCGCGCCATGCTGTGCAAGCGCACCACCGTGTTCCCGATCGAATGCGTGATCCGCGGCTATCTCTCGGGCTCGGCGTGGAAGGAGTACGCGGCCAGCGGCACGCTGGCGGGCGAGAAGCTCAAAGCCGGTCTCGTCGAAAGCGAGAAGCTGGAGCCTTCGATCTTCAGCCCGGCCACCAAGGCCGAGACCGGCCACGACGAGAACATCACCATCGCGAGGATGCGCGAAGTGGTCGGCGACGAGGTCGCCTACACGCTGGAAAGCATGACGCGCGCGATCTACACGCTCGGCGAGGAGCTCGCCCGCGAGCAGGGCATCATCATCGCCGACACCAAGTTCGAGTTCGGCCGCGACAAGGACGGCCGCATCATCCTGATTGACGAGGTGATGACGCCGGATTCGTCGCGCTTCTGGGCGGTCGACGCCTACAAGCCCGGCCAACCGCAGGCGAGCTTCGACAAGCAACCCTTGCGCGACTATCTCGACGTCGAGCGCCGCGCCGGCCGCTGGAATGGCGACGCCCCGCCGCCCCCCCTGCCGGCCAGCGTGGTTGAAGCGACGAGCAAGCGGTATCTGGAAGCGTATCGGCGAGTGACGGGGACGGAGCTGAAGATCTAGGCCCTCACCTGGGTCGTCGCGGCGCTATGCTTTAGGCAGTGACTGACTGACGACCGGCTTCAGCCTCGGCCGTCCGATGCTCATCCAAGGCGAGCAGGAGCTCGGCAACCCGGTTGGCGGACGCGGTCCAATCCGCGAGCTTCGTGTAATTGTCCGTGAACCAGTTGAATGCGGTCTGGACAACGACGAACGCCGCCGAGGCCTGAACCACTTCGCCGAGAGTCATGGTGTCGTCGAGGTACTTGGGCAGGCAAAGCAGCAGGCCGACCACCGGCGTCACCAGAAGACCCGAATAGGTGACCAGCGTCATCCGCATCAATTGCCAGCAGTAGATTCGCCAGATCGCGATCACCGCTTTCAGCGCGGCGCCCACGGCATGGCGGCCGTTCATGCCGGCCTCCTGCACCACTTTGCCTTCGCCGATCTCGCGCACATGCGTTCCGATCGCGCGCAATTCGGCTTCCATGCGCTTGTTTTCCTCGATGACCCGGGTCAGACGACCGGCTGTCAGCCAGATGCCGATCAACAGCAGCGCGGAATAGGCGATCACCGCGAGGACGAGATAACCGGGAATTGCAAAGGTGATGCCGTCGAAATGGACCGTCAGGCTGCCCCCGACCGACCATAGCACGCCGACGAAGGTTGCGATCGTGAGCACCGACTGCAGCAGGCCGTTGGCCAGATCGACCGGAAGATCCGTCGCGATCCTGGCATCTTCGGCGATGCGATACTCCGGCGCCTCGTGATGTCCCTCGATGGCGCCGCGCCCCGGACCATCATCCACCAGCCAGTCGCTATAGAGGCGATTGCTCAGCCACTCGCGCCAGGAGCGCTGCAGGGTCATCCGCGCCCACACCGAGAACACGACCAAGGCGATGCTCGCCGCGGCCAGCGGCAGAAACCGGAGCGCCAGGGCCAGCAGTTCGGCCTGATCCTTCCGGCCGATGGCGTTGAAGAAGTCCCGATTCCAGAAGTTCAGGCCGTATTGCGTCAGGAGCTGCAGCACGACGTCGATGATCAAGGCGATCACCAGCAGCCAGGCCGTCCACGCCGTCGGTCCGCTCCAGTATCCCGAGGCGCTTTGCCAGAAGCGGCCAAGAAGCCGCATCTCACCCTGAATTAAAGAGGTCCTCGTCAGCATCAGCGAGCCGCAATCCTGCGCGCGCGCCACCCCTATGATGCCGCGCGCGTGAGGTTAGGCGGTCTTGCCCGAGGCCTCTTGACCTGCGTCAAGCGATGACGCCCTGGGGCTACACCCCCGCCATCATCACATATTTGATCTCGACATATTCTTCCATGCCGTGACGGGAGCCCTCACGACCCAGGCCGCTTTCCTTGACGCCGCCGAAGGGCGCGACCTCGGTGGTGATCAGGCCGGTGTTGACACCGACCATGCCCGACTCCAGCGCCTCGGCGACGCGCCAGACGCGGCCGAGATCGCAGGAGTAGAAGTACGAGGCCAGGCCGAACGGCGAGGCGTTGCACATCGCGATCACGTCGGCCTCGTCCTTGAAGCGGATCACGGGGGCGAGCGGACCGAAGGTCTCCTCCTGCGACACCAGCGCGTCCGCCTTGACGTCGGCGAGCACGGTCGGCTCGAAGAAGGAGCGTCCGAGCTCGCTGCGCTTGCCGCCGGTCACGACCTTGGCGCCGCGCTTGACGGCGTCCGCAATGTGGCGCTCGACCTTGTCGACCGCCTTCATGTTGATCAAGGGCCCTTGCGTGACGCCGGCTTCCGTGCCGTCGCCGATCTTCATGGCCGCAACTTTTGCCGACAGCTTCTTCACGAACTCGTCGTAGATCTTGTCCTGGGCGTAGAGGCGGTTGGCACAGACGCAGGTCTGGCCCATGTTGCGGTATTTCGAGACGATGGCGCCCTCGACCGCAGCGTCGATGTCGGCGTCGTCAAACACCACGAACGGCGCATTGCCGCCGAGCTCGAGGCCGAGCCGCTTCACGCCGACGGAGGCCTGCTGGTAGAGGATCTTGCCGACGGCGGTCGAGCCCGTGAAGCCGACGAAGCGCACCGCGGGATGCTCGCAAAGCACCTTCCCGATCGGCGGCGCGTCGCCGGTGACGATGTTGAGCACGCCCTTGGGGATGCCGGCCTTCTCGGCGAGCACCGCCAGCGCCAGCGCCGACAGCGGCGTTTCATTCGCGGGCTTCAGCACGACGGTGCATCCGGCGGCGAGCGCCGGCGAGACTTTCCGCGTGATCATCGAGTTGGGGAAATTCCACGGCGTGATCGCACCGCAAACGCCGATCGGCTGCTTGATCGCCAGCAGGCGTGCATCGGGTCGCTGCGTTGGAATGGTCTCGCCATAGACGCGCCGCGCTTCCTCGGCGAAGAACTCGATATAGGCCGCGCCGATATCGACCTCGCCGAGCGCCTCGGCGAGCGGCTTGCCCTGCTCGGAGGTGAGGATCAGCGCGAGATCCTCACGGTTGGCTGTGA
>RXJC01000227.1 GCA_003963435.1 Bradyrhizobiaceae bacterium | reverse complement strand
GACCGTGTTCCGGCCCGAGGACATCCACATCGCGACGCTGGTCGGCGCGCTGAACCAGATCAACCACGGCGTCACCACGCTGGTCGACTGGTGCCATAACAATCCGACGCCCGATCACACCGACGCGGCCGTCCGCGGCCTGATCGAGAGCGGCATCCGCGCCGCCTTCTTCCACGGATCGCCCAAGCCGGAGCCGAAGCCGGGCGAGCCGCACTTCTCGGAAGTGCCGCATCCGCGCCGCGAGGTCGAGCGGCTGCTGACTGGGCCCCTCGCCGATCGCGACGGCCTCGTCACGCTGGGCCTTGCCATTTTGGGGCCGCACTATTCGACGCTCGACGTCGCCATTCACGATTTCCGCCTGGCGCGGGAGCTCAAGCTGATCGCCTCCATGCACCAGGGCGGCGGGCCGGCCAAGACGCCGGGCGGCTGGGATAAGCTGATCGAGGCAGGTCTCGTCGGTCCCGGCGTCAACATCGTCCATGGCAACGATCTGCCTGACGCCTTGCTGGACCGGATGGTCGATCTCGGCGTGTCCTTCTCGGTGACGCCCGAGAACGAGATGATCCAGGGCCACGGCTTCCCGATCACCGGACGGCTGCTCAGGCGCGGCGTGCGGCCGACCATCGGCATCGATTTGGAATCCGTGCTGGCCGGCGACCTCCTCTCCGTCGCGCGCGTCGCGCTGTCGATGCAACGGGCGCTCGACAACGCGGAGGCGCGTCAGGCGAGCGGCACGATTCCGGCGACGACCACCATCTCGGTGCGTGAAGCGCTGCGCTGGATCACGACGGAGGGCGCCCGCATGCTCGGGCGCGAGAGCCAGATCGGCTCGCTGACGCCGGGCAAGCTCGCCGATCTCGTCATCATCAACGCCTCCGATCTCAATCTCGTCCCGGTGCACGATCCCGTCGCGACTGTCGTGATGCAGACCAGCCTTGCCAATATCGATTCCGTCATGATCGGCGGCGACTGGAAGAAGCGGAACGGCAGATTGCTGGCCGAGGGGCTGGAGGCGAAAAAGGAGCTGCTGGCGCAATCCGGCCGGCGGCTGGTGCAGGACATCGAACGACAGGGACGCGCCGCCTAGCGGTGCCAACGGACAAGACCAATGACAGACGCTTCGAAGACTGTTGCTTTCATCGGGATCGGCAAGATGGGCCTGCCGATGGCGGCGCTCGTCGCCAAGGCCGGCTTTGCCGTCACCGCGTTCGACCAGAGCGCGGCGCGCGCCAACGAAGCGCGTGCGCAGGGCATCGCCATTGCCGCCTCGTCGACTGAGGCGGCCAACGGCAAGGCCACGGTCGTGACCTCCCTGCCCGACGACGCGGCCTTGCGCGGCGCACTGCTCGGGCCCGCCGGCCTGATCGCCGCGATGGCGCCGGGTGCTGTCTTGGTCGAGACCAGCACCGTCAGCGTCGAAGCCTCGACCGAAGTTGCGGCCGCAGCGCAGGTGCGCGGCATCGCCTATCTGCGTTCGCCGGTCTCCGGCAATGCCAGTATCGTTCACACCGGCGCTCTGACCTGCTTCGTCTCGGGCCCGAAGGACGCCTTCGAAAGCGCAAGGCCGCTGCTCGCCGCCTTCACCCGCGCGCAGACCTATCTCGGGCCCAGTGAAGAAGCGCGCTACGCAAAACTCTCGGTCAATCTGATGATCGCGGTGTCGGCCGCCATGATGGCGGAAAGCCTGGCGCTGGCCCGCAAGGGCGGCATCGCCTGGCAGGACATTTTGAAGGTGCTCGACGACAGCGCGGTGGCTTCTCCCATGGTGAAGTACAAGACCGCACCGCTCAGGACCCGCGATTTCGAATCGACCTTCTCCTGCAAGCAGATGGCCAAGGATCTCGATCTCATCCTCGGTGCCGGTCACGCCGTCGGCGTGCCGCTTCAGCTCGCAGCCCAGGTGCGCGAGACCTACGGCTCCCTCGTCGCGCAGGGCGACGGCGACACCGACTTCATCGCGACCGTCAAGCATCTCGAACGGCTGTCCGGCCTCGGCGAGCCAAAACTCTGATCGCGGAGATCCACATGCGTAACTTCAACGAGAACACGATCACGGAAGCCGTCCTGGAGCGGATCACGGGCGCAACCGACCCTCGCATCAAGCAGGTGAGCGAAGCGCTGGTGCGCCACCTCCACGCCTTCGTCCGCGAGGTGCGGCCGACCCAGAAGGAATGGGAGTTCGGCATCGACTTCCTGACCCGCACCGGACACATGTGCAACGACAAGCGCCAGGAATTCATCCTGCTCTCCGACACGCTCGGCGTCTCCATGCTGGTCGATGCCATCAATCACCCGGTGCCGGAAGGCGCGACCGAGACCACCGTGCTCGGCCCGTTCTTCGTGCAGGCCGCGCCGGAGAAGGACAGCGGCGCCGACATCTCCGGCCCGATGGAGGGCGACCCGATGCTGGTCACCGGCTCGGTCTCGACCGTCGACGGCAAGCCGCTCGCGGGTGCAATCGTCGACGTCTGGCATTCCGACGATGACGGCTATTACGACGTGCAACAGCTCGACCAGATCGGCGATCTCGCCATGCGCGCGCGTTTCCATACCGATGCGAACGGCCGCTTCCATTTCTGGTCGATCAAGCCGGCCGCCTACCCCATTCCGCATGACGGCCCTGTCGGCGACATGCTGGAGGCACAGGGGCGCCATCCCTGGCGCCCGGCGCATGTGCACTTCATGATCTCGGCGCCCGGTTTCGAACAGCTCGTGACGCACGTGTTCGTTGCCGGCGATCAGTATCTCGACAGCGACGTCGTGTTCGGCGTCAAGGACAGCCTGATCCGCGAATTCACGAGGCATCCCGCCGGCCGTGCGCCGGATGGTCGCATGGTGGAGCGCGAGTATTTTCATCTCAACTATGATTTCGGCCTGAAGCAGGTTGCGAGCAACGCAAGAGCCGCCTAAGCCGGACGACAACGCAGCGGACCGGCAAGAGTCCGCGATCGGGGAGACAGGGAGCTGAGGATGGGACCGCGGGTCAGCACGAGCATTTTGGCCGATCGCCTCACCGGCATGATCGGCCCGCGCGCGAGCGTTGCGCGCAGCGTGCTCGATCAGCACGGGCAGAGCGAGTCGCATTATCGCAGCTTGCCGCCCGATATCGTGGTCTTTCCTGAGACCACGCAGGAGGTCGCCGAGATCGTCAAGCTGTGCGCCGGCGCCGGCATGCCGATCGTGCCGTTCGGCGCCGGCACCTCGCTCGAAGGCAATGCGGCCGCGGTGGCGGGCGGCGTCTGCTTCGATTTTGCGCGCATGAACAAGGTGCTCAGCGTGCACGACAGCGACATGGACGTCGTGGTGCAGCCCGGCATCACCCGCAAGCAGCTCAATGCGGAGCTGCGCAATACCGGCCTGTTCTTCCCGATTGATCCCGGCGCCGACGCCTCGATCGGTGGCATGACTTCCACCCGCGCCTCCGGCACCATGGCAGTGCGCTATGGCACCATGAAGGACAACGTCATGGCGCTGGAGGTGGTGCTGGCCGACGGCCGTATCATCCGCACCGCCAGGCGCGCACGGAAGTCGGCCGCCGGTTACGACCTGACCCGCATGTTCGTCGGCGCCGAGGGCACGCTCGGCGTCATCACCGAGATCACGCTGAAAGTGCATCCCGTCCCGCAGGCGATCTCGGCCGCGGTTTGCAGCTTCGGCACATTGCACGATGCCGTGGATACCGCGATCTCGGTGATCCAGTCCGCGATCCCCGTAGCACGCGTCGAGCTGCTCGACGACGTCATGATGCGTGGCATCAACGCCTATGCCAAGCTCGGCTATCGCGAGGCTCCGACCCTGTTTTTCGAGTTTCACGGCTCCGAAGCGTCCGTCGCCGAGCAGGCCGAGGCCGCGCAAGCCATTGCCGCCGATCACGGCGGCCATGGCTTTGCCTGGGCCAAGGCAGCGGAAGACCGCAGCCGGCTCTGGCATGCCCGCGACAACACGCTCTATGCCGGCCTCGGCCTGCGGCCCGGCGCGCGCGCCGTCATCACCGACGTCTGCGTGCCGATCTCGCGGCTGGCGGAATGCCTGACCGAGACACGGCGGGATGCGGACGCGCACGGCTTCACGGCGCCGATCGTCGGACATGTCGGCGACGGCAATTTCCACATGCTGATCCTGGTCGACCCTCACAAGCCAGAGGAGACCGAAGGCGCCAAGGCGCTCCAGGCCCGCATGGTTGCCCGCGCCATCGCCATGGACGGCACCTGCACCGGCGAGCACGGCATCGGGCTCGGCAAGATCGACTATCTCACGGACGAGCTCGGCGACGCCGTCGATGTGATGCGATCTATCAAGATGGCGCTCGATCCGGACGGCTTGATGAATCCCGGCAAGATCTTTGCGAGTGGGACAAAAGCATGAGCGACTCGCTCCCCATCGAGGTCACCTCACCCACGCCACTGCTGGAGCTGCGCGGCATCAGCAAGGAGTTTCCCGGCGTCAAGGCGCTGGATGACGTGTCCTTTGCCGTCTATCCCGGCGAAGTCCACATGCTGCTGGGCGAGAACGGCGCCGGCAAGTCGAGCCTGATGAAGGTGCTGTGCGGCGCCTATCGCGCCGATGCCGGCGACTTCTACTACAACGGCGAGAGGGTCGCGATCTCCTCCACCGCCGACGCCCAGAAGCTCGGCATTGCCGTGATCTTCCAGGAATTCTCGCTGGTCCCCTATCTCGATATCGCCCAGAACATCTTCCTCGGCCGCGAGCCTGGGGGACGCATTCCCGGCACCATCGACCGCCGCAGGATATTGGCTGATGCCAAGCGTGTGCTCAAGACGATCGGCTTCGACATCGATCCCTCCACCATTGTCGACAAGCTCGGCGTCGCGCAGCAGCAGATGGTCGAGATCGCGAAAGCGATCAGCCAGGACGCCCGTATCCTCGTCATGGACGAGCCGACCGCGGCGCTGTCCGACCGCGAGACCGAGCTCTTGTTCGCCTTGATCGCGCGGCTGAAGGCCGACGGCGTCGCCATCGTCTATATCTCGCACCGCATGGCCGAGGTCTTCGCGCTCGGCGACCGCATCACGGTGCTGCGCGACGGTCGCCGCATCGACGGCGTCAAGCCGGCCGACGTCACGCCGGACCAGCTCGTCCGCATGATGGTCGGCCGCAATGTCGACATGACCTATCCCCGGCACTTTGCCGACAAGCCTGGCGAGGTGCTGCTGGAGGTCAAGGGCCTGACGTCCTCGACCGGCATCTCCGACATCAATATCCAAGTGCGCCGGGGCGAGATCGTCGGCCTGTGCGGCCTGGTCGGCTCCGGCCGCAGCGAGGTTGCGCGCGCCATCTTCGGCGCCGATCCTGCAACGTCGGGCGAGATCATCTTCGACGGCAAGGCTATTTCCGGCGAGCCGGACCTTGCCGCCCGCCGTGGCATCGCCCTGATCCCCGAGAGCCGCAAGAGCGAGGGTCTGGCACTGTTGCGGTCGGTCAGCGACAACCTCGTGGTGTCGGCGCTGAGAAAGTTGTTCCCGAGCGGGCTGTTCGACCAGCGCTCGGCCCAACGCACCGCCGATGGCTTGATCCGACAACTGCGCATCGCGACCCCAAGCGCGCGGCAGACCGTCGGCCTGCTCTCCGGCGGCAACCAGCAGAAGGTCGTGATCGGCAAATGGCTGGCGGCCGGCTCGAAGCTCTTCATCTTCGACGAGCCGACGCGCGGCATCGACATCGGCGCCAAGTCCGAGATCTTTGCGCTGATCGACCGTCTTGTGGCCGACGGCGCCGCGGCATTGATGATCTCGTCCGAGCAGATCGAGATCTGCCATGTCTGCGACCGTGCCTATGTGATGCGCGAAGGGCGCATCGCGGGACATCTGACCCGTAGCGAACTGACCGAGGAGAACATCGTGCGACTGGGGATGCATCATGCGTGAAGCCGCGGTCGTCTCTCAGCCCAATCCGCTGCAGCGGATTCCCGGCGTCGCCATCGTGCTGGTGCTGCTGATCGCGCTGTTCAGCGCGATCGCGCCCGGCTTCCTGTCCGTCGCCAACCTCTCGAACGTGCTGGTGCAATCGACCATTTTGACCATGCTCGCGCTGCCGATGACGCTGATCATCATGACCGAGGGGCTGGACCTGTCGATGGGCGCGGTGTTGACGCTGACCTCGCTCTGCGTCGCCATCGTCTCGCTCGCCACGAAATCGATGCTGCTCGGCCTCGGCGCCGGCCTGCTGGTGGGCGCGGCGTTCGGTATCGCCAATGGCTGGCTGATCGCCATTCTCGGCATCCCGCCCTTCGTTGCGACGCTCGGCACGCTCGGCATGGCGCAGGGCCTGTCGCTGATCGTCAGCGACGGCCAGAGCGTGGTCGGCATCCCCCACAGCGTGCGCGACATCTATTCGGCGACGCTGCTGGGCATCCCCGTGCCGATCGTGATGGCGCTGGTGACCTATGCGGCGTTCCACGGCCTGCTCTATCATACCCGCTTCGGCACCTACATCTTCGCCCTCGGCGGCAACCGCGAGGCGCTGCGCTATGCCGGCCTCTCGCCGAACAAGCTGCTGATCGCGGTCTATGCGCTCGGCGGCGCCATGGCCGGCATCGCCGGCCTGTTGATGACCGCGCGCATGAACTCGGGCCATCCCACCGCCGGCCTCGGGCTCGAATTCGATGCCATCGCCGCCGTTGCCGTCGGCGGCACCTCGTTCGAGCGCGGCAATGGCTGGCTGCTCGGCACCCTGCTCGGCGTGCTCTCTGTCGGCGTCTTGCGCAACGGGCTGAACCTGATCTCGCTGCCGTCCTCGGTGCAGGTCGCCAGCGTCGGTGTGCTCGTCATCGTCGCGCTGTTCCTCGACGGCCTCAGGAGCCGGGCATGACCGACATCAGCAAAGAGGCGATCATGCCGCCCCGCTCGTTCCTGTCGCAGGACGCCATCCAGGTGTTCTACCGTCTGCTCGCTGCGCTCTTAATCTGTGCCGTGCTTGCCGTGCTCAGCGATTCCTTCCTGAGCCTCGGCAACATCCTCAACGTGCTCCGTCAGGCGAGCCTGACCTTCTTCATCGCCTCGGGCCTGACGCTGGTGGTGCTGACCGCCGGGCTTGATCTCTCCGTCGGCGCCAATGTCGCGCTGTCGGCCTGCATCGCCGGCACGGTGATCCACAAGACCGGCTCGCCGGCGCTCGGCATCCTCACCGGGCTTGCCTGCGGCGGCCTTGTCGGCCTGCTCAACGGCATCATGGTCACCGCGCTGCGGATCCCCTCCTTCATCGCCACCTACGGCATGCTCTGGGTGCTGAACGGCCTGACCTACTGGTACATGGCGGGCGAGACCCTACACGGCTTCCCCACGGGTTTCCGCCAGATCGGCAGCGGCTATCTGTTCGGCCTGCCGATCCCGGTCTACCTGCTGCTGGTGTTCCTCGGCATCGGCACGTTCTTCGCGCAGCGCACGATCTGGGGCCAGGAGATCTACGCGATCGGCGCCAATCCGGTCGCGGCGCGGCTATCAGGCATCCCGGTCGCGCGGCGCCTGCTGCTGGTCTACGCCGTCTCCGGCACCATGGCCGGACTCGCCTCGATCATCTTCCTGTCGCGGCTCAACTCGGCCGAGGCCGACATCGGCGAAAGCCTGACGCTGCCTGCGATCGCGGCCGTGCTGATCGGCGGCACCTCGCTGTTCGGCGGCGTCGGCACCGTGTTCGGCACCTTCATCGGCGCGCTGATCCTGACCTTGGTGCTGAACGGCATGAACCTGCTCTCGGTCAGCGCCAACTGGCAGCCGCTGGTCACAGGCATCATCGTCATTCTCGCGGTCTGGCTCGACATGAAGACCCGCCGCCGCGCGCAATGAGTTCTTGAGAAGTCCAACAAGCAAAATGAGGGATGGAGGCAACATGAAGAACAAACTGGCTTATCTGGCGCTGCCGCTTCTGGCAGCTGCATTCACCGCGCAAGCACGTGCCGACGGCGAGACCATCGCCGTCTTCACCAAGAACCAGACCAACCCGTTCTTCCAGACGGTGCGGGTCGGCGCCGACAACATGGCCAAGACGCTGAACGCGAAGACGCTGCAATACATCCCGACCAAGCCGGACTCGATCCCCGAGCAGCTCAGCCAGATCGAGGACGTCGTGGTGAAGAAGCCGAGCGCGATCGTGTTCACGCCGGTCGACTACAAGGCGATGGTGCCCGGCGTCGAGAAGATCAACGAAGCCAAGATCCCCGTCGTCAACATCACCGACCGTTCCGCCGGCGGCAAGTTCCTGTCCTTCATCGGCGCCGATGATTACAGCCTGGGGCTGGAGACCGCGCGCTTCCTGCTGAAGACGCTGGGCGGCAAGGGCAACATCGTGATCATCGAGGGCGTCAAGGGCTCGCTGACCAATGTCGACCGCGTCCGCGGCTTCAACGACGCGCTGAAGGAAGCGCCCGGCGCCAAGCTCCTGGCTTCGCAGCCCGGCAACTACCAGCGGCTGCAGGCGCTCCAGGTCATGGAGAATCTGATGCAGTCCAATCCGCAGATCGACGGCGTCCTGGCGGCCAACGACGCCATGGCGGTCGGCGCGATCGAAGCGCTCGACGGTGCCAACCGCAAGGCGCAGGTGATCGGCATCAACGGCACCAAGGAGGCGATCGACGCGATCAAGTCCGGCAAGCTGCTCGCCAGCGGCGACTATAACGGCTTTGCCCAAGGCTGCCTCGGCACCATGATGGCGATCCGCGCCTTGCGCAACCAACCCGTCATCGCCGAGATCGTGCTGAAGCCGACCGTCATCACCAAGGACAATTACCAGCCGTTCGACGTGCCGCTGGAGCAACGCACCTGCCCGACCTTCGAGGACGCCACCAAGCTCGGCGCCAAGTAAGTCCACCCATCACGTCCGGACGGCCGCCTCTCGCGGCCGTCCCAACACTGAAGCAAGACACGGAGACACCATGCTGTTCGCCATCCACGCCGTCGACCGCAGCGGCGCGCTGCCGACCCGGCTCGCCAATTACGATGCCCACAAGGCGTTCCTGAGCGACACCTCGCGCTTCGGAGTCAAGATCGTGATGTCGGGGCCGCTGGTCTCCGACGACGGTCAGACCATGATCGGCAGCCTGTTCCTGATCGAGGCCCCGGGCCGGAGCGAGGTCGAAGCCTTCAACCGCGCCGACCCGTTCGCCGCGGCCGGCATCTGGGAAAAGGTGACGATCACCGGCTTCCTGCGCCGGCAGGGCTGACCCCGGCACCATCAACAACGCGAAAACAACCCCATGCACAGTAGAACGGGGGTTGTTTTTGTTGATGAATTTCCGACGCGAATCTCACCCTTCAGGTGCCCGCCGCCGCTCCCTCTTCGAGATGGCAGGCCACCCATTGCTCGGCTCCAGCCGCGCGCAGCATCGGCTCCTCGGTCCGGCAGCGATCGAAGACGAGCGGGCAACGGGTGTGGAAGCGGCATCCCTTCGGCGGATTGATCGGGCTAGGCACGTCACCCCTAAGGATGATGGGATTGCGCTGGGCGCCGGGCTCGGGCAACGGCACCGCGGACAGCAGCGCCTTGGTATAAGGATGTCTAGGCGCGGCAAAGATCTCGCGGCGCGGCGCGACCTCGACGATCTTGCCGAGATACATCACCGCGACACGATGGGTCATGTGCTCGACGATCGCGAGATCATGGCTGATGAACAGCAGCGCAAGTCCGAATTCGCGCTGGAGATCCTGC
>RXJC01000238.1 GCA_003963435.1 Bradyrhizobiaceae bacterium | reverse complement strand
AAGCAGCTCGGTCTCACCGTCGTGGCGGAAGGCATCGAGGATCGCGCAACCGCCGATTTCCTGGTCAGCATGGGATGTGAGGAAGGGCAGGGGTACTTCTTCGGACGTCCGATGCCCGCGCAGGCATTTGAAAAGCAATTTTTGGCAGCTGAGCTCGAGGCTGTCAGCGCCGCTTGAGCAAGCTGCTATCGCTTGGGCCTCAACCAAATGACGCTGAGGTCGTCGCAATGTCGGCTGTTGGCGGCGGGCCGGACGCAGGACAGCGCCTGCCGCTCCGCTGCTTGTGACCCGAAGCCGACCCTTCGAAGCTGCCGACTCCATGCCACCCGCTTGGACATGCCTGCGTCAGTAGATCGACACATTTGAATGTGGGCGCGTAGCCTTTACGAGATCGGGGGGGCGCGTATAGGTTGAGCGCATCCAAGAATGAGCGGGATTTTGGATGTGCGTGTTCTGTGGGGTTTGGCTTTGATTGCACTGATCGTTGCAGAAATTCTCCTTTCCGCAGCCCAGCCCGATTGCGGCGAAAGGCACGTGCCCGTTCCTGGATTGTCCGGGTGGCATTGCAGGCTGAAAGGCGATAGTCCGAGACCTTAAGGCCTTGAGCCATCCTGGCTCCCCAAGACGGACCGAACGTGCGCGACCGTGGCCGACTTCGTTCGGCTTTTGGCCCTTCGCGTCCGTTGGGTCGTTGCAGCGAAATGTCCGGAGTTGGGTGTGAACCGGTAGCGCCCGGCCGTTGGTCAAAGCGGCGCTTTTGACCCAAGGCGGACATCGGAGAATGAAAGTTTCGAAGTAAACGTGATATGGTATGCCGCAAAGCGGAGGAATGGTCCTTGAGGCGCCGAGAGTTCACCGCACTATTTGGCGGCGTACTAGCCGGGTGGCCGCTCATGGCGCGTGCGCAGCAACAAAAGGTGCGCGTGATCGGCATTCTAGTGGGAGGCATTCCCGATCCTACCGAGTTTGTCAGAGTTATTAGAGAAGAGCTCTCAAAGCTCGGCTATATCGAAAGTCAAAATTGCAGATACGAGGTCCGGTCAGCTGGAGGAAAACAGCACCTGTTGCCGGAGCTGGCCGCCGAACTGGTTAGCATCCCGGCCGATATCTTGATCACTTGGCTGACGCCACCGAGCGTTGCGGCACGAGACGCGACCAAGGAACTCCCAATCGTTGTGGCATCTGCAGGCGATCCTGTCGCGACCGGCCTCGTGGCAAGCCTCGCAAGACCCGGGCGCAACATCACCGGAACATCAGCGATCGCGGCTGAGATTATGTCGAAGAATGTCGAGCTAATACGGGAGGCGATTCCGACTGCCTCCCGGATCGGCGTGTTCGCGAACTCATTGGACCCATTCACACCGCCGTTCCTAAAAGAAATTGAAGCTGCAGCCAAATCGCTCAGGCTCAATCTCAAAACAATTATGGCCCGACCGTCGGACGACCCAGTACCGCATTTCCAGTCGTTTCATGACAACAAGGTCGATGCTCTAATCGTTCAACCAACGTTGATACGTCCTGGCATCGCTGAACTTGCAGAGGAATATCTACTTCCCTCGATTACAATGGTCGTCAGTTACGCTCACGCAGGTGGCTTGATGGCCTATGGTGCAAACGGACCGGCACTATGGAGGCAAGCCGCAGCCTATGTTGACAGAATTCTAAAAGGTGAGCGACCAGCGAATCTTCCAATTCTGCAACCAACCGATTTTGATCTCGTCATCAATCTCAAGACAGCCAAAGCGCTTGGTCTTGAGCTGCCAGCCAGCCTTCTATCACGCGCAGACGAGGTGATCGAATAGTTGGTCTTGGCCGCTTGTCGCCTTGTGGCCCTTCGCGTCCGTTGGGGCGTTGCAGCGAAATGTCCGGAGTAGGTGTGAACCGGTAGCGCCCGGCCGTTGGTCAAAACGGCGCTTTTGACCCGAACGCGACATCAACCAGACGTTTAGTCGGTCCTTCAACTCACCTGTATGCCCTTGTGTTATTGTATCCCATTCGAGGACTCGATGGAGGGAAGGATGGACATTCGATCGAAATTGACGGCGCTGTGTGAAGCGTTCAACGCACACGACTTGGATTCCATCATGGAGTTCTTTGCTGACGATTGTGTCTTGGAGATGCCGAGGGGAAGCAAGCCTTGGGGCTCCCGCTTCGAGGGCAAACGCAACGTACGAGACGGGCTCGCGACGCGCTTTGAAGGCTTACCGGATGTTCACTACGGCGACGCCGAACATTTTGTGGATACGATGGCAAACACGGGCATTTCAAAATGGACGCTAACGGGCACTACAGGCGAAGGAAAAAAGATCGAGGTCCGAGGATGTGACTTTTACACTTTTCGCGCGGACGAGGTGATCCGCAAGGACTCGTATTGGAAGATTGTTGAAGGACCTTCGTCAGCCTGACGACGCACATGTCCGAATATGGCCCCATCAGCGAGGTGGCGGCATGCCTCATCGAGGGCCACTCAGCGGGGCATAGCGGACTGGATTTGCTCACGTCGAGTTCTTCGCATTTTGACTCGAAGCGGACAGTTGCAGCCCTAGCCGCCGTACCGTTTAATTGAGCATTTCTATATACTAAACCTTAGCGAGTTCCTCCCCTTAACTGAGGAGCGACCAAATGGCGGGGCTTAGACCGTGCATAAACTCCCCACATTCAGTGGCCTCGTTACGGGCGTGGTATTGGGTGGTGTCACCGCTTTCTTTCAGCTTATTGGACAAGCTGCGCTCTATCTTGGTGCAAAACAACTCTTCAACTTGCCAGCCAATCCAACGGCAAAGCAATATTTGGCATTCAATCTGCTTGTTTATTCGGTCCTGGTCTTGGTGATCTTCTTTCGTGGGTTTTTCAGCAACGATGAACCCACTCGATCACAGGCATTCTATCGGGCGGCCATCGTTACCTTTCCGCTTCCGGGCATCTTGCTTGCTTATGCATGGCAAACACACGGCTAAGGTAGCAATGAAGCAACTCGCGAAGGGCAGCTTTTGGCCCTTAGCCGAACAAAGTCCGCGGCTTTGTAACGTCTGCTATCAGTGGTGGACCGGGCGCGGACTATGTGTAGTGCCCCTCGCAGATCGGCTCCCGGGCGGACAGGCTTGATAGACGACGGGCTCGTCGCGAGGGCGGTCGCCGAAAATCTATCGCCGCCGCGCGACCGCGACGCCGAGCAGGAAGGCGACGAAAAGGCTGGCGAGCGGTGCCTCGCGCGTGACCGCAGCGACGGTCGCGAGAGTCCCGCCGGGCTTGCGCGATTCTTCGATGGTCGAGGTCAGACGGTCGACGGCCGCGTGCAGGCCTCCGGCGACTTCACCGATTGTGCGAGAGACATCCGCCGCCGTATCGATGGCGCGCTCGGCGACGCCGGGTTGGGACGTGGATTGCGGTATCTCCGTGCTCAAGCGCGTGACCTCCAGACCTGATGATGAAGACCGGCACCTTTGGCTATCCGCGCGAGCGCTCGTTTTGAACAGCGGGTCTGACGACCTTTGGCTATCCGCGACAGGCGCCGTCATTTAACGGCGGGTGCCGGCCTTGGATGAGCAATTCAGCGCGCGGGATTTTGTTCCTGCCAGCGCCGGCCCCCGTGAAACGACGGGTGCGAATCTCTGTTAGGCTGGCTCAACCTTGTTGAGGTTAAGGAGGCCGCCGTGACCGATCGGACCATGACGGATCGAGCCCGGCGCATTGCCTTGCTCGGCGCCCCCATCGACATGGGGGCATCGCAGCGCGGCACCTTGATGGGCCCTGCGGCGCTGCGCACCGCGGGCCTTGCGACACTGCTCGAAGGTCTGGATTTCGAGGTCGTCGACTATGGCGATCTTTCCGTGGCCGAGGTCAGGGACCTCGCCGACAGGCCGCCGACGCGAGCCAATCACTACCGCGAGATCCAGCGCTGGACGCGCGTTCTGAGCCAACGAGGCTATGAGGTCGCCAAAACCGGCGCGCTGCCGATCTTCCTCGGCGGCGATCACACGCTGTCGATGGGATCGGTCAACGCGATGGCGCGTCATTGGCAGGAGCGCGGCCGGGAGCTGTTCGTGCTCTGGCTCGACGCCCATGCCGATTACAACACGCCGGAGACGACGATCACGGCGAACATGCACGGCATGTCGGCGGCGTTCCTGTGCGGCGAGCCCGGCCTCGACGGCCTGCTCGGCGACGATCCGCGCGCCTCGATCACTCCGGACAGGCTCGATCTGTTCGGCGCGCGTTCGATCGACAAGCTGGAAAAGGAGCTGATGCGCGCACGCCGGATCAGGGTCGTCGACATGCGCCAGATCGACGAGTTCGGCGTCGCCGTGTTGATCCGGCGCGTCATCGAGCGCGTCAAGGCGAGCAACGGTGTGCTGCATGTCAGCTTCGACGTCGATTTCCTCGATCCATGCGTGGCGCCGGGCGTCGGCACCACGGTGCCGGGTGGTGCGACCTACCGCGAGGCGCACCTGATCATGGAATTGCTGCACGATTCCGGCGTGGTCGGATCGGTCGACATCGTCGAGCTCAATCCCTTTCTGGACGAACGTGGCCGGACGGCGCGCACCGCCGTCGAACTGATCGGCAGCCTGTTCGGCCAGCAGATCACCGACCGGCCGACGCCGAGCAACGCGATCGCTCCGGGCGAGTGAAGCCGTCGACCGGCAAGGACGGTGATGGACGAGGCAGCACGTCCGCTCCCGTTCATCACATTTAAACCATAAGATTCTACCAAGAAACTCACGACGGGCCACAGCAACATGCGAATGGGCTTCGTAAGGAAGCCGTCCATGGATTTCCGGGAATGAGGTCTTTCCAGACCAGCTGCATCATGGGGCTCATCGCATCCGCGGGACTGTATCTGGCCGCCGGAAACAGGCCGGCCGCGATGGTGCCTGCAGTCCTGCCGGAAGCGGCCGCGAACGTGACGGCGCCTGCGAACATGACGGCTCAAGCGAGCCTGGTGACGCCCGCGTTGTACGCAGATGCAACCGCCAGACTTGCGCAAGCACTTCAGGCAGAAGGAGCAGGGCTTGGCGCGGTGACGTCAGCTGATTTCAGGCTGAGCGTCGAACCCGAAATCGCCGACGATCCCGTCGGGCCGCAATTGGCCTCGTTGGAACAGGACATCGTCCAGCCGCTGCCGGCCGCGCACGATGCGTCCGACGCTATCCCCAAAGCGGCGTCGACGCATGATTTTCGTTATCTGATCTATTACGTCTGGTCCGAACTGCCGCCCGCCGAGAAGCCGGCGGAGATCGTCTTGCGTTCGTTCAAGGACATCCCGGTCGGAACGCCGGCCGAAGAGATCAAGCGCGCGTCCGACGCCTTTGGGCTCGACTTCAATTTCATGATGGCCGTTGCCAAGATCGAGTCCGGCTTCAATCCCAATCAGCGCACCGGCTCGTATATCGGCCTGTTTCAGCTCAGCCAATATGAGTTCGGGAAGTTCGGCTTCGGGCAGATTCGAAATGCGCGCGACAACGCCGTTGCGGCCGCCTACAAAATCATTACCGAAGGCGTGCAGTTCGAGTGGATCACCCACCGCAAGCCGGACATGAGCGATCTTTACCTGATCCACCAGCAGGGCTGGGAAGGCGCCGCCGAGCACATCAGCCGGCCCGCTCGGCTCGCCTGGAAATCCATGTGCGCCACCGGCGAAGGCAAGGAGAAGGGCGAGAGGTGGTGCAAACGCGCGATCTGGGGCAATGCACTTCCGGCGTTCAAGCGCACCTGGAAATCGGTCGACAACGTCACTTCAGAGGCGTTCGTCGGCATGTGGCGCGGCCGGGTCGCCGAATTCTACACGAAATATACGGCGACCGCTGCTGCGGCGGCTGACCAGTGATCCGGTTGTTGGCGGGGCACTGCAGTTATCATCGCCGCGGACCGATAAATCCCACCGAAAGGCGCCGATCACCGATGTTCGAGCCTTAGCTCGCCGGGAACCGGGAGGGGCGTTTCCGAATTGTCCTATGAGAGGACAATTGCGTGGATCCAGTGATGACAAATGGTCGCTTTGCCAATTCGATGTCTACCGCGCTGCGCCACCCCGGCGTGATCGCGCTGATCGTGGCGGGTGTGACGATCGCAGCGATGCTGATCGTCGACCATGGCCCCTGGAATCGCGCCAAGACGCAGCCGGCGCATGTCGCGATGTATGCGACCACGGGCGAAGCGGCGCGGGCCGCTGGCGCCAAGGTGCTGCCGACCGCTCCGAGATCGCCGATCGAACCGGCGCGGCCGGGGCCGAAGACGTCCCCGGTCGTCAATCCCGTGACTCCGTAGTCTCTCAGCTCTTGCGGCCGTAGTTCAAAAGCCCGCCGCTGGTCTTCGGCGGATGGGCGCGCAAGGCGTCCTCGTTCGGCTCGGTGCCCCACCCGGGCCGGTTCGGCACGACCAGATGGCCGTTCTCGATCTCTGGCTCATGGGTGAAGAGCTCGCGGTCCCAGGCGAGGCGGTCGATATCGATTTCCATGATGCGCAGATTCGGAACGGCGGCGCAGAAATGCGCGTTCGTCATCGAGCAGAGATGGCCGTAGAAATTGTGCGGGGCGACGTTGACCTCGAATGCTTCCGCGGCGGCTGCGATCTTCATCGACTGCCAGACGCCGTTCCAGGGCGTGTCGATGATCGCGACGTCCATGGCTTGCGCGTGGAAATAGGGCAGGAATTCGCGCAAGGACAGCAGCGTCTCGCAGGAGGAGATCGGATGCGGGCTTTGCCTGCGGATATAGCCGAGGGCCTCCGGATTGAAGCTGTCGATCTCGACCCAGAACATGTCGATATCGGCGATGGTGCGCAGGATCTTGAGATAGCCTTCGGTCTTGGCGTTGAAGTTGCAATCCAGGAGGATGTCGACGTCAGGGCCCGCGCCGTCGCGGATCGCTTCCAGATGCATGCGCAGGTCGCGCAGGATCTTGCGGTCGACGTTGATCTCGGGCGCAAAGGGCGAGCCGAAGCCGGGCCGCCAGCCGGTCGGCTTGCCGTCGTCATAGGAAAAGATGTTGGTCTTGAGCGCGGTGAACTTCTTCTCGCGCACCTCGCGCCCCATCGCCTTGACGCCATCGAGGTTCTCGATCGGCGGCTTGTACCAGGACGGGTGATTGATCCGCCATGTGGCGCAATGCGACCAGTAGACCCTGATGCGGTCGCGGAGCTTGCCGCCGAGCAGCTCGTAACAGGGCACGCCGAGACACTTCGCCTTGGCATCGAGCAGCGCATTCTCGATCGCACCTAACGCCTGCGCTACCACGCCGCCGGCTGCGGGACGCGTCGCCGCGAACAATTCGGCATAGATGCGCTCGTGCTGGAAGACGTTCTGCCCGATGACTCGGGCCGAGAGGCGCTGGATCGCAGCCCCGACACCGGGCGAGCCAAAACCCTCGTCGAACTCGCTCCAGCCGACGATGCCGTCCTCGGTCGTCAGCTTGACGAAATGGTAGTTTCTCCAGCCGGCATCGCAGGCGAGGATTTCGAGGCTTGTGGCTTTTGATGATGCTGTCATGTCGCTCCCCTGCCGCCCAAAGCGGTCGTTGTTTTCTTGTGGCCCGGCCGCGAACCGAAGGGCCCGCCGCAATTGATAGGCGGACAGGGCCGCGCCGTGAAGCCCGCCGGCATGCGGCGAGCGGAAGCATTGCGGCCGGTTTGCGGAGAAATCCCGTAGAATCCGGTGGGGATAGCCATGATGTTCCCGGAAACGTCGCTGAATCGAACCAGAGTTTGACGTTTTTAGCCACAATCGGAGGCGACGTTCCGGCCATGAAATTCTTGGGCATGATTACGATTCTGGCGCTGCTCACCATGGGTGGGGCCGCCATTTCCGATCAGCTTCTGACGGCCGAGCAGCACGTCGCGCAAGGGGTGGAATAGCGCGGCGGGCGAGGGCGCTTCTTGTCTTTTGGGGGGACAGATGCTTTCGATAGATCAGTTCTTGCGGTTCATCAGCGTGCCGGCCGTGATCGCGGCCTTTATCATCGCCTCGCAGATCTCGGCGGCACTGTCGCCGGTTTAGCCCATCACCGACGAGCCGAGCAGGGCAAGCACGGCGAGCGCCATCAGCGCGGTGCCGAGCCAGCCCAGCCAGATCAGCCACGACCGGGCCCTGAAGCGGCCCATGATGGTGCGGCTCGAGACGATCAGCATCATCATTGCCATGATGGGCACGGCGACGATGCCGTTGAGCACCGCGCTCCACACCAGCATGTGGATGGAGTCTATTCCGGTGAAGCCGAGGCCGAAGCCGATCAGGGTCGCCGCGGCGATGATGGTGTAGAAGCCGACCGCCTCGTCGGGCTTGGCCTCCAGCGTGGCGCGCCAGCCGAAGATCTCCGCGACGCCGTAAGCGGCCGAGCCCGCCAGCACCGGGATTGCGAGCAGGCCCGTGCCGATGATGCCGAGCGCGAACAGGGCGAAGGTGAAGTCCCCGGCGAGCGGCCGCAGCGCTTCGGCCGCCTGCGTCGCCGAACCGATGTTGGTGACGCCGTTGGCGTGCAGCACCGAGGCGGTGGTGAGGATGATGAAGAAGGCGATGCCGTTGGACAGCAGCATGCCGGAGATGGTGTCGGCCCTGATGCGCGCGATCTCGGGATTGCCGCCGTGCTTGAGATCGCGAAGCGGCTTGTCGCGCTTGCCCTGGTTCATCTCCTCGACCTCCTGCGAGGCCTGCCAGAAGAACAGATAAGGGCTGATCGTGGTGCCGAGCACCGCCACGACCATGAGGAAATAGTCGCCGCTGACATTCGGCTCGGGCCATACCGCGGCAAGCAGCGCGGTGCTCCAGGGGATCTTCACGGTGAAGGCGGTCGCGACATAGGCGAACAGCGCCAAAGTGAGAAATTTCAGCACCGGCGAATAGCGGCGATAGGGCAGGAAGACCTGCAGCAGGGTGGAGCCCGCCGCGAAGATCAGCGCGTGCTCGTGGTTGAGCCCGCCGATGACGAGCGAGAGCGCCTCGGCCATCGCGGCGATGTCGGCGGCGATGTTGAACGTGTTCGCCGCCACCAGCATGAAGACGAGGCCCAGCACCGCCCAGCGCGGCGCGACCTTCATGACGTTGGCGGCGAGCCCCTTGCCGGTGACGCGGCCGATCTGCGCGCTGACGAGCTGGATCGCGATCATGAACGGCGTGGTGAGAAACACCGTCCACAACAGCCCGTAGCCGAATTGCGCGCCGGCCTGCGAATAGGTGGCGATGCCCGACGGATCGTCGTCGGCAGCGCCCGTGATCAGGCCCGGCCCCAGCCGTTGCAGCAGCGTCGGCGCGGATTTCGTCGGGGTGAGGGCGCTGTCGCTCATGGAAGGGGACCTCGGTCGGGGGCGCGTTGTCATAGCAAATGCCAGCAAGGGAACGTAAGTTCCATGCGGCGTGCGAGGCCCACAATTTCTGAAAAGGCTAATTCAGCTTGACTGCCGGGCAAAACACCGGTAGAGTGTCACCATCCCAGGATATCATCTCAAGACATCCGGCACCTCAAGGCCATCCACGGAGTATGCCCGCGTCGGCTGGCTGGATTTCGGGTGGAAGGCGTGCGCCGCCTTGCTACTTGATGCTGACGAACATGCCCCAGGCGGCGGCCAGCGCGGCGCCGGTGAAGAGCACCACGGGATTGTCGCAGAACGTGTTGCCGTATGTGCAGACGTCCGCGCCGAACTGTCCGAGCTCGTGATGGCTCGCCGAGTAGAACAATCCCGACAGCACCAGCAATGCAGCGGCGACGTAGTACATTGGGGTCTCTCCGAAACCTTCCGATTGACGTCCATGCAGGTGTCCCAGCATGGCGCGAAGAGATTTCGTTTCGCCGAATCCGCTTTGCTGCATTTAAGATAAAGTTTGACCCGTCGGGCAAAACACCGGCAGGATGACATCATGGCCGGTGCCGGCGATCGCGATGATGACCGGCCTTCGACAGCAAAAAGGCCCCGCATTGCGGGGCCTTTGCCGTGTCGGCGCTTGATCGATCAGCGCCGCGTGCCGGCGCCGTAGAGCTCGCGCTCGCGGCCGATGTCCTCCGGCGACAGCGGCGGGCTTGCCGCATCGAAGTCGGTCCAGCCGCTCTTCTGCCAGGCCGCGCTGCGCTCCTGCAGGTTCACGGCGCGCTCGTTGAGCAGCGCATCGAGGCGGGCGCGGTCCTGGTCGGGCACCCGCGCGGTCACCAGCGTGCCGCCGCGGCGAACGCCTTCGGCATAGCGCGAGGCGTCTTCCCTTGAGACGCCCGCTTCCGTCAGCGCGCCGATGATGCCGCCCGTGGCCGCGCCGGCTGCCGCACCGACGGCCATTGAGGCGAGCCAACCCGCCGCGACGACCGGCCCGAGGCCGGGGATCGCAAGCAGGCCGAGGCCGGCAAGCAGACCAGCCGCGCCGCCGAGGCCGGCGCCGATGCCGGCACCGGTTCCGGCGCCCTCGGCGCGATCGTCGACGCCGTCGCGATCACGGTCGACCTTGCCGGAGCGAGAGCCGTACCAATTGTCGGAATTGTTGGCGACGATGCTGATGTCGGAGTGCGGCACGCCGGCTGCTTCGAGACGGGTCACGGCGCGCTCGGCATCGGCGTAAGTATCGTACAGGCGGGAAATGGTGGTGGTCATCTGCATGTGTCCTTGCTTGTGGCCTTACTTGGCGGGGTTCACGTTGCCCTGGAAGTCCAGGCTGACGTCGGTCTTGGTGCCGGCCTTGTCGGCCTTGCCGCGCCAGACGCCCTGGTCGTCCTTGTGCAGGCCGGAGACGTTGGAATATCCGGCGCCCTCGATGCGGGATTTCGCCTGCCCCTCGGTGAAGCTGTTGCGGCCCTCGACCGGCTTGTTCGAGTTGTTGTGGTCCGAGCTGTTGACGGCGTTGTTGCCAGGCCCGTTTTGCGCGGGCTGCGGCTGCGCGCTTGCGGGCACGGCTCCGAGCATCAGCAGGGTTGCGGCGAGGAAGGTAAGACGTCTCATTTTTTGTTCTCCGGCGGTGAATGTGCCGGCGACAACAAGTGAGATTTGAATTGGTTGCTTTGCGCGAAGCTGCCGAGCGAAGCGGCCGCCTTCGCAACGAACGCGCCTCGGCGTTCGAGCCATATCGGACGTTGCCGCTTGACCCGGTCGGCGCGCATCGGTCGTCAACTCGAACCTTTCCCGTGACTTGCGCGACTCATTGGAACAATTGTCCACTTTGGTACTTAGGAACCTATGCAACGCCGGGGGCTTTCATGACCGAGAAGAACGAAGCAACGCAGCTTTCGTCCGGCCGCCCGCAGCCGGGTCCACCCTGTCCGAAGTGCCGCATGCCGGCACGCTTCCTCACATCGGTGCTGGACGTCGGTCGCGACAGGCAAGTTCTGGTCTACCGGTGCGACACCTGCCATGAAGAGATCTGGCGCTAGCGTCGCGGTACCGGCGCCGTCCGGGCGCGGCCCGATCTTATTTACGGCGAAGCATCATTTGATACGGCAAAGCGTGATCGCCGGCGGACAATAGGTGCAGGCGCGTGTGTTGAGTCGGCGCGCCGGCGGCCTCGGCATTTTCGCTCCTCACGTCCAGCCCCGGAGATGCCTGAGGTCGCTTGGGGCGTTCGGAACTTCACGCGTGCCGGCTCATTGTCGGCGCAATCACCAGACGAGAACTCAGGTCATCATGCAGCTTCGCTACCCGCTGTTGAAGAAGTGGACGGCAGAGGAGCATGAGCGGCTGAAGGTTTTGGCCGAAGCGGGGCGGCGGCCTGACGAGATTGCCCGCGAGCTGAACCGGAGTGAATCAGCGGTGCGGGTGCGCGCCTGGCAGCACGGCATCGCGTTGCGGCTGGTGACGACGAAGCGCGGCAGAGGCGTTTAGGTCTATCGACCGCTCCTGGGCGAGGCCATGTTGCCGCAAGCGGCGAGCCTCGCGCGCTTCACTTCGTCGTTGCGGCTTCGGCCTGCGTCTTGGCGGGCTCCCAGGGGGCGGCAAGGATGACGCGGATCGGGCGTGCGTCCGCGGTGGTCTGAACGGCAGGCTTGGCTTGATCCTTCGCGGGTTCGGCCAGCGCCAAGGACATCAGGGCGATCAGCATCGCCAGCGACGTCGTCACAAGTCTCACATCCAGCATCGAAGCCTCCATTTCCGCGTCAACGCGGCAGGCCGCGATTGGTTCAGGCCAATGACCGGGAACAAGTGGCAATGGTCCAGGTTTGAAGGAGACAGGTCCGGATCACCGGGCTGCTGGAGGAGGACAACATGAACATCAAGACCATCATTGCCGCTGCCGTGCTGACGTCGTTCGCGGCGCCTGCATTCGCGCAGTCGTTCTACGTGGTGCAGGACGTGAAGACCAAGAAGTGCACCATCACGGAATCGAAGCCGACCACCACGGAGACCACGGTGGTCAGCGGCGACACCGTGTACAAGACGCGGTCCGAAGCCGAAGCCGGCATGAAGACCGTCAAGGTCTGCACCTCGAACTGACGCGAACCAGGGAGGACAAGCGATGCCCGTAATTCTGCTTTGGGCCGTGCCGGCCGTGATCGTTCTCGGCGGCGGCGTCTATCTGATCGGCCACATGCACTGAGACGACAATCGGCATCGCGCCCTCGCGGTGCCGGACTTTCGAGGAGGCCGCGCGAGCGGCAGAAAAGCCCGCGTGGAGCGATCCGCGCGGGCTTTGGCTTCTCGGCCGGCTTCAGGAGAAACCGGCAAGGCAGGCTGCATTCACCCCGCGAGCGACACGCTGATCGGCTCGAAGCCGCGCACCGCCGGCAGCGACATGAAGCCGGGCTTGGCGAAGTGATAGCCTTGAAACAAGGAAATGCCGGCGGCGCGCAGCGTCGTCAGCTCGGCCTCGTTCTCGACGCCCTCGGCCAGCACCGTGATGTCGAGCTCGCGCGCGATTTGCGCCAGGGCCGAGACGATCACCTGCTTGGGATGGCTGAGATGGATGTCGCGGAGCAGCTCCATGTCGATCTTGATCAGGTTCGGCTGCAGCCGGGCGAGCAGGCCGAGGCCGGCATAGCCGGCGCCGAAATCGTCGAGCGCGGTCCAGAAGCCGAGGGTCTTGTAGGCGCGCACGATGTTCTCGACATGGGCGGGATCGCTCATGCGCTCGTTCTCGGTGAACTCGAACATCAGATTGGTGGGGGGGAAGTTGGCGCGTCCCGCGGCTTCCAGCGATTTCTGGATGCAGGCGCGCGGCTCGTACACGGCGTTCGGCATGAAGTTGATCGACAGCCGCGCACGGGGATCCCTGAACAGCCGGCCGGCGGTTTCGATCGCCATGACGCGGGCGGCCTGGTCGAAGCGGTAAAGCTGCGCGTCGGTGAGCTGGCTGAGCACGCTGTGCGCGCTCTCGCCGTTCGGGCCGCGCACCAGCGCTTCATAGCCCCAGATCCTATGTTCGCTGACATCGACGATCGGCTGGAACGCCATCCTGAATTCGAACGGCAGCTCCGTCCCGTCGGCACATCCCGCGCATTTCACGGCCATTTTTCCAGCTCCCGCAGCCCATCAGCTCCGGGGACGTTATGGCCCACCCGTTAAAGAACCGCGAAGCGGGGAA
The DNA here is from genome assembly GCA_003963435.1 of Bradyrhizobiaceae bacterium. Classification (GTDB taxonomy): domain Bacteria; phylum Pseudomonadota; class Alphaproteobacteria; order Rhizobiales; family Xanthobacteraceae; genus Bradyrhizobium. Next base: position 8,833 of record RXJC01000238.1, on the reverse strand, counting down.
AAGCGCCGCGAACCGGGGCCGGCCGTGTGCAGATGTGAACACAGGCAGGCGGCCGTGGGTGTCGCGACCCGACGAAACAAAGCTGAAACAATCTTGAAACCCGATTGTCCTGAACGCCTTTGCCGCCGGCCCCGACCAACCCAGCGAAAAGGAGATCATCATGATCCAGGTCGGTTCGAAGGAAGAAGTCGCGTTTCTGCTGGCGCTGTTCGGCACCCACACCCAGCCGGTGAAGCGGCCGAAGCCGAGATCGCAGCAAAGGTGAGAGGCGCACGACCATGCCAGGTTTGGCCGAATGCCAGAGCCTGCTCCGGCTCCTGATCGCCAGGGGCGATCCCAAGGCCATCCCGCAAGCCAAAGGCGCCATCGATCAATATCTGAACACGGCACCTATCAGCTGCCGCGGGCGGGGCCTGCGCGTGCTCCAGCGCGACGCGCTCGACCAGCATGACGTTGCGGTCGGCGTGCAGCGGTCCTTCGCCGAGACGGTGGACGCCTATATCGAGCGCAAGCTCGCCGAGGAGTGAGGCGCAAGCGCGCCGGCCGTTGTTCCCGGAACGCTTTGAAACCAGAAGATTTTTTTTGGGATTGCAACCTTTGTCCCGCCCCGGACCTAATGGGCAAAGGATGCTGCACATGCAACGATATTACTTCGACTTGACCGACGAGCGCGGCACGGCGCTCGATGAGGAAGGGCTGCTTCTGTCCAGCCTGCGCGCGGTTCAGGCCGAGGCCGCCAAGTCGGTCGGCGACATGGCGCGCGATGCGATCATCGCCACCCCGGCGACAGGCGGACGGCAAAGGATGGCGATCGAGGTGCGCGACGCCGAGGGACCGGTGATGCAGGTGACGCTCAGCTTCGCGATCGAGGCGTTCAACGCGCGATCGCCGTCAGGCGATCATTGACGGCTCAGCGCCGGCCGCGACGGCGACGGCGGCGGCAGAAATTGCTCGGAGTCGAGCACGGCGATCTTGCGCCCGAGCTGCCAGACCTCGACCTTGCCGTGCCGGGTGAACTGCCGCGCGAACGTGACGGCGGATTCGTCGGACGTGGCCTCGAAGGCTTCGGCGGATCTGAAGACGCCGTTCTCGCCGACGAGGTAAGCGCGATAGTGCTGGCTCATGTCGGCGCCCTCAATCCGGGCGAGCGCAGCCAAGCCTCGATCTGCATCGCCGTCTCGTCCTGCCGCGCCCGGCGCAGCAGCATCTCGCGGCGGCGCCCCGGCGCCAGCGCGCGCGCCTGTTCGCGACAGCGCGTGGCTTCGTCGGCGAGACGTTCGGTGAGTGTTTGGGTCTGCTTGAAACGGCGACGCGTCAGCATGGCGCATGTCCCTTGTTCGAGGAGGGCGGGAGCGCGAACCGGCGTTCTCATCACCGATGTCGTGCCACGGGCCTTGCGGTGATGACTGAAGCCTATGCCTGCCGCGGCGGAGAGTCTGTATCTTTTGATACGTCCGCACATTAAATTTTCGCGTGTAAATTCAGCGTTGTGAGCCGCTTACTCATGTTGAGTGAGTGCGGCGGCAGCTGATGCGAGAGCTGATGCGCGAGGCCCGCGGGCTGCTGAAAGCAGCCGCCGCCCGATACGTTTCTCGGACGCAGGACGTACGAGCTTTTTTCCTGAAGACCCCGACGCTACGCCGAAGGACGAGCGCTGACCGTCAGCGCGATGGCGATGGCCGGTGTGAGGCCGGCCTGTAGCGTGCGGGTCTGGGCGGCGTCGGAATCGCCCCAGCGATCGCACGCTGCCGCATCAGCGCAAGGCGAAGCCGTTCGGCTTCGAGAAGGGCTGCATCGGCGCGCGCCAACAGGGGATCCGTCATTGGTTCTGACATGACGAGGCAACGCCGCTTGTTCCTGGTGGGTGGCGCTGAGGGCTCATGCTCGCAAAGCGCAGAGAGCATCAAGGACGCGGGTGTGATCATGAACTGGATGCGGGCCGGAGCAATTGATGCCGTCCGATGGCATACGCGGCCGAGCCCGCGGACCGCAGCCTGCTCTCAGCTTCCGCGGCTCTCTTCCGCTCACCCAAAAACGCGGTTGACGATGTTCTCTTTTTGTTCTATGCCGACGATACTTCAACCTCTGGATGAAGCGCCGGCCTGCCGGTAGCGCCCTGGAAAAAATTTGCGGGTCAGTTGATGAGTAGCTCGCTTCTTTCTTTGGTCTTGTTGGACAACCCCGCGACGCCGGATATGTCAGCGGTCGCCCGGGTCCTTCATGCCCGGCATCCGGAATTGGCAACGGAGGTGACGGGTGACGGACCTGCACGGCAGGTTCAGGCAAACTCGCCCCTCATTCGCTGCGGCAACGAACTCGTCGCAGTCATGTCGATGCCGGCACCCATTCCACACGACCAGGGACTATGGGCGCGCGCTGCCACGACGTGGCCGGAGAGCAAGGCGGTGGCCGCCCGGCATCGCGGTCACCTGATCGTATCGATGCTCGGAAAGAGCGAGCAGCCGCTTCAAGCCGCGCGCGTCACGACCGCGGTCATCGGCGCGTTGATTGCGACGATGCCCGAGTGCTGCGGCGTGGCCTGGGCCGGCCGGGTCGCGCGGCCTGCTGACCTCTGGCTCGAGGCGTCCCGCGATTCCTTCGCACCGTATCCCGGCTACCCCTTCGGCCTGTGGGTCGACATTCTTCCGTTCCGCTCAGGTGCCAAGATCGGAGCCGTCACGATGGGGCTTTCCGCCTTCGTCGGCCGCGAGATCGAATTCGTGACCGGCAAGCTGACGCTTTCGGCGTTGTTCGACAAGGTGACTGGGCTTGCCGCCTATCTGATCGAGCACGGGAACGTGGTGAAGGACGGCGACACGATCGGGGCAAGTGAGAGCGAGCGCATCCAGGTGCGTTACAAGAATTCCGATGCGTTTGGCGGACTGCCGGTGTTTTACTGTACGGACGATTTCGTTTAGACCGCCGCGTCGGAAACCCTGCGGCGAAATACGAATACCTTCGTAAATGAGTGAAGATTGATGGTCGATTTTCCACCAAAGAAGCGCCGAGCCAAGGCAAAGGATCGAAGGTTCTATGTCGTCGGTCTTGGCGCGTTTCGCAGCGCGCCGGGATGGAAGATGGACAATCTCGCAACTCTCACAGGCGGACGCATGGTTCTCATTCCGCCGCGGGAGCGAGGCTTCGTGTCTTTCCCTGAAACGCCGCGACTCCTGATCGACAAGTCTCTCGGTCGCGCTCCCGCGGACTGGGAGCTTTTTCACGACTACTGGCTCGTTTTCGAGCGGATGAAAAGCCTTCTGGAGACATTGGATCTGGAGGGAGTTCGTTTCGAAAGATGTGAGACGCGATACGGGGATGGCCGTGCTGCGCCAACTTATTGGCTTTGTGATGTCATCAGGGTTCTCGATGCCGTCGACGAAGCAAAGTCGGTTCTTGAAATCAAGTATCCTACGCCCGATAGTAAAGTCTACGATCTGAGTAAAAGAACCAGCTTCGCCTTCAAGGAGGATAAGGTCGGAGCGGCTCATATCTTCAGGCTAGCATTTTTTCCCATGGTCGTCTGCGACCAGGCACTGAAGGATGCGTGCAAGGAGGCCGGCATCAGGGGCATTGGATTCACCGATGCGACCAAGTATTGACCCGATGTGCCGCGACTGCGGATCTTGAAGTCATCGCGGGGAAATCCTGCTAGAATGCTTGCTCGTTGACACGTCGGGCAAAACACCGGCAGAGTGGCATCATTGAGATGGATTTGAATGATGCTCGCGGTGCGCTGCGGGCTTTATTTTTGTAGCCGGTTCTCTGCATGGCGTCATCACAACGACGCAGTTCATTCGCGTCTCATGATTCGAGCGCAATCTACGTCTGGTGAACCAGCGAGAGACGCGAAAGCGCCGCTATGACGCAAAGAGGTGACGAGTTCGTGTGGTACTGAGCCGGGGTTGCCGTTCGGATGAAAGAACTGAGGGTCTCATTTTCACGGGGACCTGAACAACTGGCAGCATATTCAGATGAGCAATGGACAGCCGAAGCAGAACAAACGCTCCTCGTTGCGGAAGCGGAAATTCTATAGAATGGACTTCTATCGAACCGGCAACCCCTGTGATTTCCAGATTACGAACGATCCCTCTTCGCTAGAGCCGGGGCACTTATCGGATTTCGCGGGGCCGACGCCACGCGTCACATTCAACCCGCGAAGGCGTCGGCCTCGGGATTGTGAACTCTGGTATGCGTTCTGGCTTATCTCGGACCGGGCTAAGACCGTGTTTGAGGCCATCGACCCCGAGGCTTTTTCCTTTGTTGCCTGCGACGTGCATGTTCCAAACGGTGTCTGGGACGGACCTCGCTATTGGCTCTGCGACGTGCGTCGCTCTCTCGACGCATTGGATGAGGAGCGATCGCGGTTGGGAATCGGGATTTGCGACGATCCGATCTACCGAGACTTCGGTCAAAAGTACTACGATTTTTTCGGGGATGTTGAGCTCGTTTTCAAGGACGAGCTGGTTGGCGATGCGCACGCGTTTCGAATGGCGTACGCCCGACAATGTGTCATTTTTGACCAAGCGATGAAAGATGCCTGGAAGGCAGCAGGCCTCAGGGGCATGTTGTTCGAAGACGTGTCCTATCTCCCGCTGATCCCGCCCGGACGAACTTGACGGGCTCTTTGCCGATCACTGGTCGGCCGAGTCCCAATGTCTGTTCGTGGTGCATGCGCTTTCCACGCACAAGTCAGGCGAGGCCCGCCTGAAATCTCTGCCACCCGGTGCCGGTCGTCGTCGGGTGGCGGCGCTACTTCGGCCGAGCTGATCCTCGCCGGACATAATTTGAGCGCGCCTAAAAGGCGATATTTCGCGACTCTCACCAGTTTCCGTTCAGCCTCGTAGTCACCGGGACCAGCGAGCCCGGTTAGCTCCTGTGTGCCTCGCACGCAGTAGCTGAACTGCGTCCGAGATTTGGCGAGCTCTCGCAAAAATTAATCAACTCAACTCACTAAGAGCCATCGAGCATCGGGGCGATATGTCGATTTTTGCCTTTCACCACATGATCCCGCAACGGTTTGCCGATCATGAAGCGTTTCGCGGCATCGATGCACAGACATTCGGAGTCTACTCCCTCGCAAACGGAATCTACCTGCCGGTGAATTATCAGCTCGCCGCGGAAATGGGGGTATCGGCGCACCCGGGAGGGCACATGCCGCTCTACTACGATGCCATCAAATGCGTCCTTGATCGAATCGCCAATATCCCCGAGCCGGACGTTCGCGCGGCGAAGATCAGAACACTCATGGATGCGATGCGCATCGGCTTCAACAACGGTGATCTCTACACAAACGTGCCCATTGGGAAGACAATGGAGGAAGTCAAAAAGGGCATCAATGACGTCATCAAGGACAATGAGAAATATGTTAAGGGTTATCCGGATTCGCTTCAAAGGATCAGGGACGAAGAGCGGACGAGCCTGCAGACCGGACAAGATCATCTGCCGCTATGGTCTGCAATACTAGGCAACTCGCGCAGAGAAGAACTGACGCTCGAGGCAATCAAGAGCAATCCAAATCTCAATGTCACGTCAGGCAATAAGGATCTGAGCGGAACGCCCTTCGCCAAGTTTGCGCCTGTCGATGATGATTTCCGCGTCCCACCGACGACCTCTGCCAACCCGGCCGACATTCCCTCGCCGCCACCCTTGTTCCCGCCCTTTCTCGGATGGCTTAACGAGCCAGAAGGATTCACACGGAATGATCCCCGCTTCATGGGCCAATTGCCGCCAAGTTCCGCGCCAAATCCGGATGAGCGACGGCTTGGACAACTGCCTCCCAGCATGCCTATGCCGCCGCCACCACAGGTCTTGCAATTCAACTCCGAAACAAGCGACTTGCTCAAGTTCTCGGATGGATCGCTCTTGACGGGTCCGGATCCGCACAACATGCCACGCGATCCGGCAGATTGGCCGGCTGTTCTGGGCGGCATGTCATTGTTCGGGGCGGCAATGGCAGCACCCGCGTTGCTGCCCTTGTTGCCGGCTGCCGCTCCGATTGTGGCTTTAGGATTACTAGGCGCAACGGCGGCTCGTGGAGAGCCTGCTGGCGGTGAGAAGGACAGACTATCTCGACCAGACCCGAATGATATGCCCAGTGCCGGCAACGGTAGCCTTGCGACCGGAAGTGGCCCAGTTGCATCGCAAGCCGCGGGCAAGCCGTTCGATCAGGCTCCGACAACTGCGGACGTCTTCGATGATCGGTTTGGCCACTGGACCGTAACGCCGAGCGGCATCATGCCAGACTTGTCAGGAACTGCGCAGAATCCACCCATTGCAGGAGCCGCCAAGCTCGAGAATGTCCAGCGTCTCAGCGGCGTGAACGCATCGAATGCCAACAGCGCGTTTGCGTCGGGGACTGCGCCGGTCCCGTATCTGCCTCCCGCGGACTTCAACGAACGGTTCGGGAGTTGGGCTATGCCGACCGCTCCCAGCGGGCAACCGCAGTCGAGCAAGCCGATCGGGGTGTTCGCCGACGAACCGAGCTACCTCATTCCGCCGCCGATCTTCGGAGTGGATGGTTCCAGAAATTCGAGCAAGGACGCCGAGGAGTGGTTCTCGCGCTGGATACGGCCGTTGCTGCCACCGCAGTGAAGGCTTCGGTTCAGAATCGTTCGCTTGACTCGTCGGGCAAAACACAAACAGAATGTCATCATAGGAAAAACTTGGATAATGCCCGCGGGATGCCGCGGGCTTTATTTTAAGCGAAGTGTGGGCGCTACGCCGCAGCCGCTCCGAACCACCGCGCCAACGTTTCCTCGAGCCCTTGTTGCCCCTCATCCCCCACCCACGCCACGTGCCCATCCGGCCGCACCAGCACGGCGCCCGGCGTAGCAACCCGCCCGACGACCGGCAGCTCCCACACGCCATCGTATTCGGCATCGACGACATCGATGCGATCCCGCCACGGCGCCGCGTCGATGCTGCCGCGCGGGCCGAAATTGATCAGCACGCCGCGCGCGCGATGCAGCAGCGTGAACAGCGTCAGCTTCCGCCCCTCGATCGCCAGATCGAGATCGGGCATGCGCCGGCCGAGCAGCTTGTGGCCTTCGCCGAGATCGTAGGCGATGTCGAGCCCGCTCATCATCGCGCCGAAGCGACGGCGCGGCTCGTCCATGGCGAGCAGCTCGGTGATCGCCTCGCGCGCGGCCTTGCGGCCGTCGTCGCCGCGGCGGAGCAGGGCGATCTGCGCCATGGTGTTTTTCAGGACGCGCGCGCCCACCGGATGGCGCTCGGAATGGTAGCTGTCGAGCAGGCTCCCGGGCGAGGTGCCCTTGACCACTTGCGCCAGCTTCCAGCCGAGATTGACGGCGTCCTGCACACCGAGGTTGAGGCCCTGTCCGCCGACGGAATGATGGATATGCGCGGCATCGCCGGCGAGCAGCACGCGGCCTTTGCGATAGGACGCCGCCTGCCGGGCCGCATCGGTGAAGCGCGAGATCCAGGCGGGGTTCTTGACGCCGAAGTCGGTGCCGTAGACGGCGACGAGCGCCTCGCTGAGGTCGCGCAAGGTCGGCGCACCGGTGCGATCGAGCGTGGCCTCGGTGACGACGACCAGCACGCGGCCGCTCTCGGTCTTGCTGAGGCCGTGAAAGCCGAGCGCGTCGTGGCGCAGGCCGAAGTCCGGCGCCTCGCGCAGCTCGACCTCGGCCATGAGGTTGCTCAGCGTCGGATCGAAGCCGGGGAAATCGATGCCGGCCGTCTTGCGCACCAGGCTGCGGCCGCCGTCGCAGCCGACCAGATATTTTGCGCGCAAGCGCTCGCCGCCGGACAGCGTCACCTCTAAGCCGGCCTCGTCTTCCGCAAAGCCCGTGACCTCGCGGCTGCGATAGAAGGGCACGGCGAGCTCTTCGGCCCAATCGGCCAGGATGCGCTCGATGCGGCTCTGCCGCAGCTTCAGCCCGTAATTGTGCCGCGTCGGCAGATCGCTGATGTCGAGCCGGGTCCAGGCATAGCCGGCGAGCTGGAGCATCTCGCCTTCGCGCAGGAAGCGGTCGGCGATGCCGCGCTGATCGAACACCTCGAGCGTGCGGGCGTGCAGGCCGCCGGCGCGGGTCTCGACGATCGCCTGGTCGGCGCGTCGCTCGACCAATGCGACGTCGACATTGGCGAGCGCGAGCTCGGCGGCCAGCATCAATCCGGTCGGCCCGCCGCCTGAGATCACGACGGCATGGTCGGTCGGCAGCTCGCTCGCTGCATTGGCGCGGCGGCGGGAACGGGACGTCGGAAGCAGGACAGGCATGTTGACCCCCCTCGGTGGTTTCGTTGGGTCGGGGGTTCTACGGCAGGAGCGGGGACTTGAAGCAAGCCGGTTGCGCACCACATATCGAGCTGGGAGGAGGGGTTATCTCTTTCCGTGTCCGCCGCGTTGACACGTCGGGCAAAACACCGGCATATTGGCATCATCGAAAGAATTGAGTTCAGCCCGCGCGGGAGCATCCGCCGCGGGTTTTGTTTTGCAGCTCAGCAGATGCCTGTGGTTCGCTGCATGACGTCTGCGAGTTCCTCGAAAGAGAACGGCTTCCTGATCATCGGCAGGCCGCCGCGCCGCGGCTCGCGACCGGAGAGTTGCAGCACCTTCAGCTCCGGACGGACGCGCCGCGCCAGCTCGGCCAGTTCATGACCGTCCATGCCGGGCATGTTGATGTCGGTGATCAGGATCGAGATGTCGCGGTTCTTCCTCAGCCGGTCCAGCGCATCCGAACCGCCTCGCGCGGAGATCACCTCGCAGCCAAGATCCTCCAGCATAGCCACGACCACGTCGAGGACGCCGGGATCGTCGTCAACAACCAGGACAGTGTGGCTCATCGCGGCAACGTTCCTTTGCAAGACACCA
>RXJC01000177.1 GCA_003963435.1 Bradyrhizobiaceae bacterium | reverse complement strand
GGTGATCCAGCCCGGCGAGACGCCCGACGGCACCATCGGCCGGCTGGTGAAGCGGCTCGGCGCGCCGGCGGTGCGCACCGCCACGCGCCAGGCGATGCGGCTGATGGGCAACCATTTCGTGCTGGGCGAGACCATCGAGCAGGCGCTGGAGCGGGGCAGCCCGCGCTCCGGCCAGAAACCGCGCTACTCCTTCGACATGCTCGGCGAAGGCGCGCGCACGGCGGCCGACGCCAAACGCTATTTCGACGCCTATGCCAGTGCGATCGAAACGATCGGCAAGACCGCCGGCAGCCATCCCCTGCCCGACCGGCCCGGCATTTCCGTCAAACTCTCGGCACTGCATCCGCGCTTCGAGGCGATCAGCCAGCGCCGCGTGATGGCCGAGCTGGTGCCGCTGCTCCTGGACCTCGCGCAGCGCGCCAAGGCCCATGACCTCAACTTCACCGTCGACGCCGAGGAAGCTGACCGCCTGGAGCTGTCGCTCGACGTGATCGCGGCGACGCTCGCCGATCCCTCGCTGGCCGGCTGGGACGGGTTTGGCCTCGCGATCCAGGCCTATCAAAAGCGCGCCGGCGCGGTGATCGACTATGTCGATGCGCTCGCCCGCGCGCATGACCGCAAGCTGATGGTGCGCCTGGTCAAGGGCGCCTATTGGGACACCGAGATCAAGCGCGCGCAGGAGCGCGGGCTCATTGGCTATCCCGTGTTCACGCGCAAGGCGATGACGGACCTGAACTACGTCGCCTGCGCGACGAAGCTGCTGGCCTTGCGGCCCCGCATCTTCCCGCAATTCGCCACCCACAACGCGCTGACGGTCGCGAGCGTGCTGGAGCTCGCCGGGAATAGCGGCGGCTTCGAATTCCAGCGCCTGCACGGCATGGGCGAAGCGCTGTATGAGCAGCTCGCCAAGGATCATCCCGGCGTCGCCTACCGCACCTATGCGCCGGTCGGCAGCCATCGCGATCTGCTCGCCTATCTGGTGCGGCGCCTGTTGGAGAACGGGGCCAACTCCTCCTTCGTGGCGCAGGCGGCCGATTATCGCGTGCCCGTCACGGCGCTGCTGCAGCGTCCGGCGGATGCGATTGTCCGGCCGCAAGCGGCGGCTCATCCCAGGATTCCGCTACCTGGTGATCTCTTTGCGCCGGAGCGGCGCAACTCACGCGGCGTCGAATTCGGCGAGCGCGCCGCGCTCGACCAATTGCTGGCCGACGTGAGGGCGCAGGCCGCGAACCTCGAACCGATCGCCGACGCCACGCCGGACCAGGCCAATGCAGCGGTGGCCGCGGCGCGCGCCGGCTTTTCCGCCTGGAGCCGGACGCCGGCAGGCACGCGCGCGGCGGCGCTGGAGCAGGCTGCGCATCTGCTGGAGAGCCGCAGCGCGCATTTTATCGCGCTGTTGCAGGCCGAGGGCGGCAAGACGCTCGACGACGCGCTGTCCGAGCTGCGCGAGGCGGCCGATTTCTGCCGCTATTATGCCGCGCAGGGCCGAAAACTGTTCGGCGCCGATACGGCCATGCCGGGCCCGACCGGCGAGAGCAACGTGCTCGCGATGCGCGGCCGCGGCGTCTTCGTCGCGATCTCGCCGTGGAATTTTCCGCTGGCGATCTTCCTCGGTCAGGTCACGGCGGCCCTGATGGCCGGCAACAGCGTGGTGGCAAAGCCCGCCGAGCAGACGCCGCGGATCACGCGCGAAGCCGTGGCCGTACTGCACGAGGCCGGCATCCCCAAGGGCGCGCTGCATCTCGTCACCGGCGACGGCAAGATCGGCGCGATCCTGACCGCGCACCCTGATATCACCGGCGTCGTCTTCACCGGCTCGACCGAGGTCGCCCGCCTGATCAACCGGACGCTCGCCGCCAAGGACGGTCCGATCGTGCCGCTGATCGCCGAGACCGGCGGCATCAACGCGATGATTGCCGATGCCACCGCGCTGCCCGAGCAGGTCGCCGACGACGTCGTCACCTCCGCCTTCCGTTCCGCCGGCCAGCGCTGCTCGGCGCTGCGGCTGTTGTTCGTGCAGGAGGACGTCGCCGACCGCATGATCGAGATGATCGCGGGCGCGGCGCGTGAGCTCAGAATCGGAGATCCCTCCGATGTCGCGACCCATGTCGGACCGGTGATCGACATGGACGCCAAGCAACGGCTGGACGCGCATATCGCGCGGATGACGAAGGAAGCGAAACTGCACTTTGCCGGCACCGCGCCGGACGGCTGCTTCGTCGCGCCGCACATCTTCGAGCTCAAGGACACCGGACAGCTCACCGAGGAAATCTTCGGCCCGATCCTCCACGTCGTGCGCTATCGCGCCGAGAACCTCGACCGCGTGCTTGCTGCCATCGAACGCACCGGCTACGGGCTCACCCTCGGCATTCATTCGCGCATCGACGACACCATCGAAGCCATCATCGACCGTGCCCAGATCGGCAACGTCTACGTCAACCGCAACATGATCGGCGCCGTGGTCGGCGTGCAGCCGTTTGGCGGCAACGGCCTCTCGGGAACCGGCCCCAAGGCCGGCGGCCCGCACTACCTCGCGCGCTTTGCGACCGAGCAGACCGTGACGATCAACACGGCCGCGGCAGGCGGGAACGCGGCCTTGCTTGCGGGGGAGGAGTGAGGCCCTGCGCCAGGCGCCGTTGCATCCCTGCAAAACATCGGTCTAATGCTCCCAACCTGGCCCGCGCCAATTCCAGCGCGCGGGAAACGACTGAAGCTGAGGGAGCGACGCTGCGATGGATAAGGGCATTTTTGCCGGCCTGAAGGTTCTGGACTGCGCAAGCTTCATCGCAGCGCCCGCAGCCGCGACCGTGCTGTCGGATTTCGGCGCCGACGTCGTCAAGATCGAGCCGCCCGGCACTGGCGACCCCTATCGCAACCTGCCCAACCTGCCGGGCTATCCCACCGGCGAGTACAATTTCGCCTGGCTGCTGGAGGCCCGCAACAAGAAGAGCATCGCGCTCGACCTCGCCAAGCCGGAGGCGCAGGCGGTGCTCTACAAGCTGGTCGAAGAAGCCGACGTCTTCATCACCAACATGCCGCCGCCGGTGCGCGCCAAGCTCGGCATCACCTATGACCATCTCGCCCATCTCAACGACCGGCTGATCTACGCCTCCTTCACCGGCTATGGCGAAAAGGGCGAGGAGGCCAACAAGCCCGGCTTCGACAGCAACGCCTATTGGGCGCGCTCCGGCCTGATGGACCTCGTCCGCGCCGACACCGACACCACGCCGGCCCGCTCGGTGGCCGGCATGGGTGACCACCCCTGCGCCATGGCGTTCTACGGCGCCATCGTCACCGCGCTGTATCAGCGCGAGAAGACCGGCAAGGGCTCCCATGTCGCCTCCAATCTGATGGCGAACGGGGTATGGGCCGCGAGCGTTCTGGCGCAGGCCAAGCTCTGCGGCGCCAAGTTCGGCGAGCGCCGCCCGCGCGAGCGCGCGCTGAACGCGGTCGCCAACCATTATCAGTGCAGGGATGGCCGCTGGCTGATCCTGTCGCTGCTGAACGAGGAGAAGCAGTTTCCGACGCTGGCCAAATGCCTCGGGCGCGAGGACCTGATCACCGATCCGCGCTTTGCGACCAAGCCCGATCGTCACGCCCGCTCGGTCGAGCTGATCAGGATCTTTGACGAGACCTTCGCGACGAAGGACCTCGCCGAATGGCGCAAAATCCTCGACGGCAACGGCCTCGTGTTCGGCGTCGTCGCCGTTCTCGACGACATCCCGAACGACCAGCAGATGCTGGACAACGAGGTGCTGGTGCCGTTCGAGAACGACACCATGCTCACCATCTCCAGCCCGATCTGGATCGACGGCACCAAGAAGGTCCAGCCGCGCAAGCCGCCGGCGGTCGGCGAGCACAGTGACGAGATTTTGCGCGGGGCGGGATACGACGAGGCGGCGATCAAGCAGCTGCGGGGATCGGGGGCGGTGGGGTAAGGCGGCGCCTTCGCGTCAACCTCCGCCGTCGTCCCGGACAAGCGAAGCGCAGATCCGGGACCCATAACCACAGGATGTGGTTGAGCGAAGACTAGTCGTTCGGTACGCCTACCAACTACAATCGATAAATCACGCGGTATGGGTCCCTGCGTTCGCAGGGACGACACTGAGCAAGATGCATTGCTGGATTGCTTCGTTGCGCTCGCAATGACGGCGTAGGACCATCTCAGTATAATTTTCGGCAGAACACGAATGCTGCGAGGTCCGCATGCCCCTCTACCGCCTGCACTACTTCCCTGAATCCGGCAACAGCTACAAGCTGGCGCTGATGCTGACGCTGTGCGGCGAGACGTTCGAGCCGGTCTGGACCGATTTCGGCGGGGGTGTCACGCGCACGGCGGAATGGCGCAAGGCCGTCAACGAGATGGGCGAGATTCCCGTGCTCGAGGTCGACGGTGTGAAGATGACGCAGACCGCGCCGCTGCTCTTGAAGCTTGCCGAGCAATACGGCCGCTTCGGCGCCGAGACCGAGGACGAGAAGTTCGAGCTGCTGCGCTGGCTGTTCTGGGACAACCACAAGCTCACCGGCTACATGGCGACCTATCGCTTCATGCGCGCCTTCACCGAGAAAAACGATCCCCAGGTGCTGAAGCATTTCCGCCGCCGGCTCGAGGACTTCCTCGGCATTCTCGACGGGCATCTCCAGAGAAACGACTTCGCGATCGGCGCAAAGCCGACGATCGCCGACATCTCGATGATGGCCTACCTGCACTATCCCAGCGACGAGCACGGCTTTGAATTCGCCGTGAGTCATCCCGCCATCCACGCCTGGCTCGGCCGCATGGCCGCGCTGCCCGCCTGGAAGCCGGCCTACGAGCTGCTGCCGGGCAAGCGGATGACGAACTACGCGAAATGAGGTGGCCAGCGCCAAGCTTCAGCGCCGTCATGGCCGGGCTTGTCCCGGCCATCCACGATCTTGGACGCGGATACGAGAACGTGGATGCCCGGGACAAGCCCGGGCATGACGAAGGAAGCGCGGCTTACCTCAACGACAGCCAGCCGAGTGTGAACAGGATGCCGCCGATGACGACAACCATCGCGACCGCCCAGATGCTGACGCGGGCGCTGCCGCTGACCTGCTTGGCTTCCTCATTCTGCGCAATCTCGCGATTGCGCGCCTTGTTGGCGTTGCCGGTATCCGTCATCGGTCATCCGAATCGCTGGGTTAGGTCTAACGCGTCTCGATGAAGCACATGCCGATGCGGCGCGAGGCCGCGGCGGCCTGACAGGTGAGACCGTTAGCACAGCTCCATGACGTAAAACTCTTGTCCGGCGT
>RXJC01000306.1:14204-17441 GCA_003963435.1 Bradyrhizobiaceae bacterium | reverse complement strand
TGGATCGCAAAACTGTTCCAGGGCACCGGCATCGTCGATCTCGGCGCGGCCTTCCGCCGCTCGCTGCTGCTCGGCATCATCGTGATGATCGTCACGGTCGTGCTGTCGGTCGCCGCCGGCATGGCGTTCCGCAGGAAGTTCAGGGCGCAGAGCATCCTATTCTACTCGGCGATCGCCAGCCTGATCGTTCCCTCGATCATCACCTCGCTCGGCATCTCGCTTGAATTCCGCATCATCGACGACCTGATCAAAGCGCATTGGAACGAGAATTTCGAGACCTCGATGGGCCTGCTCACCTCGGGGCTCGGCGCGCACCTGACCTGGACGCTGCCGTTCGGCCTCTTGATCATGTTCGCGATCTTCAATCGCTTCGACCCGCGCCTCGAGGAAGCCGCGCGCGATCTCGGGGCGACGCCGTGGCAGACCTTCCGCCATGTCGTGCTGCCGATCATCCTGCCTTCGGCGATCGGCATCGGCCTGTTCGGTTTCACGCTGTCCTGGGACGAGCTCGCCCGCTCCAGCCAGGCGATCGGAGCGGTGAACACGCTGCCGCTGGATCTGCAGGGCCTCACCACCACCGTGACGAATCCCGACATCTATGCCCTCGGCACCGTGATTTCGGCGGTGTCGTTCGCGGTGATCACGCTTGCGCTCGGCACCATCCACATGCTCAACAAGCGACAGGCGGCCAAAGGTTCGGACGCCGGCAAAGGGCTCGTCTGACAAGGGACTTGTCTGATTTGATGCGGCTGCACGTCGTCAATCCCAACACCACTGCAGCCATGACGGCGAAGATCGCCGCCGCGGCGCGCGCGGTTGCGTTGCCCGGCACCGTGATCGACGCGCGGCAGCCGGCGATGGGTCCGGTCTCGATCGAGGGATTTTACGACGAAGCCTTCGCCGTCCCCGGCATGCTCGGCTGCATCCGTGAGGCCGACCGCGACGGTGCCGAGGGCCACATCATCGCCTGCTTCGACGACACCGGTCTGGATGCCGCGCGCGCAATCGCGAAGGCGCCGGTGATCGGCATCGGCGAAGCCGGTTTCCACATGGCGAGCCTGATTGCGGCGCGCTTTGCCGTGGTGACGACGCTCGGTGTCTCCATCGTGCCGATCGAGCACAATTTGCGAAAATACGGCCTCGCCGATCGCTGCGCCCGCGTCCGCGCCGCCGAGGTGCCGGTGCTGGCGCTGGAAGAGCGCAATGCCGAGGCACTCGGTAGAATCTCCACGGAGATCACGGCTGCGATCCAAGATGACCGCGCTGAAGCGATAGTGCTCGGCTGTGCCGGCATGGCCGATCTCGCAGGCGAACTCGCCGCGACGCACGGCCTGCCCGTGATCGACGGCGTCGCGGCGGCGGTGACGCTGGCGGAATCGCTGGTGCGGCTTGGGCTGAAGACGTCGCGGCTCGGGCCGTATGCAGCGCCGCGGTCGAAGCCTTATTCCGGAATGTTGTCGAGCTTCGAGCCGTAGGTGCTGCAGCACCGATCGATGTCGGGGCCACGAACATCGGCGTGTCACTGCGGCAACACTTGGGTCCTTTTGCTACCGCGAGTTCCGCGATTGTTGCAGCCGATACCGTGAACTGCGAGCTTGCAATCGAATCAATTTGCAGATTCGGCGCTCGCGGTGGGGCTTACGCGGTGAAATATTTGATCTCGACGGTTGCCGGGGCACTGGCATGGGCCGCTCTCGCGGGTTCGGCGCTGGCGGCCGACATGCCGGTGAAGGCGCCGCCGGCTGCGGCGTCATGGTCGGGATACTACGCCGGCGTGTCGCTCGGCGCGCGCTGGGCCGACAACGACTGGCGGACCAGTGACATCGCCCCAAATTTCCCCGCCGGTACCTTCGTGCCGACGGCCGGCACCGGCGGCGCGATCGACAGCGTCGCGGCGAGGTTCGGCGGCTATCTCGGTTACAACGCGCAGATCTCGACATCTTGGGTCGCGGGCGTCGAGGCCGATTTCGGCTGGGCCGACAACAAGAAGACGACGAACCCCATACCGGGGACGGCTGGGTTTTTCTTCGGCGCACCTCTTGTCGGCCTTCCATCCAGCACCTCGAAGGAGACATGGGACGGTAGCCTCCGTGGCCGTCTCGGTTATCTCGTGGCGCCCGCGACCTTGGTCTACGGCACGGGCGGCGTAGCGTGGCAGCGCCTCAAGCTGAACGCCAATTGCACCGTCGTTCCCGGAAACAGCTTCTGCTTCGGCGCCTCTCACAACGAAACATACTCGCCGACGCGGGCCGGCTGGACCATCGGCGGCGGCGTCGAGCACATGATCGCCGGTCACTGGCTCGTGCGCGCCGATTACCGTTACGCCGATTTCGGCACCTGGACCCAGACCTTCTTCACCGCTGGCGGGAGCGGAGTCGGGTTCGACGACCGCTTCACCGCACACGTGAAGGCCCGCACCCACACCGCAACGGTCGGCCTCGCCTATAAGTTCTGAGGCGGAATCGCCGACTCGCGCTCCGTCGAATCAGATCGGCATTGCCTGCCTGGACGGGGCCGGCTGCATACCGTGGCATCGACAGCAAGTCGGTATCTCAAAACCTCTTTTTTGGCGAATTCTGTTTGGTCTGGACGGGCCAGCCTCTTTTTGGTCTCAATTGTTGCCGAACAGTAACACTTTCGGGACGCCCCGGCTGTTTCGGCTGCCGGTCTTCGCCACTCACCAAGTTTCAATTTGGGCTTTGTCAGCGGATGATCGACCTCGCACAGGACCAACCGTCCACCCCTCTTCTTCGCTTGGGCGCCCAGCCGATCGCGCTGACCGCCGCGGCGCTGCTGCTCCTGATCGCGGGCGTAACCTCGATCGCGATCTGGCGCGCTTATACCGGCGCGACGCCTGAGACCGACCGGGTGGTGGCATCGCGGCACCTCCAGGCCCGCACGGCCCAGGCTTCCGAGCAGCTGGTCGAGAAGACCAAGGGGCTGGAGGCGACCCAGCAGGAATCGATCGACCAGCTCCAGGTGGCGCAGGATCAGCTCCAGACCATGAAACGGCTGATGGCGGCGCAGCAGGCCGACACCAAGCGCCTGTCCGAGCAGGTGGCGTCGCTGAACGAGTCCATCGACGGACTGCGGCAATCGTTTGCCAGCGCGCGGGCAACCGATGTCGAAACGCCCACGGTTACCCGCAGGAAACCTGCGCGGCACCGCGTTCAGGCCAGTGCGCGCAAGCGCTCGCGCGGCTGAGCAGCTCACGCGGGACTAATTTTTCCCACTTGT
>RXJC01000306.1:6272-14154 GCA_003963435.1 Bradyrhizobiaceae bacterium | reverse complement strand
CTAATTTTTCCCACTTGTGAACTGGATCACATTCGTCCGTATGATTCCGCGCGATGCTCGCGGTTACCGGATGGCGTGAGCCGATTTCAATGTCCGGGGCTGGCAAGGTCGTTGACGGTATACTGCGTCAACGGCCTTGTTTTTTGGTCGGTCAGCCTCTCGTCGAGGCGCTATTCGCAAACATCCACGCGGCGGTATCGCCATCCCGCGGGCGTCATGACGCGCTTCCGCACGACGTAGCAGCCGCCATAGCCATCATTGTAGGCTGGACCATAATCGTCGGGAACGGCGTAATAGGGGTAGCCGTAGCCGTAGCCATAGCCGTAATACCCGCCGTACAGGCCGGCACCGGCAATGCCCGCCCCGATCGCCACTCCCGGCCAGAAACCGCCGCCATGCCAATGGCCGCCATGGCCCCAGCCGCCACCGTGGCCCCAGCCACCGTGGCCGAATCCCCGCGCCTCGGCCGCCTGCGGCACCGACAAGCCGATCGCCGCGACGGCCAGCGCCGCCATCGTCATCCTGCGTAACATTACTCGATCCTCCGCGTGGACACGCTCCACGCTTCAAAGCGGGGACCAAGCTAACGTCATCAGGGCAGTCCGGACAGCCACACTGCCTCACTTCCGCGCGAGCATTCAGCAGCCGCGGCAGATGCTCTTGAGCTTCTTGTCGAGCAAGCGGTTCTCGGCTGCGACAGCCGCATCCGTCCCGCCGCCCGTGGCGGCGGCGCCTCCGCCTCCCGGCCCTGACGACTGAGCCGTTCCGAGGCTATTGGTGCCGGGCGGCGGTGCCGGCGAATTGGCGAGGCCTGCGGCGGATCCCGCCGCGCCGCCGGGCGATCCGGCAGACCCGCTGGCCGCCTGCGCGAAGGCGACCGCCGGCATCGCCGCCAGCGCGACGATCAGGATCGTGATCTTGCGTAAGTTGCTTGCGGGCGGTGCGGCCATCGGAATCTCCTTTGCCCGTCAACCTCCGCTGCGAAGTCCGGTTCCGGAACAAATGCCGTCCGACCAGCTTGAAACCTTGAGGAGGCAAATTACGATGACCGATCGCGACCCTTTTGCAGAAGGCGAACGAGCAGCGCGCCAAAACATTCCGGCCGAGGCCAATCCTTACCTCGACGGCAGCGACGAGCATGCGCTTTGGGCTGCCGGCCACGAGAAGGCTGCTGGTGCAATCGAAGCGCGAGAGTCCGAGGGAAGCTGACGCGCCGCCCCCGTTGCGAACCGACCGCTATGCGGCCGCCGCCGACGTCTCGGTCCTGTCCTCGACCATGGTCACGAACATGTGGGACTCTTCGCTGGCGCCGCCCACCTGGATCCGGCGAGCGCAGATGACGCGGCGCCCGCGCGCGGGATTGTCGATGGTGTCGACGATGGGCTCGAGCTGCTGTTTCTGGGCGAGGAGCTGCTGATCGCGCCGCTCGATCAGTTCGGCGGCCTCCGCCGAGAACAATTCCCGCGCGGTCTTGCCGATGATCTCGCCGCGCGTCATGCCGATCATCTTCTCGGCGGCCTTGTTGACGAAGACATAGCGCAAATTGCGCGCGTCCTTGGCGATGATGCCCTCGGCCACATTCTCGATGATGGTGGCGAGGAAGCGCTCCATCCGCTCCAGGATACGCTCGCGCTGGCGCTGTTCGGTGACGTCCTCCTGCACAGAAACCCAGCCGCCGCCGTCCATCGGACGCTCGTAGATCTTGATGGTGCGACCGTCGTTGAGGGAGATCTCATAGGCCGTCGGCTCACGCCTGGCGATGCGGCCGAGAACCGCCGCGACATATTTCGTGACGTCGCCGCTGAACAATCCGCTTCTCACCCGGTGCTGGAGGATTTCCTCAAGGGTGGATCCCGCCTGGATCGTGTCGGGCAGATTATAGATCTTCCGATAGTTCGAGTTCATCGCCACCACGCTCGCCTTGCCGTCGAGCATGATCAGGCCCTGCGGCATGCTGTTGATCGCCGCCGAAAGCTGCCACTTCTTGGCCTGGTACTTGTCGTTGAACCGGTCGCGCTCGGTCATCGCGGCGTCCCGCGCCTGGGCGGTGCCGAGCTCAAGCTCCTCAAGCTGGAAGATGCGTGCGACGGCGTCGCGGAAGTTCTGCACGGCGCGCGCAAGACGTCCAATCTCGTCGTGACGGCCGAGATGCGGCACCTCGCTCTTGACGTCGCCAGCTGCGATCCGGTCGGTCGCCCGCGTAATATCGGCCAGCGCGCCGACGACGGAGCCCCGCATCACGACGACGTTCAAGCCCGCGAGCGCGAGCGCCGCGAGCCCGAGCGCGAACAGATAGGCCGCCGCGTAGCGATTTTCGTTGGCGAGTGCATCCGCCTCACGGGCGCGCTCCTGGTAGATGCGATCGAGCGCCTCGACATCGCTGTTGAGCTGGCTGCGCACCTTCCGGTTGGCGTTGTTGTCACCCCATTCCCGCGCCGCCGCCGGGCTGATCTCCAGTCCGCGCCGCACCAGCTCCTGGCGGAACTCGATGAATTGCGCGATGCGCTGGCGGAAGCTCGCGAACAGTTCGGCGTCGTCGTCGCCGACGTTCTTCTCCATGCTCTTCACGGCCTCGGCGAGCTCGCGGTTGCGCCGCATCAGCCCATCCGCGAACGGCTTCATCGCGCTGCGATCGCCCGACATGTAGATGCCGCGTGATTCCATCACAATGGCGTAGATCAGCGCATTGATGCGCCCGACGCCGATCGCCGCTTCGGCGGACGAGGCATGCATGTGACGATAGGTCGTCTGCAACCGCACCGACTGGACCGACATCACCAGGAGGAAGGTGGTGACGATCGCGAGGAAGGCGGCAATGCTGTAGACCTTCTCCGCCACGGTCAGCGTGTCCGTGCCGCGCGCGAACCTTACAAATTTCTTCAATAGATTGGTTCCGGCACCAAAGCCGGATTCCAGCGCCGTTGCCTTCATGGCGCCGCTCCTCCTGGTTGAAAACGCTCCGTGATAAGCGTGATCCCACTAGCGGAGGATTAAAGTACCGGCCTGTATCTTTACGGTATGGAACTGTGCCACGCGCGCGCCTTGCGCGGCCGGCTTCTCACCCGATCCGCTTCAGGCCCTTCTTGAAGCGGGGACCGTTGGCCACGTAGAACTTCGCCGCGCTTCCCATGCGCTGCACCTGGGCGTCGTCGAGCGTGCGCAGCACGCGGGCCGGTGAACCGATGATGAGCGAGCGTTCGGGGAACTCCTTGCCCTCGGTGATGACGGAGCCGGCGCCGACGATGCTGTTGCGGCCGATCCTGGCGCCGTTCATCACGATCGAGCCCATGCCGACCAGCGCGCCCTCCTCGATGGTGCAGCCGTGCAGGATGACGTTGTGGCCGACCGTGCAGTTCTTGCCGACGACAAGCGGGAAACCGAGATCGGTGTGACAGGTCGAGCCGTCCTGCACGTTGGCGCCCTCGCCGATCTCGATCCACTCATTATCGCCGCGCAGCACGGCGCCGAACCAGACGCTCGCCCCCGGCTTCAGGCGCACGCGGCCGATCACGGTCGCGGTCTCGGCGATGAAGTAATTGCCGTCGGCGGGAAGGTCGGGCGCCTGCCCGTCGAGCTCGTAGATCGCCATGGAGGTCTCCTGTCGCGTCGACCACAGCCATAGCCAAACCGCAGCCTTGACGCAAAGGGCCGCCGCCGTGCCGGCAGCGCCCGGATAGCGCTAACCTCAGCCCAGAACGCCGGCCGCGCGCAAAGTCATCAGGAAGAATGTGCCGCTCATCATGCTCCAGAAGCCCGCGATGAGGGTCGCCATCATCACGAACTCGGCGCGGCGGCTCTCCACGCGCATGCCGCGCAGCGTGTTGCGCATGATGATGAAGGGCGCGGCGAACACCAGGAACGGAACCGCAGCGAAGGTCTTCGGCGCCACGCCGTCCTGCAGCAGGCCGAAGCCCGCGGGCCGCTGCGCGACCGCCTGATATCCGCTCACGAGCGCGCCCGCGAGCGCGAAACCGATGCAGATCGAGAAGAAGGTATTGAGAGCTTCAGGTGTCATCGGAAGTCCGCCCTTACGCAACGCCACCGCCTTCCTGTGACAAATCGTGCTGGTTAACGCTACATTATCCTTAAGGGAAGGTTAACGCCGCCGGCCGGGACGTGCAGGGCCGCCCCCGCCTCCCGCAGGTGCGGAACGCTGCGCGAAAACGCCGCGGCGTGGCATATTCGCCGCTGATTCGTCGGCCATCGGCCGACGTCCCGCTCGACCCAGCGCAAGCTTATGACGGTGTTTTCGGCAGCCTCCCTCAGATCTCCCCGCGCGCGCGCCCGGGCGCATGTCGTCCCGATCGTGCTCGGCGGCATTGCTGCGGCCTGCGCGGTCGCGCTCGTCGCCTATCTGTTGTGGCCGACCTGGGGCGCGGGCGGCGCGAACGCTCCGGACAAGCTGCCGGTCAGCGTCGGCGGCACGCTGTTCAACCTGCCGGTGAACGCGATCCGCATGAAGATCCAGCGCCACTCCGGTCCGCAGGAGCGCATCGATCTCGACTTCCTCTATCCCTCGCTGGAGCCGCCCGGCGCGCCGAAGCACGTCACGGCCGATACGGTGGAAGCGGCGGTGCAGTCGATCGACCGCATCTTCCTGTCGATCGCCGCCCATCACGATGCGCTCTCGCCCGAGCAGCGCATGGCCACGATCTATCCGCGCTATCTCGACCAGGCCGCGGCGACGCCGGCGGACGGCCTGACGATGCGGATGTTCCGCAGCGACACACCCTACGGCAGCGAGGACCTCTATTCCGCCGCGAGCCCGGCGCTGACCGCGCGCTGCACGCGCGATGCGGCGACGCCCGGCATGTGCCTGTCGGAACGCCGCGTCGGCGGCGCCGACCTCACCTTCCGCTTTCCGCGCAGCTGGCTGTCGCAGTGGCGCGACGTGGCGGAAGCAATGGACAGGCTGACCGCGCGGTTGCGCGGGCCAAAGGGGTAAGCAGGATCTCCCGTTCGCCGACGCGACTGCGCTTTGTCAGGATGAAATCGCGCTCGAGGCCGCAAGCCGTTCAAACGCCGATTTCCTTGCGATGGTCCCAGCCATAGCTGGCAGATCCAACTTGTCGGCAATGTCCCGGCCGATGACGAGCCTCGCCGCGCCGGGCAACGAGAATGTCCTCACGATCTGGTTGCGAAACCACAATCCCCATGGCGTCCGCGGCGCAAATGCCGCGGCGAAGCGTTCCGCTCCGCGCTGCTTGGCGCCGATATAGTTGCGAAGGCGGCTCTCATAGGCGCGGAACGCTTCCTCGTGGCGCCCGTCAGCGCGCATGAGTTCGCCGGCAAGCACATATGCGGAGATCATCGCCAGAGCCGACCCCTGCCCCGCGAGCAGCGACACGCAGAAGGCGGCGTCGCCAATCAGGGCAATGCGGCCGCGCGACCAGTTGTCCATCCTGATCTGGCTGACGCGATCGAAATACAGCTCATCGGCGCGGTCGAGTTCGTTTCGGATGGCCGGCCACTCCCAACGCGCGCAGCGATAGACGTCGCGCAGTCTTGCTTTCTGATCGGCAGGCGTGGCGGGCCATCGATCGGCGTCGTCCGCGAAGACGAAGAGGAACAGCGTTCGATCGCCATGCAGAGCAAAGCGCCCGATCATGCGCCCCGGCTGTCCGTACATGAGATACATATTCTCGTCGCGCACGTCGTAGCCGCGAACCTCGAACGCGGCGACGGCGTAGCCGAGATGCCGTTCGAAAACCCGTTGCGGCCCGAACCCAAGTCGCCGCACTGACGAATGCAACCCGTCGGCACCGATCACGAGATCGAAGCGGCGCTCACCAGCCCGTCGCAGTCGAACCCTGACCTCGTCGGCGCGTTCATCGAGCGCAACAATCTCGTCATCGAAGACGATCTCCGTGGAGTCGCCGATCGTCCCGTACAGCAGATGTGAGAGATCGCTTCGTGCCAGCGTGACGTAGCGTCCGCCGGTCAACTCATCGAACACGCGTGTGCCGAAACCGGCAACGCGCCGGCCACCGTCATCGACGATCCGCATCTCCTGCATATGGTAGCCGGCGCGATCGATCTCCGGCAGCAACCCCATGCGTTCGGCGATGTCGTAACCCAGTCCCCAGAAGTCGATGACATAGCCGCCGCGACGAAGCGCAGGCGCGCGCTCGACCAGCGTCGGCGCGTAGCCAGCCGCCTTCAGCCAATAGGCCATCGTCGGACCCGCGATCCCCGCCCCGGAGATCAGCACTGTTCGCATGGACGAAATATGGGAAAGGCGGCGGCCGATCGCACCACCGCATCAGACACCAATTGGTGAGGGCGAAAAGTTCCGGGTCACCGGTCGGATCGCATCATTCCTGGTCGACGAGATCGTCCTCGAGGATCGCCATCTGAAACTGGAACGAGCGATCGTCGTCCTCGTCGTCGACGAAGAGCACGCCGATGAACTCCTCGCCGATATAGACCTCGGCGGAATCGTCTTTCTTAGGCCGCGGCACGACGCGGATCTTGGGATTGCCGAATACGCGCTTCAGATAGGCGTCCAGCTTTCTGACTTCTTTGACGTCCACGGCAAGTCTCCGATCGAAATTGGTCGGCGGGTTTTAGGACGAGACGCGGCGAACCGCCAGCATGAATTGCCAAAGAATTTGGCGACGAAAAGGGCCGGAAAATCCGGCCCTTGGACGCGAGCTCAGAGCCCCATCGCGTTGATCATCTGGTCCATGGTGCGCGACGGCTCGGCGCAGCCGGCCTCGCCGACGATCTTCGCCGGCACGCCCGCGACCGTGACGTTGTGCGGCACCGGCTTGACCACGACCGAGCCGGCGGCGATGCGCGCGCAATGGCCGATCTCGATGTTGCCGAGGATCTTTGCGCCGGCGCCGATCAGGACGCCGTGGCGGATTTTCGGATGCCGGTCCTCGTTCTCCTTGCCGGTGCCGCCGAGCGTGACGCCGTGCAGGATCGAGACGTCGTCCTCGATGATCGCCGTTTCGCCGCAGACGAAGCCGGTGGCATGGTCGAGGAAGATGCCGCGGCCGATTCGCGCGGCCGGATTGATGTCGGTCTGGAATACCGCCGAGGCGCGGCTCTGCAGGTAATACGAAAAATCCTTGCGGCCCCGCAGATAGAGCCAGTGCGCCAGGCGGTGGGTCTGGATCGCGTGAAAACCCTTGAAGTAGAGCAAGGGATCGATGAAACGCGAGGTCGCGGGATCGCGGTCGTAGACGGCGACGAGATCGGCGCGGAAGGCGTTGCCGAGATCAGGGTCGTCGCGCAGCGCCTCCATATAGGCCTGGCGCACGAGGTCGCCGGACAGTGCGGAGTGATCGAGCCGCTCGGCGACGCGGTGGACCACCGAATCTTCCAGGCGGCTGTGATGCAGCACCGCCGAATAGATGAAGGTCGCAAGCTCCGGCTCGCGACGAACGATGTCCTCCGCCTCGTCCCTGATCCGGTCCCAGATCGGATCGAGCGATGCGAGCTTTCCTCCCGGATTGACCTGATGCACTGCCATGATTTGCTCTTTTTGGAATTTGCTCTTCGAAGGGGCTCTTTTGCCGGCTTTATAGCATAGTCTAGGCGACAAAGTCCTGACGGGCTTGCCTGAGAGTGAACAGCGTCTTGCCCGCGAAAGCACGCCAAGACGTTGAAACACAACGGATTCTTCTGACGCCCCACGCGCCAAGGTCGGCTCAAGGTGGTCAGGATTTCGCCAAATTCAAGCCGGGCGGTGTCAAACTATTGGTGAATTCTCTGCCGACCGTTATTGCGGGCATGGTCGACACACGAGGACGGGGCCGGATTTGAGCATCACCACTGATCAATTGCGCGCGCGCGCCGCAGGTGCGCTTTGGCTGCGTCTGGCGGCGGTGGCTCTGCCCCTCCTGATGATCGCGCCGGCATTCTGGAACGGCTA
>RXJC01000306.1:0-6222 GCA_003963435.1 Bradyrhizobiaceae bacterium | reverse complement strand
GGAACGGCTATCCGCTGTTGCAATGGGATACCGGCGGCTATCTGGCGCGCTGGTATGAGGGATATCTCGTCCCCAGCCGCTCCACGGTGTTCGGCCTGTACCTGCACTATGGCGAGAGTTTCGGGTTCTGGATCAACCTCGCGGTCCAGTCGCTGGCGACGCTGTGGCTGTTGCAGCTCACCTTACGCGTACTGGGATTGATGCAGACCTTCCGCTTCGTCGCGATCAGCCTTTGCCTGATCGTGTCGACCGCGCTGCCCTGGCTTGCCAGCATGCTGCTCACCGACATTTTTGCAGGTCTGTCGGTGCTGTCGCTGTTTCTGCTGGTGGTCGGCACAGGCCGCACCTCGGCGCTGGAAAAGATCGCGCTGTTCGTCTTCACCGCCTTTGCCGCGGCGACCCACAGCGCCACGCTCGGCGTGCTGTTCGGCCTGTGCGCTGCGGGCTGGATGGCGCGGCCGTTTCTGAAAGAGCGCCGGCCGCTCGCCGGATTGGCGCAGGCGAGCCTCACCATCGTCGCGGGCGGCGTGATGCTGGTCTCGGCGAACCATGCGCTGTCGGGCCAATGGGCCTGGACACCCGGCGGTTACGGCGTCGCCTTCGGCCGCATGATGCAGGACGGCATCGTCGCGCGTTACCTCAACGATCGTTGCCCGCGCGAGCGCTACAAGCTCTGTCCGTACCGCAATGAGCTGCCTGCGACCGCCGACGAGTTCCTGTGGGGCAACAGCATGTTCAACACGCTCGGCCGCTTTGAAGGCATGAACGACGAGATGGGATACATCGTCGTGCAGTCGCTCAAGGACTATCCGGCCTGGCAGGCCGGCGCGGCGCTGCGGGCGATGGGCCAGCAATTGCTGCATGTCGCCACCGGCGAAGGCACCAGCGGCTGGATCCCGCACACCTACGGCATCATCGAGCGCTACATCCCCGCGCAGGTCGCGCCGATGCGCGCCGCACGGCAGCAGCACTGGGCCATCAATTTCGATGATGTGAACTGGCTGCATGTCCCGGTCGCGCTGGCCTCGATGCTGGCGCTGGTCGCGCTGCTTGCCCATGCGCTGGCGCATCGCCGGCTCGACGAGCTGACGCTGCTCGCGGCGACCGTGGCGCTGGCCCTGCTCGGCAACGCCTTCATCTGCGGCGTGATCTCCGGCCCGCACGACCGCTACGGCGCACGAATGGTGTGGCTTGCCACGTTCGTGGTGCTGACGGCGCTGACGCGGCGCTTTGGTGAGGACGGCAAGGCGGGGTGAGATTGGAAGAGGCTTCGTCGGGCTTGTTTTCTTGTTCAAGCATGACCCCCGCGCCGGCGCGGTCTTCAGCAATTCGATGGCTCATGTTGGTCGCGGGTTCAGCCCCGCCCTCTAAGACGCCTAGAGATGGAGCCCAGCGGAGCGAAATCGGGAGCACCGCCGCGCTCCACGAGACGCTGAAAATACTTGTCAGACCTAACCATAGCCACGACCAACGGCGACAACACACGCTCTATTTGACCCAACGGCGCATCACGCCGGAGGGCAACCGGCGTCAAGAAGGGCCATAGTCCCCACGAGTGGTACACCCAGCTGGGTAACATTGAGGAGATTTCGGGGCCTACACCCCGTCCGGTAACAGCTTTAGCTTTGCCAAGAGGCGCGATGCTCCTCAGCCTACTCGAAGTCAGACCAGATGGAGCACCAAACCTCACTATTCTGAACGGAAGCAATCGGTCCTTTCGATTTGATCCTTCGTCTAGGACTGTCGAGTTCAGCGTCATCTATGACGGGCGACCCTTGTCCATCTCCACGAAGATCCCGCCCCCGCCCCCGGCCGTCGCGAACACAGGTTGGATTTGGCTGGAGCGATGAGGAACGAGGAATTAATATGGCGATTGACGGGCTTCCTGCAGTTTCATCCCCAGGCTTCGGAGGCGATCCGCAACCTTGATGGGAGTGGATGGGCGCGCGGGCGCCTTGCGCGAAGCGATCGAAGTCCCCACGTTGAACGAACACAGGGAGTTCAGTCCGATGTACAAGCACGCGAGAGGACCGGTCCCGACCGGTTTCGGCGGACGGCTAGAGAAATCAGGTGCCGAATTTCTCGCGGTGGATCCCCACCATCGCAATTATTGGTTTCAGTCCACGGCCCGCGAACTGTTCGCGATCCTTTCCGGCCGAGGGGTCGCATCCTGTTCGGAAATGGCGGCCTGCCTGAACGGCGGGGGCTTTCGGACTGCAACAGACGACCTCTGGACCGAGCGAGCAGTTCGTTGGTTTGTCGTCAGAAATAAGCTGAAGTCATCGCTGCCCTGAAGGCAAAGCCCCCGGCACATTCTTGCTGCCCTGCCGGGGGACTTCACAGGCAGATACCGCCCCTCTGCCAGGATGATCGGAATTCACTGTACGGAAGGGGAGTGGGCGACGCACGGGATGGGCAAACAACCTTGGCTTGCGTCTAGCCGCGAGTGCGTTTTACTATGGTTTTCAACTCGGCAGGATTTCCATGAAAACCCCTATCGTCGCTTTCCTTTTAGTCGCACTACTGACCCCAGCTTTTTCCCAACCAAAGCCCGCCAAGAGCTCGGCCAAGCCGAAAAGTTGCACCTATGAGCAATGCGTGTCGGTGAACAAAGCCCGAGGATGGGACAGCTCCGCGGTGAGCCGATGGTGTAGCGCCAACCCCGGCAAGTGCGATAATTAGCGGGGCGTTGTCGAAGATGTCTCGGCTGTTTGTCTGCCTCATGCTCCTGATCGCTTCCCACGCTAGTGCCAAGGCCGCTACCGCGATCGGCACGGAGTGCGGCGGCACGGTCACTTCTCAGCAGATGAATCCGAACCCTGATCGGCAGCGCTGTTATGACAACGCACGTTACAACAGCACACCAAGTACTCCGGCTGGTCGGAAAACACCTGCCTCGCCGCGCAAGAGGCAGAAGGCCGTCAAGTGAATTCCCAATCATTTGAAGGGAGCAGACTAGCGCCCCGGGGGTAGCGAAATCGCCGCTGCCGGCCGAGCAGCGGAAGGGTTAGGCTTATGCCGCCTTAGCCGAAGGGAACGCAGCATGTCGAAAGAACCCAAGGAAGTCCGCGATATCGTCCGCGAATTCAAAAGAGCTCTGCTAGCCGTGCGCGAACTACACGGCCGCGCGATGGAAATAGGCATCAAAGACATTGAGGCGGCGGCCGAGGTTGCTCACGATGCCTTGCTCGCTTGTGCCCGCGATCGAAACATTACCTTCTCCTGAAGGGAGCGGATCGATATGCGCGGTAATTGGAAACCGATCATGGCGGGCGTCGCCACAGTCTTTTAAGCTCTGCGTCAGAAATCAAGAGTGAGGACGCGCTGCCGGTCCTAAACCGCGCGTGGGCCGATACATTGGAATGGAGTCCCCGACGCTAAGCAAGCGACGTCGGGGCCTCTTCCCATATCGAGTCGCATTGACGGCCGTCCTAGAGGCGAAGACTAGTACATTAAGATGAATAGGCAGCTTCGAGAGTCGCCCGTACGTTTTAGCGCCTGCACATGCGAGATGGTCTCCGCATGCCATCTGCAGCGCTGGCGCGACCGCTGCTACCATTCTCTATAGTGGTGGTAGCGGTCTGCCTTAGTTGCCGGCCGCAACATTGCGCTACTGTTGCGATTTGTTCTGACTGTCGTTGCACTAGGGTATCTCAAGTCGATTGATAAAGGGGGACATTGCGATGGCCAAGCCTTCGGTTTCCCGTGATGCTTTTCGCGGGCTGTTCGCGCTTTACGCACTGAGGGCCCACCACGACCGCAAATCAAAGGGCGAAGAATGCCTGCTGGAGCTGTTCAGATCGGCTGGAGACATTCCGGACGAGTTGCTTCAAGAATGGTCAGATAAGGCTGATCTGCTCGGCTCACAAAGCATCGGTGAGGCGCTAGCACCGCGCACTCGCCAAATCGCGAATGGCAGTGTGCGATATGATCATGCAAGCGACTTCCTTCATTCGATCTTGCGAGACCTTGCTCTTAAGCATTAGCAAGGCGATCCCTCCAGTCTTGGAGGAGTCTATTCACGTACTCGCGGCCGTCCTCCGAATATGTTTTCAGGAACTTCAGGATGATCGAGCAAGACCACGATCAGCCAACACGACCCTGCCCAACCATGGCAGCAAATCCAGCACGTCGGTCTTGTGGACCTTGTCACCGACCGCGCGCATGGGGTGGCGGCCTGGAATGTCGAGCACTTCCGAGCCCACCCTTGGCGGCGAGGCTGGGAAGTTCAGGACGACCTGAGCCCGGTTCCTGACAATGCTGTGACAACGCAGCCACAAACTAAATCGGACAAGAGGGCGTTGATCTGCTAACGCCGGGAATGACAAAATTCCTCGCCGTCATCCTGCTGACAGGCCTTCCTGTTCTCGCACAAGCAGAACTACCCGCTGGCAAGCTGCCGCTGTCGGACCGCGAGCAGGTCAAGTCTGATCGTGCGAAGGCGGCTGAAGATGAGAAAAACGCGACGACAGCCCGCCCTTGGGATCGCGACGCTGACGGCAAGAGGCCGTGGGAGCGGAAGAACACTGTGCCCTCCCCCGCAACTCCGAAGTCCTGACCGCTGCGGCCGGCCTCGCGAGCGTTTCCGAACCTATGCGGGCGCCGCTCGCCGGCGGCTGCGGCAGAACTGCAGGTCAATCGCCTCGTGGCCCATTCGGTCAGATCGCTCCGTCTCGCAAACGGATGATCTTGGTTAGGAACGCATCGGAAGCCCGAGGCTTGTTCTGACATCCCCCGACGGGAGGCGTTGCGGCAATCAATGGATCGCATGAGGAAGCAGGCGCACAGGCCCCATCACCCTCGGACCGTTTGTTTTCGGCCCTCTCCATCCTTGCTGGGAGCCGTCACGGCCTGGATGGCGCATCAAGACGATCTTCCGAGCCTGTCCGAAGCGCTTGGCCGCCTGGTTGAGCTGGGACTTGCAGCCGGCACCCAGCAAGATCGCCAGAAGCAGCGCGCCCGAAAAATGGCTGGCGATACGATCGACCATATGGGCGACATGGCGACGACGGCAGACAGCCGCGCAAGCCGCAAGCGCGATCTGATCGATGGCCCCGAGGAGTTCAACCGGGTGCGGCTCGATCGCCCGAGAAGCAAGAACTAAGCAGGGCTCAGCCGCCAAGATCAGGCTCACCTGCCACACACGATGAGGATCCACGATGAGACAGCAATATCGAAAGCCCGCGATCGACGCGGCGAACAAGTTCTTCAAACAGCCGTCAGAAAATACCTCGACCGACTACGAGAAAGCGGAACTGGCTTTCCACGCAAATAAGGAGCGGCTGAAGGCTGAACGCCTGGCAAGAGAGACCGTGCGGCAGGCCCGGCGCGACAGGACACAATAGCTGGCGTCGAGATTTTACTTCGATATCCGACATGGGGAGGCGTTCGTCATAGACGAAGAGGGCCTCGACTTGGACAACCAGCGGGAGGCCGAGATCGAGGCGGCAAGCTCCTTGCCGACATTGCCAGAGCACTCGATCCGTTCGCGAGCAGCGAAGACTTGACCATCGAAGCACTTGGCCATCGAAGTTCGGGACAGGAACGGCCCGGTCGTCCGCGCCGCGTTCATTCAGGAAAAAGCGCGCCTGATCAATTAGTCCGCTATTGCCTCGCCGCGCTCATCAGAGCATCGACAGCACGACGATTCCGTCTTCCACTTCGCCGGAAGCAAGGCGTGCCCGGGCCTGACGCTCGAACTCCGTTCGGTGCTTCTGGAGATAGCTCAAGGCCTGCCTCTGCGTGCTGAACGTCGTGGCAAGCCGACAGGTATGCCGATCTGCACCGGTGGCCAGAAAGAAAGTGATGGTTCCGTGATCCGGCTTGTTCCTGGGCACGATCTGCAGTCTCCGCATGTTGATCGGCTGCTCGAACTTCGCCGGCAGCGTCAAGCGCGACTATCGCGCCCGCTTTCCAGAACGCTTCTTGAGCGCAGGTGCAGGCGGCCGGAGAGCTTCATCAGCTTCCCTCGCCTCGCGGGCCTCGCGGAGGCGCGCCATGTTCTTGCGAACTTCGACGCCTTGCTTTTCGACGTCTGCCAGCGCCCGCGCCCCTTCTTCGGCGGCCAGGCGCTTGCGTTCGACGCGCGCGACGCTTTCAGGTGACGGCTGCGCCAATTTCTTCGTCGTCATCGCTTACCGGCTCCGCAAACGACTAAACCCGCTCAATCCTGGGATTGAGCGGGCAGAGCAACCGTTTCAGTACATCCGTGAAACGGCGCCA
>RXJC01000248.1 GCA_003963435.1 Bradyrhizobiaceae bacterium | reverse complement strand
GTTTTCCAGCTCGCGCACGTTGCCGGGCCAGCGGTGCTGCTTCAGCCGCTCCAGCGCCAGCGCGTCGAGCTTCTTCGGCGGCAGGCCGTCCTTCTCCGCGAGCGCGAAGAAGTGACGGATGAGATCCGGCAGGTCCTCGATGCGCTCGCGCAAGGGCGGCAGCCGCAGCGGCACGACGTTGAGGCGGAAGAACAGATCTTCCCGGAACAGGCCCTGCTGGATCAGGACGCGCAGATCCTTGTTGGAGGCCGCGACGATGCGCACGTCGGTCTTGATCGGGGTGCGGCCGCCGACGGTGGTGTATTCGCCCTGCTGCAGCACGCGCAGCAATCGCGTCTGTGCCTCCATCGGCATGTCGCCGATCTCGTCGAGGAACAGCGTGCCGCCCTCGGCCTGCTCGAACCGGCCGGAGGCGCGGGTGTTGGCACCGGTGAAGGCGCCGCGCTCATGGCCGAACAACTCGGACTCGATCAGGTCGCGCGGGATCGCCGCCATGTTGACCGCGACGAACGGGCCGTTGCGGCGCTTGCCGTAATCGTGCAGCGCGCGCGCCACCAGCTCCTTGCCGGTGCCGGACTCGCCCGTGATCATCACGGTGAGATCGGTCTGCATCAGGCGCGCCAGCACGCGGTAGATTTCCTGCATCGCCGGCGAGCGGCCGACCAGCGGAATCGCCTCCATCTCGGCGTCCTCGTCGGGCGTCGAGACGCGCTCCTTCGGCTCGGCCAGCGCGCGGCCGACGATGGCGATCAGCTCCTTGAGGTCGAAGGGCTTCGGCAGATATTCGTAGGCTCCGCGCTCGGAGGCGCGGATCGCCGTCATGAAGGTGTTCTGCGCGCTCATGACGATGACGGGCAGATTCGGCCGCATCTTCTTGATCCGCGGCAACAGGTCGAAGGCGTTTTCGTCCGGCATCACCACGTCGGTGATGACGAGATCGCCCTCGCCCTGGCTGACCCAGCGCCACAGCGTTGCGGCATTGCCGGTCAGCCGGACTTCGTAACCGGCGCGGGACAGTGCCTGATTGAGAACGGTGCGGATGGCGGTATCGTCATCGGCTACGAGAATGCTACCTGCGGGCATCGTTAATCCTCATTTCGCCCCCTGTGACGCAGGCGACGGCTTCCCGGCAGAGTCGGCGCGACTGCTTTGATCGGCGTGTTTCGCCGATGTGGAATACATCGGCATCAGCACGCGAAAGGTGGTCTTGCGCGGCTGAGATTCGCATTCGATGATGCCCCCGTGATCGCCGACGATCTTGGCGACCAGCGCAAGGCCCAGGCCCGAACCGGTCTGCTTGGTGGTCACGAAGGGATCGAACAGGTTGGGCAGAAGATCGTCCGGCACGCCTGGTCCGTTGTCCTTCACGCAGAATTCGAGCGGCAACGATACCCGGGATTTTTGACCGGGGACTGACAGGCGCACGCCGGGGCGGAACGCGGTGGTGAGCTGGATCTCGGCGTCGGGGACGTCGATCAGCGCTTCGGCGGCGTTCTTCACCAGATTGAGGAACACCTGGATCAGCTGGTCCTGGTTCGCCAGCACCGGCGGCAGCGAGGGATCATAATCCTCGATGAAGCGGATGTTGCGGGCAAAGCCGGACTGCGCCAGCCGCTTCACGTGGTCGAGCACCGAATGGATGTTGACGGGGCCGCGCACCACGGGACGCTCGTCGCCGAACACCTCCATGCGGTCGACCAGCGTCACGATGCGGTCGGCCTCGTCGCAGATCAGCCGCGTCAGCATGCGGTCCTCGGATGAAGCCTGCTGCTCCAGCAGCTGCGCCGCGCCGCGGATGCCGGAGAGCGGGTTCTTGATCTCGTGCGCCAGCATCGCGGCCAGCGCGATCACCGAGCGCGCCGCGCTGCGATGGGTGAGCTGGCGGTCCATCTTGTCGGCGATGGAGCGCTCCTGCAGCATCACCACGATATGGCCGGGCCGCTCGGTGAGCGGGGCGACGTGCAGGTCCACCTGGCGGTCGCCGCCCATGCGTGGCGTGCCCAAATCGACCTTGTATTCGTTGACGGGCGAGTTCGACGAGCGCACCTGGTCGATCAGCGCCAGCAGCGGGCTGCCGAACGGCACCAGCTCTTTCAACGACTGCCGCTTCAGGAACTGGGTCGAGATCTCGAAGAAGGCTTCGGTGGCGATGTTGGCGGCGACAATCTTGCCGTCCGGCCCGATCATCAGCACGGGATTGGGCAAGGCATCCAGCATCGCGTCGCTGTCGGACGTCCGGAGATGATCAGCGCCTGAGCTCATGCAGCAGCGCTCCATGCGAAGTCGTCGAAGGCATCCTGCAGCGACTTGTGGACGAGACGCGGATCTTCCGAGGTCAGGATTTTCTGGCGCCAGCCTTTCAGCTTCTCCAGGGAAGCGCCACTCGCCTCCGCCGCGACGTCGAGTGCCCAGCCGAGATGCTTGCGGGCGTGCTTCAATCCGACGCGAAGGCCGTAGAGCGCGCGGACGCCCTCATAGAGCGTCTGGACATAATGCAGCTGGGTTGCGAGCGAGGGCGTCGCCTCCTCGGCTCCGCCCATGAGGCGGCGGCCGATCTGGCCGGGCAGCCAGGGCTGGCCCTGCGCGCCGCGGCCGATCATCACGGCATCGGCGCCGGAGGCCGCGAGCGCCGCGACCGCTTTCTCGTAAGTGGTGATGTCGCCGTTGACGACGAGCGGAATCGAGATCGCATCGCGCACGGCGCCGATCGCGTCCCAATCGGCCTCGCCCTTGTAGAACTGGCTGCGGGTGCGGCCATGCACCGTGACGAGCTGGACGCCTGAGGCTTCCGCGCGCCGCGCCAGCTCCGGCGCGTTGCGCGTGCGATCGTCCCAGCCGAGCCGCATCTTCAGCGTCACCGGCACCTTCACCGCCGCAATCGTCGCGTCGATCAGGCTGACGGCGTGATCGAGGTCGCGCATCAAGGCGGAGCCGGACTGGCCGCCGGTCACGTGGCGGGCCGGACAGCCCATGTTGATGTCGATGATATCGGCGCCTTCGGCCTCGGCGATCCGGGCGCCCTCGGCCATCCAATGGGCCTCGCAGCCGGCGAGCTGGACCACGTGCGGGCCGATCCCGGTGGCTTTGCAACGCAACCGAGACATCCGGTGGCCGTTGGCGAGCTCATCGCTGGCGGTCATTTCGGACACGACGAGACCGGCCCCGAGCTCGGCGGCCAGCTTGCGGACGGGCGAGTCAGTCACCCCCGACATCGGCGCCAGGAAGACCGGGGTGGCGACGTCAATATCGCCAATTTTCAACGGCTTAGAGCCGGACACTGCCGAACCGGTCACGGGGGTCTCGTTGACTGGGCAGGGCCTCATCGCGCCTGCCATGATCTATCTTGCGCACAATTCTTGTGCAGTCAAGCGTCATGCCTACAGTTTAGACAATTCTGCAAATCTTTCAAGTGCAGTGCAGCAAAATGCCGTTGCGAACAATCCGGGGAAACCCCCTTTTTTTGCGGGCCTGCCGTGCTAGAGGCATGCCCCACTCCCCGACTCTCCATCACCAACTGAGTATTTGAGCCCTATGGCGAAATCACAACGCACCGCAGTCGTCCTCGTGGCAGCCGGGCGTGGACTGCGTGCTGGCGGCGGCGGGCCGAAGCAGTATCGCGAGATCGGCGGCGTGCCGGTGATCTACCGCGCCATGGAAGCCTTCAGCCGCCACGCGGACGTGTTCGCGGTACAGCCGGTGGTGAACCCCGATGACAGCGCCATGTTCACGGCCGCCGTCGCCGGGCTCAAGCACGAGCCGCCGGCCAATGGCGGTGCGACGCGGCAGGCCTCGGTGCTATCGGGTCTCGAAGCGCTGGCCAGGCACAAGCCTGACATCGTGCTGATCCACGACGCCGCCCGGCCCTTCGTCTCGGCGGGCGTGATCTCGCGCGCGATCGAGGCGGCGAGCCGCACCGGCGCGGCGATCCCCGTCGTTCCCGTCACCGACACCATCAAGGTCACCTGCACGAGCGGCAATGTCGAGGGCACGCCGGACCGCGCGTCGTTGCGAATCGCACAGACGCCGCAATCCTTTCGCTTCGACGTCATCCTCGAGGCGCATCGTCGCGCGGCAAAGGACGGTCGCAGCGATTTCACCGACGATGCCGCGATTGCCGAATGGGCGGGATTGACGGTCGCAACCTTTGAAGGCGATGTTGCCAACATGAAGCTCACCACTCCCGAGGATTTCGTGCGCGAGGAAGCGCGCCTGGCCGCCCAGCTCGGCGACATCAGGACCGGCACCGGCTACGACGTGCACGCCTTCGGCGAAGGCGACCACGTCATGCTCTGCGG
Source organism: Bradyrhizobiaceae bacterium (assembly GCA_003963435.1). Classification (GTDB taxonomy): domain Bacteria; phylum Pseudomonadota; class Alphaproteobacteria; order Rhizobiales; family Xanthobacteraceae; genus Bradyrhizobium. The sequence continues at coordinate 1,621 of RXJC01000248.1, read as the reverse complement.
CGTGCGCGTGCCGCACAGCAGGGGCTTTCTCGCCCATTCCGACGGCGACGTCGGCCTGCATGCGCTGGTCGACGCCATCCTCGGCGCGCTTGCCGACGGCGACATCGGCTCGCACTTCCCGCCGAGCGATGCGAAGTGGAAGGGCGCCTCCTCCGACCAGTTCTTGAAATACGCCATCGAGCGCGTCGCAGCGCGCGGCGGCCGCGTTGCCAATCTCGAGGTCACCATGATCTGCGAGCGGCCGAAGATCGGCCCGTTGCGCGACACCATGCGCGCGCGCATCGCCGAGATTTCCGGCGTCGATATCTCGCGCGTCGCGGTGAAGGCGACCACCAGCGAGCGGCTCGGCTTCACCGGCCGTGAGGAAGGCATCGCGGCCACCGCGAGCGCCACCATCCGCCTGCCGTTCAACGAGAAGACCTGGAGCATCTAGGCCATGGGCGGCAGCGACGCACGCGCCCTCTCCCGCTCGCTGCTCGATCTGTGCCGGATGCGCAAGCTGACGATCGCGACCGCTGAATCCTGCACCGGTGGCCTCGTCGCAGGTGCGCTGACCGACATCCCCGGCTCTTCCGACGTCATCGATCGCGGCTTCGTCACTTACTCCAACGACGCCAAGCGCGCGATGCTCGGTGTCGAAGCGAGCACGCTGACGAATTTCGGCGCGGTGAGCAAGGAGACCGCAACCGCCATGGCGGTCGGCGCGCTGGAGCGTGCCGACGTCGATCTTGCCGTGGCCATCACCGGCATTGCCGGCCCCGGCGGCGCCACGCCGGGCAAGCCGGTCGGCCTCGTCCACCTCGCCGCCGCCGCGCGCGATGGCCGCATCATCCACCGCGAGCACCGCTTCGGCGCGATCGGCCGCAGCGCGGTGCCCGCGGCCCGCAAGCCCAGGCCAAGCCGCGCCGCGAGGCCGCCAGCCGTCTGCGGCCCCGCGTGACGCGCTCGCCGCGCCGGCATGCGGCCAAGCGCCGAACGCCGCGATCGCCGCGGGGATGAAAACGAGGGCAACGAGATGAAGCATAGCTCGGGCAGGAATTGCCGCGAGTCCGCCACGTCATGTCCATGTTCATCGTCATCCGACGGATGTCGTGACGGCGGCAGATCAAGGGACTTGGCGCGCCGGCCTCGCCACCGTGATTGCGAGGAGCTCAGCGACAAAATTGCGTAAACAATTTTGCGCAGATGCGACGAAGCAATCCAGAGTCCCTCCGCGGAGGCAGTCTGGATCGCTTCCGCCTTCGCCAAAGGCTTCGGCGGACAAGTCGCTACGCTCGCAATGACGATGGAGCGCGCTGTGCCCGCGCCAACTACGTCGGCGCCAGCTTTGGCCGGCCGTAGATCGCATCAGCGCGCTTTTCGAACGCGGTCGAGAACCGCGCGAAGGCGGCATCGAACATCGAGCCCATCAGCATCGCCAGCATGCGGCTCTTGAACTCGTAGGACAGGTAGAAACCGACGTCGCAGACGCCCTCACCTTTGGGCTCGAACGTCCAGCGGTTTTCCAGATTGCTGAATGGACCCTGCAGATATTCGACCAGGATTTTCAGATTGGCGCGGTCGAGCGTCACGCGGCTAGTGAAGGATTCCTTGACCAGCTTGAACGACACCGTCATGTCGG
>RXJC01000324.1 GCA_003963435.1 Bradyrhizobiaceae bacterium | reverse complement strand
GATAGGCGTCGAGCTTGGCATCGGGCTCCATGAAGTTCGCATCGAACGGCGTCTTGGTGTAGGCGGGCTCGACCACCGAGACCCTGATGCCCCTCGTGCGCAGTTCGTGGTCGAGCGATTCCGAATAGCCGGCCACCGCGTGCTTGGTCGCGGCATAAAGCGCGCCATAAGGCATCGGCAGAAAACCAAGCACCGAGCCGATGTTGACGATGCGTCCATTGCCCTGCCGCCGCATGTGCGGCACGACGGCGCGCGTCATCCGCACCAGTCCGAAGAAGTTCGTCTCGAAGATCGCCCGTGCCTGCTCGATCGAGCTCTCTTCCGCCCCGGCAGGAGCAACACCGAAACCGGCATTGTTCACGAGCAGGTCGATGGCGCCCTCGCGCCGCATCAGCTCGCCGATGGCGGCCTCCACGGAGTCGTCTCGGATCACGTCGAGGGCCAGCATCTCGAAACCCTGGTTGCGGCCCTGAGCTCCCCGTCTGCTGGTGCCGTAGACCTTGTAGCCTGCCTGCGCGAGCCGCGCCGCCGTGGCTTCGCCGATCCCGGACGATGCGCCGGTCACCAGGGCGACCTTCGATTTCATCTTGTTCATGGCTGGTCTCCGAGGCGGCCGCCGGCCGCGAAATATTTTGATTACGATCGTAACTAATGATATACATGACGACCGTAATGATAATTGTCAAGGGCCCCCGGCCCGGAGACCCGTCTGATGCGCGTTTCGAAGGAACAGTCCGCCCAAAACCGCGAGCGCATTCTCAATGCCGCCGCCCGCCTCCTGCGGGAGCGCGGTATCGCCGGCGTCGGTGTCGACGCTCTCGCCGAGGCGGCCGGGATGACTCACGGCAGCCTGTACAGTCAGTTCGGCTCGAAGGAGCGGCTGGTCGAGGAGGCTGTCGCTCATGCGATCAGCGCGAAGGGGAGGGAATTGCCCGATGACGTCGCGCTCGACGACTACGTGTCGGATTACCTCTCGCCGGCCCATCGCGACACCCCGGCCAGCGGCTGCCCCTTTGCGGCCCTGGCTTGTGAGGTGTCACGCCAAAGCGGCGGCGTGAAGGAGCGTTTCACCGCCGGCGTGCGAGGCGTGATCGCGCTCCTGAGCAAGCGCATGCCGTCCGGTTTGAAGCCGCGGCAGCGCGACGATCGGGCGATCGTAACCGCCGCCTTATGGTAGGCGCCCTCGTGCTCGCCCGCGCGGTGAGTGATCCCAAGCTGTCGGACGACATTCTTCGCGCGACGAGGGACGCAATATTGAAGTGAGATACCATCCATCAGGTGGTGCTTCGAACAACGTCGCAATCGCCGCCCAGCGCCAGCGATAAGGGTGATCACACAAGCCGGACATCACATCCCCGATGCAGGGACCCAGCGACCCGGCTGGACGCAGTGGCGGATCTTTGCACCGCCTTCGCCGAGTGAATGGAGCGTGATCCAGCCGTTGGTGACGAGGTCGCGGACCCCGGAATGCCGGCGCAGGATGTCGTCCATCGCGGCTTCAGGCGCCGCGATGAAGACGTTGAGCCTGAGCGGCTCGTGGACGAAGCGCGTGCCGTTATGCACGGATTGCCAGGGCAGGCCGACCCGGAGATCGCCGGCATTGCCCTCGAGCACGCCGAGCTGGCCGACGATATTGTGCAGCACCTTGTTGCCGCTGCCGAACGCGGCATTGTTCACGGTCGAGCCGTAATATTGCAGATTGATCCAGCTCGCGACCACCATGGGCGCCGTCATGATCAGCTCCAGCACCCGACGGTCCAGATCCTGCTCGTGCACATAGGAGTGCAGGAAGGCGCGGCCCGATAGATCAAGGCCACGCGTGACGCTGCGCGGAGCGGCGATGAAGGCGGCATTGCCGGCAAGGCCCCATTCGGGCCGAACCTGGGACCAGTCCTCGCTGCGGGCCTTGATCGCAGCATCGACGCCGGCCGCATCCTCGATCCCGAGCAGCGCGCGCCGCTCGAGCCTTGCCAGATGCGCGGCATCGGCGAGCCGTGCCTTCAGCCGCGCCAGATCGCCGGCGAGCGCCGCCGGCACATCCTCCTCGTCGAACAGCCTGACATCGTCCGTGGTCGTGTCGTGCAGCGCACCGACGAACCAGCAATCGGCGGGGATGTCGATACCGCGCGACCGCAGACCTTCCCGCACCCGCGCATTGTTGAGAATGGCGGCGGCGACGCGTGCATTGGCCTCGCCGGTGTGGCCGCCGCAGGCGCCGCAATCGAGGCCCGAAGCGTGAGGGTTGTTCACCGTCGTGCTGCCGTGCCCGGCCAGCAGCACGAGGCGGGCGAAGGGACCGGTAAGCGACATCGCCTTGAGCACCGCCTCGGCCATGTCGACGGCTTGCGAGTCTGCAAATCCCGTGGACCGCCCTTCGAGTTTGCCGGGCGCGAGCCGCGGGCCGACCCTCGCGGCGATTTCGCGATCGAGGCCATCGACCACCGGCGACGGCACCGGACGCGTCAGTCCGGCGCTGTCGGTCGCGATCTTGGCCGCGAAGCTAAGGCCTGCCGTCTCGACAAAGGAGAAGGAGGACACCGCCGAGACCTTGAACGATTTCCATGCCTTCGCCACCCGCCGCCGCAGCAGGCGCAAGCCCAAGACCTCCGCTTCCTCGATCGGATCGGCATCCTTGACCGCCTCGCAGACGATGAAAGCCGGCTTGAGCAGCACGGGACATTGCGCGCCGCCGTGGACGTGGCCGATCGGGACATACTCGATCGGGAAGCCGAAAAAGCCGGCAAAACCGATGGTCTCTGCCTCTGGATAGGCGGTCTCCAGCGCCCGTCGGAAGATCTCCGAGCGCACGTCGATGCAGAAGGCCGCCTGGACCGCCGGTCGCGCCGTGCCGCCAGGCTTGGCAGCGCATGCATTGACTGCAAGCCGCGCGACCAGGTCGCGGCGGAACACGATCTCATAGGCTTCCTGCAGGACGACATCGACGGCAAGTTCCGGCGTCTCGTCGAGCCGGTGATCGACGGGCAGCTTGGCCGCTTCTTGCATGGCTTGCGCCCAGGCCGCCTTGAAGGCCGCGTCAGTCCGAGCCTCGAACAGCGCAAAGCCCCAGGCAAGCCGGATCGCGAGCAGCTCGAGCAGCGTATCGTCGCGGCGGCCGTCGAGCTCCGCGCTCCAACCGACATATCGCGCGTAGGCAGACCAGCCGAGGTCGAACAACGCGCGTACCAGATAATCTTCGATCGCGCGCTCGGGAATGCCAAGCCGTTCGACGATGACGCCGATGGCCCGCACGGGGTCGGCCGGCAGCGCCGCCACGGATTTCCGAAAGCCCCGAATGCCCATGACTTCCGGATTGCGGTCATACATCGCAAGTTGACGCCAAGCAGCGTAGGGCTTCAGCTTGCGCGTGGGGTTCGGCCAATTGGCCTGCCCCTCGTCGAAATAGCTGGCGCAGAACGCCGAGATCTCGTCGATCATGAAGGCCACCATCGAGACGTAGCGATCGCCCGAGGCGAGCCGGTCCAGCACTTCGGCCACTGTGGCGACGACCGCGGGCGGCGCAGCGGACGGCGTATTCGAGCGCAGCGCCTGCTTGAGCTGCGTCAGGTCCAGGCCAGCCTCTGGGTGAAGTTCGATCGACTGCTTCAAGGCTTCGTCGTCGATGCGACCCTGCTCCAGGGCCTGCCGGTAGAATGCCCGAGGCATCAGGATCCGTGTCCGCAGCACGCGTTCGAACGTCGCGGCGGTGGCAGCGAAGCTCTGGCCCGTGAAGCCGAGAAACGGATTGACCGCAACAAAATGCTTGAGCGGCCAGAGCGGCGCGATTCGAGCACATGCGGCCTCGATGCGGGCCTCGAGCTCAGCGTCCGGGTCGTGAGGCGTTTGCATCGTGATGAGGAGAGCAGCCTGGGTCATGATGATCTCGGCGTCAGGGGTTGGTGGAAAGTTGTTTGGAAGCACGCGGCCACAGTGTGAGCACCAGGCGATTGGCGAGCGTGTTCAGATAAAGGCCGTTCCGCAGATGGATGTAGGCCGCGATCCAGAACGGCGCGTCGGCGCGGCGCATCATCTGGTTCTGGAACAGCGTCACGGCCGCAAAGGAGATCACCACCAGCGCGGCGATCAGTATCGGGGCGGTGCCGCCGACCGGACGCCCGGCCGGGACGCTACCGACGGCCAGCCAGGCCGTGGCCGCCTGGAGCGCGAAATAGAGCGTAGCGACACCGGCGGCGGTGACGATGCCGCGCGCGACGACGAAGGCGTTCGGCCGCTCGTCGATGGCATTGGCCATGAGGTGCACGAGGCCCATCAGCAGCACCGACCCCAACGCAATCTGCGCCGGGTTGCTGCGCGGGGTCATACCGAGGCCTCCACCGATCAGCAAGGTCAGCCCGACCACGCCGGTCAGCGCCAGGATGAGCCGCGCCGGATGCGGCTGGCCGCCGGGGCTCGGCGTCCAGGACGCCCGCGCCAGATCGATGATGCTCCCCGAGGACAGGAAGGCGTGCGCCTTGTAGAGCGAATGGGCTACGATGTGCAGCAGCGCGGCCGAAAATGCGCCGAGGCCGCATTGCAGCAGCATGAAGCCCATCTGCGCGACGGTGGAATAGGCCAGTTGCACCTTCACCGAGGTCTGGGTCAGCATCACCAGCGAGCCGAACAGGGCGGTGAGGCCGCCGACAACCGCGAGCGCGTCCAGCGCAGGCGTCGCCAGCAGCAGCACGTCAGCGAGCCGCAGCACCAGGAAGCCGCCGGCATTGATGATGCCCGCATGCAGCAGCGCAGAAACCGGCGTGGGCGTCTCCATGACTTCGATCAGCCAGCCGTGCAGCGGCAATTGCGCGGATTTGAGCATGGCCGTCGTGACGATCAGTAGCGCTGCGGTGATGATGACGGGCGTGCCCATATTGTCACCGTTGCGCGCCATGGTCGCCAGATCCGCGATCTCGAGCGTGCCGAAGTGCAGATAGAGCAGCACGGCGGCGATCGCGAGACAGCCATCGCCGAGCCGGCTGGCGACGAACTTCTTGCGCGAGGCGCGGATCGCCGCAGGCCGCGTGTCGTAGAACAGCAGCAACCTGCCCAGCGAGACGCTGGTCGCGACCCAGGCCGCGAGCAGCAGCACCAGATTGCCGGAGATCAGCAGGGTCAGCACCGAGGCGAGCGTCAGCAATAGCCAGCGGGTGAAACTGACCTGCCCGGGATCGCCATCGAGATAGTTGCGGCTGTATTTGACGACGACGAGGCCGATGAAGCCGACGAGCACGCAGAGGACCACGGAGAGCGTATCGATGTGCAGCGACGCTCCGAGCCCGTAGGCCCCGAGCAGCGCCGATCGTCCTGGTCCGACCACCGCGCGGGCCAGCCCGGCAGCGGTGACGAAGACAAGCGCCGTGGCGGCGGCAGCGATGGCGCGTCCGACGAAATCTCGGGCGCGGCCCCGGAACGGAGCAAGACCGGCAAGGAAAAGGGTGAGCGGTGCGAGCGCGGCGAGGCAAGGCAGGAGCTTGATCATGGCTTCTCGGCAGGGTTGATGCGGCGGCCACCCTCCATAGCGGGCGGCGCAATTTCTTTAAAATTCAATTATTGAACGCAATCGTTAGATAAAATAGAACGATGCCATGCCGCACCTGAACTACCATCACCTGCGCTATTTCTGGATCATTGCAACCGAAGGCAGCATGAGCCGCGCTGCCCGGCGGCTCAACGTCTCGCCCTCCTCGCTGTCTGTGCAGGTCAAAGCGCTGGAGGATCAGCTAGGGCAACAGCTGTTCGAACGGGTCGGACGTACGCTGCAGCTGACCGAGGCCGGCCGCATCGCGCTCGATTATGCCGGCAGCGTCTTCAAGTCCGGACACGAGCTGATCGAGACCCTGTCCGGGTTGCGGCCGGGACGTCAGCTGCTGCGCGTCGGCGCGGCGGCGACGCTATCGCGCAACTTCCAGATCGCCTTCCTGCGACCGCTGATCGGTCGTAGCGATGTGGAGCTGATCATTCACACCGGCCTTTTTGGCGATCTCCTCGAGGCGCTGGATTCCCACAAGCTCGACGTCGTGCTGGCCAACCACCCGGCTGCGCCGGATGCCAACAGCAATTTCGAGAACACGCTGATCGACGAGCAGCGGGTCAGCCTCGTGAGCCGCAAGCCGAATAGGGGGTCGCGCTTCCGCTTTCCGCAGGACTTGGCACATACTCCCGTCGTGCTGCCCGGGCGGGGCAGCTCGTTGCGCTCGGCCTTCGATGCGCTGCTCGGCAGCAACCGCATTCGTCCGATCATCGCTGCCGAAGTCGACGACATGGCGATGCTGCGTCTGATGGCGCGCGAGAGCGGAGCCCTTGCGCTGGTGCCTTCTATCGTCGTGATCGACGAATTGCGCTCGGGGCTGCTGGTCGAACGCGCCAGACTCAATGCGCTCAAGGAGCAGTTCTGGGCCGTCACCCAGCAGCGCCGCTACCCGAACCACCTGGCGGCGGAACTCATCGGCTCGCGTAAATCCGATCGCCGGCAAAAATAGAGACCTCGACAGGCACCGGCCTTGTTCGTGCTCCGGCAAGTCGGGCGAAGAGACAGGGCGCCCCGCTTCGCCATCCGCTCCACGACGTCACGGATCAAGCCCGCCAAAAGTTTCAGCTTGTATCCCGTCGTCGGCAGCAGCTTGGCACGGGAATGCTGACTAGACTACCCGGCCCGGTCGCACTTCGGGCACCGCCCGTCGGCCGCGCTCGCCAGCTGGCGGGCGATCTCTTCCCTGAGGGCACCCGCCTCGAAGGTCGTGCCATCGCTCCTGAGGATTCGCTTGGCGCGCTCGTACGCATGGCTCTCGGCGGCGTCGTCGCCGACGCGGATGATCACCTCATCGTGGAAAGGACAGACCGTGGTCGCGCGCGTCGTCTCGAGCGCGTAGCGCACGGCCGCAGAGAGATCGTCGAGGTTGGCGGACATCATGACTGCCCTCCCGGTCGAGCGGTTCGATGGTGGCCTGATGCCGGTGGCGGGCGATCGCATCGGGCCGCCTGGGCAAATCAATCAGCCCCGGTTTCTCTGGGAGCACCGGGGCCGATTGCATGTCCTGTTCAGGGCTGGGCCACTCAACCCGCGGTACCGGCCGTCGTTCCGTCGAACCTGCCGGCGAAGCCTCTCCTTTCGGAGCCGGCTCGCTGATCGCGGTCGCTTGCACCCTGTCTTCGAAGCGGCGCCCGGAGTGCCTAGGAGTCCGGGCTCCGCTTCGTTCGGCTCCGGATCGATAGCGCGCCCGGTGCCATACGAAGCATAGGCGCGGGCAGATGGTTCGCCTTGACCCAGCGCAAACCTAGGAAAGGCCCGTAAGGGATCGTCCGCAATTTCGCCGGCCCGGGTTTTGGCGCATGAAAGTAGCATGCAGCGCCAGATTCTCTTCAAGTGCCCGCGCACCGGCATGAACGTGCAGCATCGGTTCGACGACGAGCGGCCCGAGCGGGCCGGGCCGGCGGACAGCTATGTGCCCGTAAGGTGCCCGGCCTGCATGTCGCTGCACTTCGTCAACAGCGACACCGGCAAGCTGCTGAATGAGCGAAGCGGGCAGTCCGTCGCCACGTCGCGCTCCGCCTGACGATCGCGCTGCGACGCCCCGGCCCTGGAGCGGTCAGTGGATCGCCGCGTACATGATGGCTTCCTCCGTCGCCTCGAGCGCGGAAAATTCCTCGACCACCTTGCCTTGCCTGCAAACCAGGATGCGGTCCGACAGCGCCATGATCTCGGGCAGGTAGGATGAGATCACGACCACCGCCTTGCCCTTGTCGGCCAGCGAATTGATCAGCTCGTGGATCTCGACGATGGCGCCGACGTCGACGCCCCGCGTCGGCTCGTCGAAGATGATCAACTCCGGATCCTGGACCAGCGATTTGGCGATCACGACCTTCTGCTGGTTGCCGCCGGACAATTCGACGACCTTGGCCTCGTCGCCGATGGCGCGCACCTTGAGGCGCTCGATCCAGGACTTTCCCGTCGCC
>RXJC01000043.1 GCA_003963435.1 Bradyrhizobiaceae bacterium | reverse complement strand
TCTGCGGCAAGCACGTCGTGATGTACCGCAAGGCCGATGGCTCGGTGGCCGCGCTCGAAGACGCGTGCTGGCACCGCCTGGTGCCGCTGTCCAAGGGCCGGCTCGAAGGCGACACCGTCGTCTGCGGCTATCACGGCCTGAAGTTCAACGCGCAGGGCCGCTGCACCTTCATGCCCTCGCAGGAGACCATCAACCCGTCGGCCTGCGTGCGCTCCTACCCCGTGGTCGAGCGTCACCGCTACATCTGGCTCTGGATGGGCGATCCCGCGCTGGCCGATCCCGCGCTCGTTCCCGACATGCACTGGAATCACGACCCGGCCTGGGCCGGCGACGGCAAGACCATCCACGTCAAATGCGACTACCGCCTCGTGCTCGACAATCTCATGGACCTCACCCACGAGACCTTCGTGCATGGCTCCTCGATCGGCAACGAGGCCGTGGCCGAAGCGCCGTTCGACGTGACCCATGGCGAGAAGACGGTGACGGTGACGCGCTGGATGCGCAACATCGAGCCGCCGCCGTTCTGGGCCAAGCAGCTCGGCAAGTCCGGCCCCGTCGATCGCTGGCAGATCATCCGCTTCGAAGCGCCTTGCACCATCGCCATCGACGTCGGCGTGGCGCCGACAGGCACCGGCGCGCCGGAAGGCGACCGCTCGCAGGGCGTCAACGGCTTCGTGCTCAACACCATCACGCCGGAGACCGAGAAGACCTGTCATTACTTCTGGGCCTTCGTGCGCAACTACCAGCTCGGTGAGCAGCGCATCACCAGCGAGATCCGCGAGGGCGTCTCCGGCATCTTCCGCGAGGACGAACTGATCCTCGAAGCGCAGCAGCGCGCGATGGACGAGAACCCGGACCGCATCTTCTACAACCTGAACATCGACGCCGGCGCGATGTGGTCGCGCAAGCTGATCGACAAGATGGTGGCGAAGGAAACCGCGCCGCAGCGCCTTCAGGCCGCGGAGTAGATCATGGCCGAGCGTGAAGTCGACCGCTCCATCTCGCAGACCGTGAAGGCGCAACTCGCGCTGCGCGACCAGATCCTGTCCGGATCCTTGCGTCCCGGCGAGCGCATCTCCGAGCTCCAGGCGGTGGAAACCACCGGCGCCTCGCGCACCCCGGTGCGCATGGCGCTGGTGCGGCTGGAGGAAGAGGGCCTGTTGGAGGCCATCCCTTCCGGCGGTTTCATGGTGAAGGCGTTTTCGGAGCGCGACATCTCCGATTCGATCGAGCTGCGCGGCACGCTCGAAGGCCTGGCCGCGCGTTTTGCCGCCGAGCGCGGCGTCTCCGCGCGCGAGCTCGAGCCGCTGAAGGAGTGCCTCGCTGCGATCGACGAATTGCTGCGTCAGGTGCCGATCTCGATCGAAGCGTTCTCGTCCTACGTCGCGCTGAACGCGCGGTTTCACGCGCTGCTGACCGAATTGTCGCGCAGCCCGCCGCTGATCCGCCAGATCGACCGTGCCTCCGCGCTGCCGTTTGCTTCGCCGAGCGGCTTCGTGATGGCGCAATCGGCGCTCCCCGAAGCGCAGCAGATCCTGATCATCGGCCAGGAGCACCACCGCGTCGTGATCGACGCCATCGAGAACCGCGAAGGCGCGCGCGCCGAAGCCGTCATGCGCGAGCACGCGCGGCTTGCGGTGCGCAATTTGCGTCTTGCGTTGCGCAACCGGACCCATCTCGATCTCTTGCCGGCGCTCGCGCTGATCAAGTCCGCAACCGACTGAGGGCTGTCACCATGCGCTTCATCGAAACCTGGACTCCGGCGACACTCGTCGCCACGCGTGATCTCGCTCCCGGCATTCGCGAATTCCTGATCCGCCCCGATCAGCATGGCGGCCTTGCCTATCCGGTCGGCAGCCACATCAATGTCAACGTGACCATCGACGGCCTGCCTGAGACGAGGTCCTATTCACTGGTCGGCGAGGCGTCTTCGGCCGGCTTCAAGATCGCGGTGCGTCGCGCCGAGGACTCCCGCGGCGGCTCGCGCTACATGTGGCAGCTCGAGCCCGGCGCGCGGCTCGACATCACGGAGCCGGCTTCACTGCTCGCGGTGGACTGGTCCCGCGAAAGCTATTGCCTGATCGCCGGCGGCATTGGCATCACACCGATCCTCGGCGCCGCGCAGGCGCTGGTGCGGCGCGGGGCCGACGTCACGCTGCATTATGCGGTGCGCTCGCGGGCCGAGGCCGCCTATCTCGACGATCTCGCCGCGCTGCTTGGCGATCGCCTGGTCGTTCATGCGGGCGATGAAGACAAGCGCCTCGATCTCGACGCGCTGTTCGCCGCGCTTCCCAAGGGCGCGCTCGCGCTGTTCTGCGGTCCGATGCGCATGCTCGATGCCGCGCGCCACGCCTGGATCGGCGCCGGCCATCCGCTCCCCGATCTCCGCTACGAGACCTTCGGCTCCAGCGGCACGCTGCCGACCGAGACGTTCCGCGTGCGTCTGAAGGGCTCGGATGTCGAGCTCGAAATCCCGCGCGAGCGCTCGATGCTGGATGTGCTCAATGCCAGCGGCCACGACGTCATGTACGATTGCAAGCGCGGCGAATGCGGCCTCTGCGCCATCGACCTCGTCGAGGTCGACGGCGAGATCGACCATCGCGACGTCTTCTTCAGCGATCATCAGAAGGAGAGCAACCAGAAGATCTGCGCCTGCGTCTCCCGCGCGAGGGGAACCATCACCGTGGACACGCTGCTGCGGGCGGATGCGATTTGAAATTGCGAGAGGCCGTCATGCCCGGGCTTGTCCCGGGCATCCACGTTCTTTCTGCTCGTAGCTGAGACGTGGATGGCCGGGACAAGCCCGGCCACGACGCGTTGAGTGCTACCGCCACCTAAGCCGCGAACGTCGCCCGAAGCTTCTTCGTCTCCAGCAGCGCCGGCACACGATCCGCCGACACCGGTCGGCTGATCAGATAGCCCTGCACCTCGTCGCAATTGAACTGCCTGAGATATTCGAGCTGGTCGGCGGTCTCGACGCCTTCGGCGACCACGCCGATGTTGAGGTCCCGCGCAAGGCCGATCACCGATTTCACGATCGCGGCGCAGTCCGGCTGCACCAGCATGTCGCGAATGAAGGACTGGTCGATCTTGATGCGGCTGAACGGCAGCTTGCGCAAGTAGGTGAGGGAGGAGAAGCCCGTCCCGAAATCGTCCAGCGCCACGGTGACGCCGAGCTGCAGCAGCGCGTTCAGGACCGGCTCGGCCGAGCCGTATTTCGACAGCAACATCGATTCCGTGATCTCGATCTCGAGCCGGTGCGGGGCGACCTTCGCCTCGCTGAGCGCCTGCACGATGGTCTGGAGGATGCCGGTATTGTGAAATTGCGCCGCGGAGAAGTTCACGGCGACCCTGATGTCGTCAGGCCATTTGGCGACCGTCGCGCAGGCGCGGCGGATGACCCATTCGCCGATCTCGTGGATCAGCCCGGTCTCCTCCGCAATCGGGATGAACTCGCTCGGCGGGACCAGCCCGCGCTCAGGATGTTGCCAGCGCAGCAGCGCCTCGAAGCCGGTGATCCGGCTTCCGTCGAGATCGAGGAACGGCTGAAACACGAGGAACAGCTCGTTTCGCGCGATCGCGCCCTCGAGATCCGATTGCAGCGCCTTGCGATCGCGCGAAACCCTGTCGTCGTTGGCTTCGAAGAAGCGGATCGTGCCGGGTCCCGCCCGCTTGGCGCGGTAGAGCGCCGCATCGGCATTCTTCATGACGTCGAGCGGCGTCGCGCCGTCGCGTGGCGCCAGCACGATGCCGACGCTGGTCGCGCCGACGATCTGACGGCCCTCGATGCGGAACGGTTCGGTGAAGGCCGCGACGAAGCGCTCGGCGATATCGAGTGCATCTTCGGGGCGCGCCAGATTGGCCATCACCAGCGCGAACTCGTCGCCGCCGATGCGCGCGACATGCTCGGCGGGGCGCGTGCAGCGTCGCAGGCGGCTCGCGACCTGGACCAGGAATTCGTCGCCGGCGGGATGGCCGAACTGGTCGTTGACCTCCTTGAAACGATCGAGATCGAGCAGCAGCACGGCGAACTCCTCGCCGGACAATGTCAGCCGTTTGAGCGCAGCCTCGAGCGTTTCGTTGAAGGCGACGCGGTTGGGCAGATGGGTCAGAGGGTCCAGCCGCACTGTGCGCTCGGCCTCGATCTGTCGCATCACGCGCCGCGCGAACGAGAACGAATTGACGAACACGCCGCGGATCAGCACGCTGCCGTAGACCACGACGAGGAAGGCGATCAGGAGAAACGCCAGATCGCCGTTCCTGCCAAGGCAGACGGCGATCCCGACGAAGATCGGCGCCGTGAAGGCGATGGCCGCGATCGGGATGGTGGCGAAGGCGAGCGCGCCGCCGGCAAGCATGCCTGAGCACAGGCAGGTGATGACGAGCTGGCCGCCGGTCGAGGCGTCGGTGAAGAAGGCGACGGGGACGATGCCCCAGGCGGCGCCGAGAACGAAGGCATTGCGCACCAGCCGGTGCATGGCGCGGCGGGAGACGAATTGCGGCTTGGTGATGCGGCGTGCGGCGTGGGATTGCAGACCGAACGCAATCGCGGAGCCTGCGACGGCCGTGGCCCAGATCAGAGCGGAGATCCGGTCTGGCGACTGCCAGAGCGCGATGGCGAGCACGATGGCATTGCAGGCATTGGCGAGCATGATGCCGACGGAATAGCCGAGCACGAGCGACATCTGCTCGGCGCGGATATGCCCGGCCATGGCTTCGTCCGTCACGGGACCGCCGAACGCCGACAGATCGCCGGCGAACAGCCGCGCGAAATAGGTGGTCAGTTGAGTCCGCATTCCAGAGCCTAGCAGGGGCGTTCGTCCAGCTCGGTCCGGAGAATTCGCCGCAAACCTTTGACGAACTATGAATTATCCCTGGTTGCGGCGATCTGCGAGAGCACTTCCGCGTGTTCAAATGAGGGTATCGATAACAAATCGATACAAATGCGGGATGGCGACGCTACTGTGGATACGTGCATATGAAATTCCACAAGAGGTCGTCATGCCCGGGCTTGTCCCGGGCATCCACGTGCTTCGTGCCGTGCCGCAAGGCGTGGATGGCCGGGACAGGCCCGGCCATGACGCTGTGGCTAGTTCTTTAAATGCGGCTGGCGCGGGCGACCGCGGGGAAGCTCACCGGCCCAACTGCTTCGGATCGTAGTAGAACCGCTCCTCGATGAGCTTGTCGCCGCGCCAGGTCTGCCACGCGATCTCGTCCAGCGTTCGCGTGACGCCTTCGGCGTTGGTGAAGCTGAAGGTCCAGCGGGTCGCGACATGGTCGCCCTCGATCAGGCTCGGCCCGATGCGGACGGCCTTGACCTCCCTGGAGGCCGCCAGCACGCCGCGCTCCTTGGCGACGAGCTTGTCGCGGCCGACCGTGGGTGCGGCGTCGTTTTCATAGGTGGCAGCGTCGGGCACATAGAATTGTTCTATCGCGCCAATGAAATCCCCGTCCTCCAGACGCTTTGCGAACGCTTCAACGACCTCACGCCTCGGCATGGCGGACCTCGCGAATAAAACCGACTGAGAGTCGGTAAATACCGACCGATGGTCGAAAAGTCAACTGGCGGCCTGCGCATGATTGGATTAGACGAGGCCCATGGCGAAGCAGGCGGAGCGGCGGGCGGCGACATCGGAGGCGATCCTGACGGCGGCACGCCGCCTGTTCGGGACGCAAGGCTTTGCCGCCACCCCGATGGACGAGATCGCGCAAGGTGCCCGCATCGCCAAGGGCGCCGTCTATCACCACTTCAAGACCAAGGAGGCGGTATTCGAAGCCGTGTTCGACCAGGTCTCGCGCGATCTCGTCGTCGAGATCGACGGGGCCGCGCGCGCCGAGAAGGACGTGCTCGCCGCCATGGTCGCCGGCACCCAGCATTACTTCGCCGCGACCGCGAAGGGCCCCACCGGCCAGGTCATCTTGCGCGACGGTCCGGCCGTGCTCGGCTGGGAACGCTGGCGCGAGATCGACGCCAGGCATTTCGGCGGCAAGCTGCCGCGCGCGCTGGCGGCGGCGATGGAGGCCGGTCTCATCGCAAGGCAGCCGGTCGAGCCGCTGGCGCGGCTGCTGCTCGGCGCGGTGACGGAGGCCGCGGTGGCCTGCGCCGGACGCACGGATATCGCAAGGGCGGGCACGGAATATGCCCGTGCGTTCAAGTCGCTGGTCGAGGCGCTGCGCGTCAAGGCATGAGTGTGCTAGTGACGAACCGGAAACGCCCGCTCCAACGAGAAGAACAGTAGCGCATGAACGCAAACTCCACCCTTATGCCTTCCGATCCTGAATTCGACTACGTCATCGTCGGCGCCGGCTCGGCCGGCTGTGTCTTGGCCAACAGGCTGTCGGCAAACGGCAAGCACAGCGTGTTGCTGCTCGAGGCGGGGCCGAAAGATTCCAACATCTGGATCCACGTGCCGCTCGGCTACGGCAAGCTGTTCAAGGAGAAGAGCGTCAACTGGATGTACCAGACCGAGCCGGAGCCCGAGCTGAAGGGACGGCAAGTGTTCCAGCCGCGCGGCAAGACGCTGGGCGGTTCGAGCTCGATCAACGGCCTGCTCTACGTCCGGGGCCAGCACGAGGACTACGATCGCTGGCGTCAGCTCGGGAATACCGGCTGGGGCTATGACGACGTGCTGCCCTATTTCAAGAAGGCCGAGAA
>RXJC01000299.1 GCA_003963435.1 Bradyrhizobiaceae bacterium | reverse complement strand
GCGTTCCTGGCGACCAAGATCACCTTCATCAACGAGATCGCGGACCTGTCCGAAAAGGCCGGCGCCAACGTGCAGGAGGTCGCGCGCGGCATTGGCCTGGACAACCGTATCGGCACCAAGTTCCTGCATGCCGGGCCCGGCTTCGGCGGCTCCTGCTTCCCGAAGGACACCAAGGCGCTGATCAAGATCGCGCAGGACCACGATGTTTCCCTGCGCATCGTCGAATCCGTGCTGGCCGTGAACGAGAACCGCAAGCGCGCGATGGCGCGCAAGGTGAGCCAGGCGCTCGGCGGCAATCTGCGCGGCAAGACCGTCGCGGTGCTCGGCCTCACCTTCAAGCCCGACACCGACGACATGCGCGATGCACCGTCGATCCCGCTGGTAACCGGCCTGATCGACATGGGCGCGAAGGTCAAGGCGTTCGACCCCGTCGGCATGGAGCAGGCCAAGGGCGAACTGCCCAGCATTACCTATTGCGAGGACGCCTATTCCTGCGCGCAGGGCGCCGACGCGCTCGTCATCGTCACCGAATGGGTGCAGTTCCGTGCGCTCGATCTCGACCGGCTGAAGAGCGTCATGGCGCAGCCCGTCGTCGTCGACTTGCGCAATGTCTACCGCCCTGAGGATATGACAGAAGCCGGTTTCGTTTATCGGAGTGTGGGACGGCCCTCTTAAGCTTAGCGGATTCCGAGGTACTATTATAACTCGAATGAATTTGGAGCTCCTAAGCAACGCTGTCGCTACGGAGCTTATCAAGGACGGAAAGTTCCAGCCTCATCATAGGCACTGTTACGCACTTCAGGAGCCTGCTCAATACAACGAACATTAGAGCATTTCACGTTTTGATTGAAGCATAACCGGCGTTAGCAAAGTAGTTGGCGCATTCACGTGGTTGGATGTCCTGGACGAGGTGACCGGGCGGTCGGCCCCACCCAGGCGGGGTTAAACGGACGGACCGTCCCCAACATAGGTGCAAAGAATGCGCAGATCGCCGCGGCAGTTGCAGCGCGCCCGTCGTTCTGCACTCTGATCGATCTGTCGGCTTACGCAGATGACCCTGAGCATCCAGGGAAAAGCCGCAAGATTAATTTTGCTTCAAATCCATATCAGCCGTTGACCGGCGGCGACGATCTCCATCCCGGACTCTATGGCGTTTCACAGAAGGGAGCACCGGCGGTCGCGGCGTTTATTCGCTCCCGTGTCGAATCTGGCAACGCGCTGATCGCGCGCCGCGCTCGCAGCATCCTTGATGAAGCATCTCGATTTCTGTGGGACTCTGTGCCGATCAGCCGCAAGTCGAGAGCCGGAGGTGGGACTACAATTGGATTCGTTGCTGCACACATGACGTCGGCCCGGGCACCAACAACGTTTCGAAGCTATCTGTTCGCTGGAAGCCAATGGCGAAACGGGCGGTCAATGCCAAGTCTTAGCAATTTTCCCTCGGGCGCGAGCACCAAAGAAGTTTGGAACATCCGTCCTAATCAAACCAAAGTGATTACCGCCAATTTGCAAGACGCGTGGTCTCGAACTTGGTTCGAGGTCGAGGTCGACCAGTGGGGAGGGTGGCTTAGTGCAATGGTGATATGTTCGATTTTGACGAACATAAGCAAACTGGTCAATTTGGAATCTTCCCGCTTGGTTCAGGCATGCGACGGCTTTATCTGCATACGCCGCACTTACGTTGTTGGGCGCAATCGTCGGGCTGCTTACCCACGCTCGCAGTTTGTTGTAATCCGTCAGTGCGTGCCGGTTCGGGCGTGCTCAAGATCCGCCAATCAGGCGGAGCATAGCCCAGTGCGGCCCTAACGCCGATATGATTGGAGTTAAGGTCAAGCCGATGCGGTTCTGGCAATAATTCTGGCGATTCCTGTTATGGAGGCAGTGTCTTGTCTAGGCTCGGCGTGACTCGTTTCAATGATGACGGCAAGTGCGGGGTCACGCGCGGCAAGCGCTTAGACGTAAATCACTTTGTCGAGCGCGCCGTCTAGGCGCTAACAAGTTCTAGATGCCATTATGGCTGTTTGGATATCGATCCCGTTTCATCGTGCGGCGGGCTGCGAGAGACGCACCCCTCACAGATGACGAGCTTCAATCGGAGATCTCGATCCTTTTCCGATTCGATCTTGTCGTACACTGCCCACCAATCATTTGAGTACGGAACAAGGGTTTCAAGCAGTCGTTCCCGCTCTCTGTTCGTAGCACTACGCTGTTCTGAGGGAGCGCTTTGAATGCGCTTCTTGAGGGGCGGAGCATTTGGATCGCGACCGAGGCCGTCCCAGGCTACTTTGGAGGAGCGTAGCGGTGTCGTATCCGCGCAACCTGTGAGTAGCAGCAGCGAGATCGAGCTAATAATAAGGATTTGCTTGAACATGACGTTTGCCGACTGCGAGCGGCACGCCCTACCTTGTTCCGCATAGGGAACTTAAGCCAATATGGTTAGTGAAGCGTTAACGTGCGCCCTTTTCGAATTCCTCTCTCGAGTGTTCGCTGGATGCGAGCGAGTTGGGCTAGGTCGACTTTTGACTCGCAAGAATCAGAACGTGGGATGCCATGTCTTGTCGTAAGCGGCCCGAGGAGGGCGCAGCGCGTAGCGGCCTAGCACCATCAGAGAGTTGCTTCATCAGTCGAGGGAAAGTCGACTGTGCAGGACTTGAAGCTCCACCTAGTCGCCAAAATGCAATGAATTGCGATCACGAGTTTGAAGAGAAGTATGGAGACGAGCGGTCATGCGCAGACCTAGAAACGATGGCTCATAGAGAAATTCAGCTAAGTGCTGACAATCATGCAAGAGTATATTGCCAAATTTACTTTCCAACAGCGTCGAGTGCGCAGAATGAACATCGCGCCTGATGAAATCAAGCCTCCTCGGACCACACTATGATTGACGGCTTCACGACGATTGCAACCGATCCAATGGTGGCAGCGAGAAGGAAGGCAATTGATAGATAGACCATGGCACCTCTCCAACTTTGGGGTGATGATAGTTCTCGATGATGAAAGTTCGTCAAACAGAATGAATAAGATTTTCAGGAGTTCGTCGCCCCTATCAAGCTCTTGATGACATCGTTTCTCACCTGCGGCGATATGTTGGCTTGTGGAGTTGCCCGGCAATGCTTTTCGTACCAAGCATCCCGCCTGACTCGATCGAGCTTGTTAGGCTGCAAAGTTTAAAGGTTAAGCCGATCGTCAGGGCGCCTGAAATGCGACTTTGTGGCAAGGCAAAATGATCCGCGCGCCGCGAAGCCCTGCCGGTTTGGCGCGTATGCTACACAGCTCGGCCAGGTACTCGGAGTCGGTGCGGGGGCGGCAACTATCGGCGAGATATCGTCCATTGTAGACGACAAAGATCGCTTGTTGAACAGGCGTGCAGGTGGTGGTGTGAATGTTTGATTGCTACAGATGCAGGCAGTGGCGGATGACTCACCTGATGAGGCATTCGCCTAACAATAAATACCTAAAGGTTAGGACAAAGCGGATGGCACGATGGCTCAGCCGAACGGAACTAAGGCTCGTGATGTGATGTATGCCATCTGCGTTAGACTGGAGTCGGGCCAAAGCGCGCGACGCACTCAAATCTGTTTCTTGAAAGCCAATGAGTGAGAGGCCAGGCTGCCCAAATTCGACCTGAGGGAATGCCGGGCGCATGCAAGAACCTAGGCTCCGCTACTTCTATTTTGGAGCTCGCACTTTGCTTGCAAATCAGTCCAAACTACGACCCTTTAGAATCGCTAACACGTTTCTCTGTTAGGTTTTCAGAGTCTCTCAGGTAACCAGTTTTCTTGAGGTGGGCGATAAGAAGGTCGCTAATCATCGCGGTGACGGATAATCGCCGGGCTCTTGCGGCTTTCTCGACGGCGGATTTCACATCGTCGGTCACACGAATGGATATCGCTGAATGCTTTGGAAACATGGCCCTACAGTAACTCCCATTGCTTAAGGTCGCACGAAGCCCCGTCAAAGTGGGCCTCACGAAGACGGCGTCCACCCACTTACCGAATCAATCGGGTCTTCTCGATATGCTAGCTGATCTCTACGGCCCAATGAAAATGCCACCGAGGTTGCTGTGTCTTGAAACGATCGTGCTTGATCGGTCATGTCAGTTAGAGGTGGCGCGACAAGGGCGGCCGCTGCTGCGCGTAGCCGGGAACTACGTTGCTGGGGAGCAAGTTGGGAGGGACGGCGTTGAGATTTGCCGCAGCTGCCGGGACTTTCGCCTCGATGCTGCAGCGGTGCTCGGTGCGCCCTCGGCGCCCGATCCGTGCTGTTGCCTCCGTGACCACGACCCCAATGGCGTGCGTAGAATTGCCGGCCGCTAGCGTATACGTCTTGGCGGTGTCGCGACGGCTCGGCAACCTTGCCGCATTAGGTTCACTCTAGCCTCGATTGAAAGCCATCAGCCCTCAGCGAAAGTTTCAGACTCGCCAGTCGTCTGACCGCTTCAGGCCAGAATTTTTTAGCCGGCCAGCGCTCGGGCAGGCCCCCAACTTCCTCGCAGGAAGAGCGAAGTGCTTGAGCTGGTCATACCGCGGTTAGACTACCGGTGGGCGCACCAGGTTCGGGACCGGGCTCGCCTGAGCAAGCGTGGGCGGACGCAAATAGGATCATAATCGATCTCTGGCGTCATCGAGCCCGCGCTTTGCAGCCGACTCTTTTGCTGGCATGAACGGAGCGGCTCCCACGATATCGCTAATTTAATCGAAAGTTAATTTTATTGCCAATTTTTCCCGATACGCTATTATTCTAATGCGCGCTTAGTTACTGCGTCCGCTCGCGTTGAGGTGCGCCGTGCAGTATTGGGCGGACGTGGGAGGTTACGCACATGGCTGCGAATGTTCTCAATGCTCACGACTATTTCCAATACGACCACATCAATTTCAAACCGGGTGAACAGAACCATCAGGTCGTTCAATACGAGACGCCATTTCCCGGCGCGGGGGCTGACGCCGTTGCGCACGATGTCATCATCGAGGTCAATCATGATGGCGAACGCCAAGCGACTAACTTGGTGCAGCATGTTCATTCCGACGACGTGAACATGATCTATCACTATAACGATCATAGCGGTGTTTTCTTCCACATGTGATCCCCTGCCGGGATCGCCAACCCGGCTTGCATCCGCCAGCATTCAGACATTCGACCAAGGCTGTCGGCAGGTAGTGCCGCCGTCTCGGTTCCCGTAAAGCGATTCGAGACGGCGATCTACTAGCGTCGGGGAAATAGGAACTTCTCATTTAGCAAACGGTTTTCACCTTGGCCGGATCGGTAAGGCTAAGCGGTGAGGTTAACTCCAGGCGTCAATTGCTGAGCAGCCTTACTGTCGGTATCCCTGCTTCAAAGGCGAGGGACATGCTCGATAGTGCTAAGCGAATCTCTGTCAGCCGGCCGCGACAGTCAGGAAATCGGCTTTTGCCCGTCGTCTTCCTTGGTGTCGCGGGCTTGGCCACCTTCGGGTGGATCACGGCAGTCAGTTGGTGCGTTTGGAGGCTCGTTGAATGGATCATCTTCTAAAACCGTCGATCGCTAGGCCGGAATTCGATGGCCTTTCGGACTACTTCGTCATTCGGGCTTATGACTTCATTCGAAACGAGGTGCTGGTTGACGCTGCAACCAGCGTCGATGCTGGCACAAAAGAGCGAGCGGATCGTTTACTCACAGAAATCGACCGCAGAGGTCTTTTCTGCAAACCCATCGAGTGGCCAGCTCACCTCATATCAAAAAGCGAAGCCGCCCTCTGACTGTGAAAAGTGGCTGGCCGGCAATTACCACACGGTCAACCGCATACGGGCGCAGGAGATCATTCCCAAAACGCGAAGTTAATCAGCAGTGCACCATCCATGCTGCACCCGCGCTTTTCCCCGGACCAAGTCTGATCCTGGTTCGTCGAAATCGCCAGAACATTCTGAGCATCGCGGGAATGCTCGCTCCGAAGCGAGCGCACCAAAAACAAATGTTACGCCGCGGGGCATCTCATGCTACTGTGACGGATGAAAACCTTTTCAATCCTCATGCTTTTGATGTCTTGGACTCCGGCTGTGGCTTTCGAACCTGCCGCACCGATGAGCATCACGTTTTCATTTCGCCAGCCAAAGGACGCCTGCACCGGCTACTTTCAGAGCCCCGAAATACGTCTCCAAAACGTTCCTCCGGGCGCGGCTTTGGTACGGATCACTTTAACGCAGAAGGACTCCGAATTGGGCGGTCAAGAAGTACCTCTCTCAGTCAACCACATTGTACCCGTGGGCGCAATTCACACACAGGGCCCCTGTAATCCGGGCATTTACACCTACAGCGCAATTGTCAGTAATTCGATCGGACATATCCTTGCAAAGGCTACGCTGTCCAGGGAATTTCCCAGCGACGAGATTCATCAATAGGCGACAATCTGAAGAAGTAGGGGAATTTGCCGCTCGGACGAACGCCATGAAGAAAGCGGCGACCGTCCCTCTTAAGGTAGGACGGTCAGATTAACCGCGCCTTCCGACTTCACAAGTCGTAACGTCATAAGGGAGCTCTCCGAATAGCAACCTATATTCGCGCGCAAAGTCGCTCAGATGCCAAAACCCGCACTCCAGTGCTACGCTCTTCACGCTGGTCGCCCCATGCTGAAGCTTCTCACGAGAGGTCGAAGGCCTTTTCATCTCCCCGAATCGATGTGGGGGCGTGCCGATGAAAGCAAACACAAGCGACCGAAGCGTGCGAGCTGAAATCCCAAGTTGTTCAGCGAGATCTTGGCTCCAACTAAATAGGCTTTGAGCTCTGGATCAACTGATCAGGCTTCTCCACTGCGCGACGCTGCCGGTCTGACGGGCAATACGCTTCTTTGCAGTTCCTAGGCATGTCACGCACTAACTACTAAGCGGAGAATGTCTAATGGGTTCGACAAGTCGTGAAAAAACTTACTTCCGTGATCTGCGATCGGGCGCATGAAGGGGCCCCGGCGTCGCTTGCATTAGGGCCATAGCCTTTACTCCAAGTACCGGCCCCCGCTCGGTTAAGGGCCGGCAGCGAAGCTGCTACTCCTGATTTCTGACGCGAGCTTAAAAAGTTGGCGACGCCCGCCATGATCGGATTCCAATTGCCGTGCCTTTCGATCCGTTCCCTTCAGGCCGCCGCTTCGCTCTCATCAAGGGTTAGTTAGTTGCGTCTACCTCGACGCGAGCCTGCTCTAAGAACCTTGCGTGCAAGGTTATCGGGCCTTTGGAGCTGTCCAATTGTATTCTAATTCTGGTACGGGTCGCGCCGTTTCCAAGAACTCTGCCTCGCTTGCCACTGAGCTGCGGTCCAGCTGTTTCTTGAACGATAACGAGTTGACCAACCGCAAAGCTGTCGGACTGCCAAGCGCGGTGTTCTGGAGATAGACAGCGAAACTGATTTTGGGTCGAAGTGGGGAGGGCCATAAGCGATACCTCGTGGGGATTGGCGCAATGTGCGGCAACACGCGACGGAACGCTTTACGATTCGGCTAACGACCGATCGTTGGCTGGCGCGATTAAGGAATGGTTAATACGAATTTCTAAGCCCGGGTCCGACGCCGCAACATCGCGCGTACGGCGTCGTCTCCCACAGGGCATTGGCTTTCGACTGACACAGGGTGAGCTGCCGGTTTTCTCATAGGCCCCTCACGAGGATTGGCCTGTTGTGGTTCCTCCGTCACACCCGTGAGAGCGCGGGACCTGCTCGTTAAAGAGCAATTGCTGCGCAGCACAATCGAAAATTGTTTTCTTATGCAGCGTTTACTGCACAATGCGCCTCAGAGACTCATCAAGGAGGATGAGATGGCGGCGGCATTGCAAATCAACTTCGCTCTTTGGGGCATGATTATCTGCGCGGGCTTCAAGCTCGCTGCGCTGGCCTAGCCAAACGCCCGGGTAGCCAATCGGATCGCGGCCCAGCCGAGGGCGGCAATCCAGCCGAGCATGGCAATCGCGGCTAGTAGGCCCAACAAGAGCACCAGAAGAAGCGGCGTAAAGAGGTCACGCCCTTTGTTCGGTAAATCAGCCTGGGCCAATTTTCCCATATCGGGCTTATCTTCAGTCAAACTCGACGCGTCAATACTTTGGTCCAATCATCAATTGACCTTGGCCGAATGGCAGTGTTTTTCGCACAGCGCCTCCAGGCGCATCGTGTCCGACACGCTTCGGTGAGCATCGTGCTGGTTGAGAAGCTCTTCAAGCTCAAGCGTCTCGTCGGGAGACAGCCCAGCCAAGACGACCAAACCCTTCGCGTTGATCGTGAACTGAAAATAGCGAGCGGGCATCAGCGTGCTCAAAAAGGTTCGTAAACCGGCAATGCTCGTAGTCTATGCAGCTGGCACTGCGCCTGCAAGTTGGACTCCACGTCCTTCCGGACAAGTAGCTTCGCGTCCCTCAGAGCAAGCATTCACCCTTTGCTTCACAGAGCATGTTTCGCAACCGTCCCAGTCGATCACGGATCGCCATGCGTGATCCGCGATCGAGCAGGCGAGCAATTCGATCGGTGGGAACGCCGCGCGCTTTGAGCACGATGAGTCTTAGATCGTCTTCCCGGCTCCAATGATTGGTGTGCACGGGGTCTCCTCTAAGCTCAAGATGCTGAGGCCATTCGATCGGAGTACAGAGCAGGCCGCGTCGGTCGATCTCGCGGAGGATTGCCTCCGCGCGTTCTTGCCGGCAAGCCAATAAGCCGCGTGCCCAGCTACCAGCGCATCTGCCTGCACCTCGTGACGGATGAACCCGTACATTCGCATAGGAAATTGATCGGACAGGCCTTGTAAGTCGCTCATGTACGCGTCCACGAGGAGATCAATCGAGAATGCAGTCGGCCAGGAAGCGAATGGCTGCCAAGCGATCCACCCCATCGCCGCGAACCAAACAGATGTAGCAAGAAGAGCGACGAGGCCGAAGCCGATCGGAAAGGCGCGATCGAACAATCTGCGGGGCTCGTCAACAGTTACGGCCTGCTCTGCGGTTCTGTCGGACATCCGGGTGACCTCCTGCCTGAGGTCTTACAGAGATGTTATTCCGCTGCAAGATCGCCGCTGACGTTAACCTGATCAGTAAACCTTAATCACAACGTCCATCTCCTCAGCGGAAGCTCCATCCCTCGCAAGGTTTGTGTTGCCAAACACGGTTCAAGTGCGAAGAAAAAAAGCTCGGGCGGTTGATCAGGAGCGCCAGGTTTGTAGATGGCGGCTTTGCATCCGTCGGAGAAGCTGGTCCAGAACTAAGACGATGTTGCCAATGCTTGGAGCGACCAGGAAAGTCAGATCCTGCTCGGTTTTATCGCCAGATGACATTTGTCGCCAGATGACATGCGGATTATTGCTCTGACTTTGATCATCCGTCAATTCGCAAGAAGATCAAGGAAAGCTAGCCCACCGCCGCCTCAGGCCGCCGGCCCTTCGGGCCGTTCTTGGGGAATGGCAGGGCCAGCGACCCGCAAGCGGAACTGGGAGCTGCGTAGCTCTAATCGAAATGGCCGGACCCGTATGTTAAACTGATAAGGCGGGTCAATCCCTTTAAGGGACTACAGTGCTGCCTCAGGGGTGCAGTCTAGAAGCGAGCAGAATCTTAGCGCAGAGTACTAGAGTGGCCCACTGGCTTTAATCATTGCTTGGAAGGATCGCCTCTGACCGCTGAACTACGGGGCCGGGCTTGGGCAATGGCAGGCCAGCGGCCTTCGGGCGGAACTGGGAATTGCGCAATCCGATGCTAACCTACCGTCTCAGCATGTCAAACTGCCCGGCTACGCCTACTCCCTGAGGACTCTTGGCCTGAGCGCGCGAACTCCGTTTTCGGTTTGTGCTGCTCATTCACAACCTGTTCGAGGTCCGTTCGCTTCCCTCACCAAACTGCAGAAGGCCTGCCGCCGAGCGGGCGTTGACATCGCGATTGGTCTACTTGCTTCCCGAACCGATGGACTGTTCGGGCGAGCCTAATCCGGATCCTGGCGCGCCGATCGGTTGACCATTCGCAGCATGGCCAACGCCGACACCCGGTGCTCCTACTGCGCCGGCGCCCGCTGCGCTGTTTGGAGATGCGATATTTGTCCCATGCGTAGCGGCGTTTTGCTCTGCGGCGACGGTATCGGCCGTCGACGACTGCTTGGCCGTCGTTGTGGGAGACTGCGGAGCCTGGGTCGAAGAAGAGGGCTGGCCGTTGTTTTGGTTGCCGTTCGAAGTCGCAGGAGCGGTGCCTTGTCCAATGGGATTTGAAAAAGGTGCGCTGCTGGGGTTGGTGGAGACCGCTATATTTCCGGTCCTGCCTCCGGCGGTACCGGCGCTCGAGGTTCCTGCCGCCCCGGAGCTTGCGCCGCTGCTCGCGACACCTCCACCACCTCCGCCTCCACCACCGCCGCCTTGAGCAAGCGCCGTAGAGGCCAAGGCGATGCTAGCAACTGCAATAATGATGGAATGGCGGATCATGGTTCGGATCTCCAGTTGATTTGTCCGGTAACTGGCGGTGATCGGGCGAAGTTCCTACGGTCGGCCTCCCTTGACCAACCGCTCTATTCAAGAGATGCGCCGACCACCAACCGAACTATAAGTTCCATATAGACTCAGTTTTACTGAGCATCCAAGATCGATGGGCCGGTGTGTCGCTCTTGGAGGTTGAGATGGTCTACAACGTGTACGGCACGAACAACCCCGACACTCTGACGGGAAATGACGACGTCAATAATATCTACGGCTACGGGGGAAACGACACGCTCTTGGGCTTTGGTGGCAATGACGCTTTGATTGGCGGACCTGGCGCTGACGCGATGATTGGTGGACCGGGCAATGATTACTATCTTGTCGACAATACTGGCGACGTCGTCATCGAGAAAGTTGGTGAGGGCCATGACTCTATCCAGTCGGAAGTATCGTGGGTTGCCACGCCAACTTCGGAGATCGAGTCGATTGTAGCTGGCGGCGACGGCACGCGGCCACTGAACTTCACTGGCAATATTCATAGCGACAGTTATTCGCTGTCGATCAGTGGCAATGGGCTCATCAACAAGTTGGACGATGGTGGCGGGAGAGCTGATCTCTTCGGCGGATATGGCAACGATGCCTACACGGTCAACAATGAACACACTGTCGTTTGGGAATTTGACGGCTTCATCGATTACAATCCCGGGCACGGACCGGACGTGCCCGGTCCGCCAGCGCCAGCCCCTCTTTTGGAAGGCTATGACACTGTCAGGACTAGTCTTGCGAACTATGCGTTGCCTAACAACGTCGAGGCCCTTTCCTACTTCGGGACCGTCAACTTCACGGGGATTGGAAATGCGGAAAACAACAACATCTCTGGCGGCTCGGGCGATGACGTACTGGATGGTGGAGCAGGTGCAGACAGGCTAGCGGGCGGAGCGGGAAACGACACCTACTACTTCGACAATATTGGCGACTATGCGACCGAGCAGGCTGGTGGCGGCAACGACACCATATACACCAGCATCAACGCCAAAGCATCGTTTAATGTCGAAAGCCTTATCTATACAGGAACAACAGGCGCCGCCCTTTACGCAGCCGACTCCGGTACAAGCATCGTCGGCGGGAACGGCAATGACAAGCTGTGGGGTGGCGCTGGGAGCGATACTCTCGATGGCGAATACCAGTCCTACGTCATCACCACGGCGCCTGACGGCACCACGAACTATACCCAAGGTGTCGACATCTTATTCGGCGGAGCTGGTTCTGACACATTCGTGTTCCATCCAGTGTCAGGCTCAGCGATCGATCGGATTGTCGATTTTGCGCCAGGGGTCGATCATCTAGAGATCGACGATCCAGGCTTCTTCAACTTCAATTTTGTTTTCACGACTGATGCGCCTCAGCCACCGGACCCGACGGGTGGAGGTCATAACATCGTGCAGATCATGTACTACGATCAACAGCACGGGTCGCTTTATTATATAGACGGAACTGACTTTTCGACCACGCAGCATTTAGTTGCCACGTTCGGCAATCACCCCATGCTGCACGAGTCCGATTTTATCCTCGCTTGACCCATCGGGAGTCTTTAATCCCTCCCTCACGAGGGCCCTATCGAGGGCCGCCCATTGGCTCTAAAGGGAGCGGGGTTGCGAACGGCGCGGCAAGCGAGCTCACAACGCTGCCTCCTTACTTCTTACCTTTTTGATCCTCACGCGCTTTGCACTTGCCGAGGAAGTCCCAGCGCGAAGCAACTGAGCTGGTGTCATCGCCAGCGAACAAACCCTTCGCATTCGCCTGCGAACAGCAAGAGGTCGAAAAGCCAGAGGCCAAACACTTATCCATGCTGCCGGCAGCCTTGGCTGGAGTTGCAAACGACAGTGCGGCGAGCATGCAGGCGAACAACGATATCTTGAAAGGCATCAAAAAAAATCTCCTGAGGGTTGAAGCTGGCCACAAGGCGCACAGTCCAGCAGCGCCGAAGGCGCCTCTCGGTCGGATTGACGGTCTCCGGAGCTGGCTTCTTGGATTGACAGGCAGCGGTAGCCTCAGCGGATGGCCCTCTGCTTCTTGCGCGGCGAGGCATCACCTATTTGGGAAGCATACGCATATTAGGATCCAGGTCACACGTCGCGAGATGCACCTATCAACCATGGCAATAGCCTCGCGAAAAGAGTTCAAGATATTTGCAGCCGTAGCGACGTTGGAAGATCACTCATACCAGCAAGATGTGGCATCCGTCGGACTGGGCCAGCTGCCCGCATGCAGCTCAACCGGCATTGACAGCTCTCCCAAATACGAGAATCTACTTATAAGTCTGTCTGTATCTTGCTTGGAAAGTTACCTAAGTGTCTGAAGTGCCGATCGGAATCCCCTTCGAAGCATATTCGGGACCGACACTATGGGAAGGCAAGTTTCAATAAGTATGGTGGGCGGAGCTGAGCATCTGTTTCTTTGTAAGAAGAAAGCAACTGAGCCTAAAGTTTGACAACTGCGAATTGGATTAACATGAACTCCGGAGATCTGAAAGTCACGAACGAGGGTTCGGCGGAGCCGGCCTCCGCCGAGGTCCAGTTCGCGCTGGTTATCTCACGCATGATCGAGACGGTAAAGAACCATCCCGAGCACATGCGTCAGCTCATTTATGATCTAGCTCGTTATAAGTTGCAGGAGCAATTCACTCACGCCGATTCCAGAGACGTCCGGCAGTCAAAACAGGCGTTAGAAGCCGCCATCCGGGGCGTCGAACAATTTTCGCGGCAGCAAGTCGAACTTCCACAGCTGGTAGACCCTGCCCTTCCGCCGGAGCCGCCGCCGCGGCGCCAAGTGACGGTTCGGGAGCTTGCGCCGGTGACCTTGCCCAGCGACATCGAGATTAGCCACGCTCCTCCCCTGGAGCGTCACTCGCTGTGGACGGTGATGGCACGGGCGGCCGCGCTGTTGCTGGTCATCGGCGTTGTCATGGTTGCTGTCCAACAGCACAAATGGTTGGCATCGCTCGCTGGATATGTTGCGCCCGGCGTGCGGGAGAGGGCCCCGGCACCGCCCCCTGCGACGCCCGTCGTTGCGGTCGCCCCGCCCGTCCCGAACGAGCCGAAACCTGTTCGCCCGACCGATTACGGCGTGTATGCGCTGGTCGACGACAAGGAGCTCTCCGAGTTACATCTGCTCCCGGGACGTGCGCCCGACGCCCGAGTTGCAGTCTCCGCGGCATTCAAGATTCCTGGACAGTCCGGCCTGCCGAACGGCCGTCCGAAGTTCATTGTGTTCCGGCGCGAAGCTGCGAGCAACGCGCCGGAACGGATAGAGGTTCGCGTCATCGCCAAGGTCGCACGCGAGTTCGCGGCCGGGGTGACGGCCAAGACACCTAATCCCGCCGACGATATTGGAGTTATCCGCAGCTTCTCCTATCCGTTCCGTGCATCGCCGCTCCCGGACGCTCCTGAAATGTATGAGCTGCACAGCGAGGATCCCGCGCTCGAGCTGCCGCCCGGTCGCTATGCCCTCGTATTGAAAGCTCAGTCCTACTACTTCAGCGTCGACGGCGAGGTGCGCGACCCCCGTCAGTGCATTGAGAGGATCGTCACTGGGAACGGCACGTTCTACACCGATTGCAAGAAGCCGTAGTTGCGGGAGCACCAGTTCCACCCGCTGACCAGTGACGACAACAACTTCGATCAATTGACTTGATCGAGTTTGCAGAGCGGCCAGCGTCATAGCCTTAGTCCACTAGGCTTTGAGGCTAAGCCCTAGGGCCTATCCACCAAGCCGCGAACAGCTTCGGGCTGATCTGAGACTCGAATGGCACCACGAGCGGGGCTTCCGATAGGCCGCAGCAATCTTAGTTCATTTCGTGCAGCATCTGCCGGTTCTCTCGCCGGCAAGGTCAATTCTGCCGTTCCTTAAAATATGGTGGGCGCGCGATTTACGAAAAGACCCAGTCGCCTTGGTCCGACACCTCTCGACCCGAAATTCACGACTGGCGGCCTCCAGAACACGTAAAGCCATTCTTCGCAGAGCTTGGCGTCACCGCTCAACCTTAACAGTAGGTCTCTTGGAACAGCGCCCTGTGCGTGTGAAATGGTCCGTGCCCTTTCCAAACAAGAGTTGCGGCGAGCACGAGGAACTTGCAACCGCGGCGGCAACCTGGTGACTAACGTTTGAGGCGCCCGATCAATGGAAGCATTCATGCGATCGCACCTCCGATGGTCGCTGCAGGCGGGCAACAGATTGAAGCGTTTGGTCCTTCATATGCACGGGACTGGCCTCCCGTAGCTCCTTGGCAATCGTAGCGGAGCAATCTGTAGGTTCGTCCACCAGGCTCGCTCATCGCCGTGGCGATGAAGCGATCGATGATGCGGCCGGCAAAGTGGCACTATGAACTCGTCGCTGACCTTTCGTCCCAAAATGATCTTGGCTGAGCGAACCTGAGATGATGGGCGTCCACGGGTTCCCACGGACAAACAAGGCAGCCCTGGTTTCGGACAAAAGCAAGGTGCTCCTTGCTTCGGTGTCGCGGAGGCTCCTTTGGAAATGCGAGGCCGGCATGGTCAGACAAACTGTGAGCGCCTGGTAGGTCGACCTCGCTGGATGCAGTTAAGGGTCGGTGGTTGATTGCAGTTGAAGCTGCCGGCATGTGAGAGGGCTCTGCGCCTTCATTATCGGTAAGATCGGCAGATGCTCTAATCTCGTTTGATAGGCGTTCTCCAAAGTGCGGACGCTCGCATCCTGTGGGGTGGTCTTGAGAAGCGGGCGGAAGGACCGGCGGTCAATTTAGGGCATCCTTGGAAAACTCGTCTCGCCCGCCAGTCTGGACAGGACGATGTCTAGACCAAAGCTAGCGAAGCATTGCGGAAGGCGCGGTCATCCTCCCGAGGGCACGGCGGGCGGATGACCTCTGTCAGGGTCTTCTCAGGGTTTGCGAGTTCAGCCTGAGCTTGTGCAAGAGCCGCCGCACCAGCTCCCGCACGAGCCTCTGCGAATTGTGCTTCGAATTTTTCAAGTCGGCCTGCGTGCTCTCGTGCTCACGATCTGCATCTTGCGTGAAGAGATGGGTGGCAGCCTTGAAATCGGAATGTCGATGACTTTGACGGCCTCTGACTTTGGCCGTGGAGTTTCGATATTGAACAGGATGGGGGCTCCCTGGTCTGCATGCAGCACCACTGCTGTCAAGAGAAGGTCCTGGTACAGCGGGTCCGCATGAACCGTGATATCCATCCATTCCACCACCGGTGATGATCGAAAGCACAGCCGACAGGCCGCGACAACCCACATGTTGTGTTGAAGCTGGGCTATATATTCTTCTGCAGCAGTCTTTCCGGAGAAATTCCAGGGCAGCATGAACTTGGCTTCGTACACTGCGCCTGTCTGCTGAACGCGACCATCCAAACGTGCTCCCATCCACTTGTGGACGAAAGTCCCAAGCAGGCGACCTTCGGCAGCGTGGATGGGCATCGACCGACACGCCCGAAGTTGATGCCGGAGCGCCAAATCGCGGAAATCCGCCAACAGCGGAACCGTTGCGATGTCGCTGACGCTGACGCGAGTTCCGGTCGCGGCGGCTGTGCCGCAAGCATTGGCCTCTCGAAGAAATCAAGCTGCCGTACGGGCTCGGTTCACTCGACAGCCGGCTTACCCGACTTCCGCCTGCGCTTTGCTCGAGGAGCGGTCGCTCGCACGATCAGTTTGATGCCTTCCTCGATGGCCAATGTCGAATATTTGCCACCGAAATGCTCCCGCTCTTTCAAGATCTGATGGGCTGCAAGGCGAAGCGCACCATTGACGACCTTTTCAAGACCAGCCGAGTACTCGAACTCACGATAATCACGATCTGAATCTCCCCGACGGCCCTCAATCGGTGGAAGTGCCAACGTTTGCCTTTCTTCCTCGATTGAGAGGAGAGATCCGCTCAATTCTTCAAGCCTGCTTTGCGCAACGACTAGATTGAAAACGATTGGCATAATGGGGGCCGCTGACCCGCTTCCTGCTGCCGTTCTTAGCACCGCTGCAGCCAAATCAGCCAGGAGGCTCTTTGCCAGCTGCTTTGCATGAAGTATCTGGATGTCTCGATCGGCATTCTCGCTTACGAGTCTCAGTGATGGCGGTTTATCCTCGTCGGTAGTCACGTCGATATCTCCTGTTTGAAAGACATGCTGCTGCATTTTTTCTGAATCATAGACCGACGACGTGCCTACGACGTTGGAGCAGCAGGGTTGATTCCACTCAATTCGGCGCGCGTGGGAAGATCGTGTCTTGAAAGCGTGAATCCTACAATCTCAGAAACCCATGCGACCCGCGCGTCGTAGATCGTATCGAGATGCTGGGAGCTCAAGTGATAGAGATCCTGCGTCGAAGATTGCTGAAGACGTCGCCACCAGGTGGTTCCACTGACGAGATGCACCAAATACTTTTCGCATTGTCCTTGGCGGCGAAGAATGTCTCGAGACACTGCGTTCCGCTCACGTTCGTGATAAACTAGATGCCAGCCCCGCATTTTGCCGGAAGTAACCTCTAGAGCGACGCAGCCTGCAGGAAAATGAGCGCCTCCTGCGACATCACGGTCGCCCTCCGCAAATTTGACTTCATCTTCCTGGGTGATCTTTCCTACAACCGGAAGGGCCTTGACGGCCCATGCGTAGGCATCGTGTGCGTAGCTGAAACCGATCAAGTCGTATGGAATGTCAAGGACGGCACCGAGTTCTCTGGCTCGATCCGCGTCGAGCCAGATGTCGCAGTTCTCCAGTTTCCGAATTGTCTCCCCGCTGACTCCGATTTGGCGGCCTAACTTTTCTCTTGCAAATTTAGCCTTCCGGCGAAAATATCGGATCGAATTGGGAGGTGGAGCTTTGGTTAGCCTGCTATCCCGTCCTCCTGTGCTATTCATTGTCTGTTGATTCCCCTCGATCAGATGGCGCGTTCGGCGGGATCGAATGAGCTGTGCTTTCGACCCATAGCTCAGCCGCAACTGTCAAAGCGTCGATCTGCACGTTGGTCCACCAGGCGCGCTCGTTCCCGTGTCGATGCAAATCTTGGTGATGGTCCCTACAAAGTGGCACTGTGAATTCGTCGCTGACCTTTCGGCCCAACGTGCTTGGTTGGGCAAACTTCAGGTGGTGAGCATCGGCTGGGGTTCTTTGACAAATAAGACACCCTTGTTGCCGAACGAACGCAAGATGAGCCTTGCTTCTTCTTCGTGCGGGTTCTTTCGGGAATGCAAGGCCACTTTCGACTGTTGAAGGTGCCTGAAGAAGGGCAGAGGGCTTCAACGCGTTTTGTCGGCATCCAGTACGACCCGAATTAATCCATGCTGCAGGAACTGGGTCTGTTGTCAGGGTTGAGCTTTTCATTGCAATGTCGTTGCCGACAAGCCCAGCTAGTGAAAGGACAGAGCAGCGGCGAGCAACAATAAGCGCCTTTTCGATCTCGTGCAGCGCATCTACCTCGGCGAGTACTGGCAACTCCGATGACATCCATTCGCCGGAAGCGTGCGCCAGAAGGGTAGTAAGATACATCCTTCCGGTCGTCTGATCTATGCGTGTCGTTTGAATGATTGCGATGCCGTGCTGACTGAACGCTCTGCGAACAGCGTCGTAGTCCGGGGCCCGCCGATCTGAAGATTGGTTTTCGCTGAGGGTTTCCGAGTATGCCCCGCTACTTACCGGATAGTACGATTTCATAAGTGCAGTTTGAACCCGCGCAAGCGCGCCGATGATGACAGCGATGTGCTCGCTGGACTGAGGCATGATCGCCATTGGTGTTTCTGTTTACCTAATCTGATGCTTCAGGGTCACGGTACGGAAGCTGCCCGTTGTTTCAGGTGCAGGTGTCGATCAGCTTGATTCTGGAGCTTCGCTGTCGGAGTTTCGATGCCGAAAATTGGCGGTGGCTCGCCGGTCTGAACGCAGCGCAAGAATTTCTTCTCGGCTGTCAGCAAAAGATGCTGGTAAAGTGGATCGGCAGCGACAGTCATGCTGAACCACTTTCCGTCTCCGGTGATGATCGAGAAGAGCGCCCACCGCGCAGCCGTCACCCACATCAAGTGCTGAAGCTGCGCCATTTGGGCAGTCGCTAATTGCGTCTCAGAAAAATTTCCGGTGGGCAAAAATTGCGTAAAGAAGATCGCGCCCGTGTCGCGGACGCGCCCGTCCACGTCAGCCTTCATCCACTTGTGGATCGGATGTCGGATCGGGCGCCGGACATCTTGAACTTTGTGACCACTCGCGCTCTCGTACATCCTTCGATGGAGATACTTCGTGATGTTATCCAGCTGGGCGAGGAGATCATGTCTGAGACTGAGCGGCGGGCCTTCGGCGCGTTTATATTTCCAAAGGCTGACGAGCCGGCCGTGATCGGTACCCATGATAATCTGAGCGTCCGATCCATCAATGAAGGTTTCACGATCGATTTTTCGATTGGCATTCGGTTGCACGAACGTAACCTTTACTCCGAGAGGCTTGCTCCAATGATACGAAAAGTATCTTCTTAAGATTGGCGATGTCAATACCAAAAGTATCAATTCGACAGGTTAAGGCTGCTCGTTCTTTGCTGGGCTGGTCTCAGGATGACTTGGCGGCAGCTGCTAAGGTCTCAATTCCAACGATCAAGAGGTTGGAAGCGTCTGATGGGCCGCTAGGCGGTCGCGCCGAGACAACGACTAAAATTCTGACTGCACTTACGGCAGCGGGCATCCTATTTATTGAAGAAAACGGCGGTGGTGTGGGGGTTCGGCTGCGAAAACCTTCGCGATAAGCGATAGCCAAGCCGAGGCAAAGCGCAACGTCGTCGCCGCGATCGAAAGTGTCTCGAAGCAGGTTAGCAACACACCTGCCATTTCACGCAAGTGATATGTGCACCCGGAAGTCTTGAACGCCTACATGCCTAATGACCTCGTGAAGATGATCGAGGCCAAGATCGCAGAATTTCAGGCGCCAGTACGCCAAGCTCACTTCCGACGAGATCATGGTGCGTTCATTTCTGCGAAAGCGCCTCGATTCTCTGAGGGCTCTTGCCTAGCCTCGCATCGCAGTCTCCGGAGGCATGGATGGTCTGGTACTCTTGCTACGGGCTATCGGGCGTCGAGGCTGTCCGCCCACCTGGACAACATCTCCCCCGCACTGCCAGTTCGCTGATCGAACTCTTGGTAGATCCATTTGCTCGCCGGCCACAGTTCGAAGCAAGCGCCAAGTGCGCAGGGAAGAATTCGAAGCGTTCACCTTACGAAGGCCAGGGCTGCGGCCGGCGCGGCGAGCTCATCCCTGCCGGTCCTCTATCCGATCCCCTTGATACAGGAGACATTCTCTTCGAAGCGGACAGCGCAGAGGTGAATAGAGATATTCTTGAAGCAAGATCCGTATGTGAATAACCGGTTCATCCGCAAATGGCGCATCGAGAATGGGCGTCCGTGGTCGATAAAGAAGCGTTCGAGAAACTTTGGCCGAAATCATGAGCGCGCGGTAGCAAATGCCTTTCGAGTTCGGACATAAATCGATGAGCTAACGATCTGGGGCAGAACTGCGCATCATGCAATCAAGCAAACCCACATCAACCGTCCCCGCGACGTGTTCCTGGTCAAGCGCAACAGGGGCGTCCTGATCAATCAAGTGCTCGCTCTCTTGGCAAGACCTGGACGTCATTAGTCTTGATCTGTGCTGATACCGTCCTCGCACTTGGCCAGTGTCCCTGCATTTGAGCTGTAAAGGCGTTGCCCCCTCCTATGGTATTAACCCAATTTGATGTCTAGAAAATGCGCCAACATCCGGTCGCTGCTCGATCTGGTGTTCAACCCCTTGGCAAGACCTTGAAGTCATTGGTCCGCGACCTGTGCTGATATCGTCTTCGCACTTGGCCGGCGGCCATATATCTGAGAAGGCATCACGCCCTCCTATGGTTTTCACCCAATTGATGCGCAGAAACTGCGCGCATCCGGTGCCGTGCTCGATCTGGTGTTCAACCCCTTGGCAAGACCTGGAAGTCACTGGTCCTTGATCTGCGCCGTTGCCGTCTTTGCTTATGTCCGGCGCTCCGGCATTTGAGCTGCGATGGCGTTGTG
Organism: Bradyrhizobiaceae bacterium; assembly: GCA_003963435.1. Classification (GTDB taxonomy): domain Bacteria; phylum Pseudomonadota; class Alphaproteobacteria; order Rhizobiales; family Xanthobacteraceae; genus Bradyrhizobium. Next base: position 1,849 of record RXJC01000299.1, on the reverse strand, counting down.
AGCCTCTATGTTTTTGACTGAGTTGATTTGCAGAAATTCCGCCAAACGTCCGGTGTGTTGTTCGATGTGACGATCTGCCTCTTGGCAAGACCTTGAATTCAACGATCCTTGATCTGCGTCGACACCACTTCGTCCTTGGCCGGCGGTCCTGCAGTTGAGTTTTGCAGGCGTTGCCATCTCCTATGCGTTTTACTCAACTGTTCTAATGACGCGCAAAAGAGCAGGGGCTAGAGGAAAAATGCTGCCTGACCTCGAGCGTGTTTACTGCAAAGAAGGGAAGACACCTCAATCTCAAAGATAAGACGATCTGGAATGTTATTGATTCGTCGACACTCACAACTTGGATCACAACACGAGCACGAGACGACATGCAGGCGAAAGCTCCGCACCCTTTAGCTAACAAGATCCCAAGCCACATCATTGCACTTTTCAGCGACCCAGTCCTACAAAAGGGAGAAGATCCCGGTCCTTATTGGAAGATGGTTTCGTTCCTCATCGATGAACAAAAGCCAAGCGACTTTTTTGATTGGACAAACATCCAAGACTTGGCCACTAGCATGTGGGATGAACGCTTTTATCGAGCCGCTAGCAATGCGATTATCCGCGGCGGCCGACGCCTGGCAGTGCATCAGTTCTTTCGTGAGATTGAACTTGGCGAAGGCAGGGTTAAGGGCACTACAGACGGGGCCGCCTACAGAGCGGACCGATATTTTAGCCTCAACAAGCAAGAGAGCGAGAAGACTCAATCAGACTTAGCGAAGTATGGTATAAGTGACGCCGAAATATTGGGTCGGTCGACACAGAACAATATTGACACTATCTTGAAGTTAGAAAGCATTGTGGGGTCGCGCAAACGCACTCAACGAAAATTGCAAAAGGAAATGCAGAAGAGGGGGTCTTCCCAAGAGGTGAAATCGAGCGCGAGTGCCGATAGCAGTTTGCCAGGTGAGAAGCGTCCGGGGTCTTGCCAAGAGGTCGAGGCGAAATCGGATCGGCAGTTCGAAGGCCAGCAGTCAGCAGACTCGCCCGCGAAAGCGCAAGCTGAAGTCAGGCGTTATGGCGTGAGCGCATCCGGGTCTTGCCATGAGATGCGAGCTGATCTCCGGAGGGTTGCTGACGAGGTCAAGGGAATAGACTTCCCGAGGTCTTGCCAAGAGGAGAAGGGCACTCACCAGCATGGCCACTGAAAAGCGAATCAAAGCCAATCGAGAGAATGCCAAGCGTAGTACAGGGCCGAAGAGCCCCGCCGGCAAGTTGAGGTCCAGTCGCAACGCCTTGCGCCACGGTCTGTCCATTCCTGCAGACACTCATCCTCCTGAAGTCCAGGCTTTCACGTCCGTGACGTTCTTGGCACCGGAGGGCCCCGGCTACCCGGAAGGATCAGCATTAGTGGAAATGGCGTACGCCCAGGCTCAGTTGCTGCGAGTTTCAGCTGTACGGAAGGTCTTACTTGAGGCGCTCGATCTGCAATCTCCGCCTCTGGAACAGGTGCGGCGCCTGGTGGCTTTGGAGCGCTATGAGTGTCGAGCTCGTAGGCAACGCCGTCGCGCAGCAGCTCAGCTTCTTGCCTCAGCATCGACCGGCGATGAAAAATTGGCAGAACGAACCCAATTTGATGCTCAATGAGAAGCCCTTGAAGTCGATTACAAACGGGACATCTCTATATGAGCGATGATACCCATACGTTGCGAAGTGACCGGCTCTCCGCCACCGTCAAGGCGCACGGCGCCGAGCTGTGCTCGCTGAAGGACGGCACGACGGAATTCATCTGGCAGGCGGGGCCGGAATGGCCGCGCCATGCGCCGCTGCTGTTTCCGATCGTCGGGCGCCTCGCCAAGGACGAGTTGCG
>RXJC01000667.1 GCA_003963435.1 Bradyrhizobiaceae bacterium | reverse complement strand
TGGCGAGCTCGACATACCAGTCGCAATAGACGTTCCAGACGAAGCGGTAGATGCTGCCGGCCGCATCGTTGAAGCGATAGGCTTCGATCGCCTCGGTCACCTCGCGCGTGGTGTGCGCGCATTCGTGGGCGATCCAGCGGTTCAGCGTCTCCTTCGCCTTCGCCGGCTCGAAGCCCTCGGGCACGGCGCAGTTGTTCATTTCCGCAAAGCGGCACGCATTCCACAGCTTGGTCGCGAAATTGCGATAGCCCTCGACGCGGCTGGTGGCGAGCTTGATGTCGCGCCCCTGCGCTGCCATCGCGGCCAGCGTGAAGCGTAGCGCGTCCGCGCCGTATTCGTCGATCAGGTTGAGCGGATCGATGACGTTGCCCTTCGACTTCGACATCTTGGCGCCCTTCTCGTCACGAACGAGGGCGTGGATGTAGACGGTCGAGAACGGCACCTCCTTCATGAAGTGCAGGCCCATCATCATCATGCGGGCGACCCAGAAGAAGATGATGTCGAAGCCGGTCACCAGCGCATTGGTCGGGTAGTAGCGCTGCACTTCCGGAGCGTCTTCGGGCCAGCCGAGCGTGGAGAACGGCCACAGCGCCGAGGAGAACCAGGTGTCGAGCACGTCCTCGTCGCGGGTGATGAAGCCTTCACGCTTGTTGCGGTCGAGCGCCATCTCGCGGCCCTGCTCGGCCGTGATGACCTCCTGCTCGACGTAATAGCCGAGCGCGTGGCTGACGGCCTCCTCCTCGGTCTCGGCGACGAACACCTTGCCGTCGGGGCCGTACCAGGCCGGAATCTGGTGACCCCACCACAGCTGACGCGAGATGCACCAGGGCTGGATGTTCTCCATCCAGTCGAAATAGGTCTTTTCCCAATTTTTCGGCACGAAATTCGTTTCGCCCGAACGCACCGCGGCGATCGCGGGCTTGGCCAGCGTCTTGGCGTCGACGTACCACTGGTCGGTCAGGTAGGGCTCGATCACCGTCCCGGAGCGGTCGCCGTGCGGCACCATGTGGGTGTGCGGCTCGATCCGCTCGACGAAGCCGAAGCTCTCCAGCCGCTCGACGATGCGCTTGCGCGCGACGAAGCGGTCGACCTTGTGGAACTCCTCGGCGAACTGCGAGGCGCCTTCGGGGAGGTCGCGCAGATAGTCCTCGTTGTCGACGAGGTCGAGACACCCTTCCCTGTCGATGACGCTGATGCGGCGCAGACCGTGGCGATTGCCGACCTCGAAGTCGTTGAAGTCGTGCGCCGGCGTAATCTTGACCGCGCCCGAGCCCTTCTCGGGATCGGAATAATCGTCGGCGACGATCTGGATCTTGCGGCCGACCAGCGGCAGGATCACGTTTTTGCCGACCAGCTTTTGATAGCGCTCGTCCTCGGGATGCACGGCAACGCCGGTGTCGCCGAGCATGGTCTCGGGACGCGTGGTGGCGACGACGATGAAGCTCGAGGGATCCTCGGGATTGAAGCTCTTCTCTTCGATCGGGTAGCGCAAATACCAGAGGTGACCCTTCACCTCGGTTTGCTGCACTTCGAGATCGGAGATCGCGGTGAGCAGCTTGGTGTCCCAGTTCACCAAGCGCTTGTCCTTGTAGATCAGGCCGTCGCGGTGCAGCTCGACGAACACCTTGACGACGGCTTTCGACAGGCCCTCGTCCATGGTGAAGCGCTCGCGCGACCAGTCGCAGGAGGCGCCGAGCCGCTTGAGCTGGTTGATGATGGTGTCGCCGCTCTCGGCCTTCCACTGCCAGACCCGCTCGAGAAATTTCTCGCGGCCCATCTCGCGGCGGCCGGGCTGCTGACGCTCCATCAGCTGCCGCTCGACCACCATCTGGGTGGCGATGCCGGCATGGTCGGTGCCGGGCTGCCACAGCACGTCTCGGCCGCGCATGCGCTCGAACCGGCACAGGATGTCCTGCAGCGTGTTGTTGAGGGCGTGGCCCATGTGCAGCGAGCCCGTCACGTTCGGCGGCGGGATCACGATGGTAAAGGGCACGGCGTCGCGGCGGTCGGGACGGCCGGCCTTGAAGGCAAGGCTGTCCTCCCACACCACGGACATGCGGGCTTCGATATCGGCGGGCTGGTAATTTTTCTCGATCATGGCGTTGCTAGAAAGCCGCGTGGGCGGGTCAAGTCAACGGAAAGCTCAGCGGCAAACGGCTTTCCTGCCCGGGCCGCAGGCCGAATATGGCCTGGGAGCAGGGCTTTATCGGGGCGCCGCCCGTCTCAGCGGCCGCCGCGCGAGACCCGCTCGATTTCGGCCTTCACGATGCGTTCAACGAGGCCCGGGAGGTTGTCGTCGAGCCAGGATTTCAGCATCGGACGCAGCATCTCCTTGACCAGGTCCTCCAGCGTCCGTGCGTTGCTGCTGAGCACCGTGTGGGCCAGGGAGTTGAAGGCGGATTCGACAGCCGAGACCGTCGACTGGGCCAGCATCGGCTGCTGTGGCGGCAGCGGCGGGGCATCGAAGTCAACCGGCGCGTAGGACGGCGGCGGCGTCGGACGCGGCGGCGGCGTCTCGGCGAATTCGAGATCGTCGCGGGGTTCGACCTTGCGGAAGCTCGGCGGCGGCGGAGGCGGTGTCGGATCCACCGCCATGTCGTCGGTCAGTTCGAGCACGTCAGGTTCAGGCTCCGGCTCCGGCTCCGGCTCCGGCTCGGGCGCGCGGACCTCGGGCGCAGGCGTGGCCGCATCCAGCCCCGCCAGCAGCGCGTCGATGTCGTCCTGGCTGTTGGGCGACGCATCCGCCGCAGGCGCCGGAGCTGGGGCCGGTGCCGGCTTAGCCGCCGGCGGCGGCGCGGGCTTCTCGGCGGCCGGCTTGGCCGGTGCGACCTTGGATGGCGGAATGTCGTTCATCGCCTGCGGCTTTGGCGGCGCGGCGGGGACTGCAGCTTTCTCGGGCTTGGCGGTCTCGGCCGGCGGCGGCTTGGCCTCGTCGTCGGCAATGATGCGCCGGATCGAGGCCAGAATCTCCTCCATCGAGGGTTCTGTGACCTTTGCAGGCTGCGTCATCTCCGACTCCACATCATCAACGCCCTCGCATGCGTTGTTTTACACCAAGCACGACGGGATTGGCCGGTTCCGGACGGGCGGCCCGCCATTTTCGTCGCGGCGGCCCGACTTGTCCCCAGATCACGGCTCAACGTGCAGCGGTGCGCCCCTGCCCCCGGCACTCAAGCTTTACGCATACGGATCGATGCGAGCCGAATCGACCCGCATTGTCTTGACAAGGCTATGTCAGGGATTTTGACGATTGCAAGCAAAGCGCCGGTCGGCTTCGGCTCTTGGCGAGGCCGACCGGGCGACTACGGGACGTCAGCGCCCGTCAGGCGTGCGCACGCCGGCCCAGCTGTCACGGACCTGATGGTAATGAACGCTGGGATCGTAGACCGTGGTCGCAAGGCCGAGGACTTGCGGAGCCAAGCGGCCGACGGCGGCGAGGACGTTGTAGGATGCGACGACCCGGTCATGCTGCGCGGTCACCAGCGCAACGCGCGCATTGACCAGCGCCTGCTGCGCGTTGAGCACGTCGAGGGTGGTACGCTGACCAGCCTTGGCTTCCTCGCGCACGCCATTGAGCGCGATCTCGGACGCCGTCACCTGCGCCTGCGCGGACTGTACCTGCGCCTTGCCGGCCTGCAACGATCCCCACCACTGCACCACGGTCGCACGGGTCTGGTCGCGCGTCGTTTCGAGGTTGAGACGCTGTTGCGCGAGGTTTTCCTTGGACTGGCGGATCAGCGCATACTCAGTGCCGCCCTGATAGATCGGCACCGAAAGCTGAGCGGTCGCGGCGGCATTGAACGAGCGCAACGAAATCAAGGACTGTTCGTTGGCCTGCGTGGCCGATGCCTGAACCGTAAGCGTTGGCAGCAACGCACCTTCGGCGACCTTGACCTGCAAATAATTGACGTCGATGCCGAACATGGCGGCCGTGACGTTGGGATGCTCGACGAGGCCGAGTTCGACCGCGGCGGCGAGCGTTGCGGGCAGGAAACGATCGACAGGCGAACCCGGCGCGAGATTCGTCGGCTCGTTGCCGATGACGCGACGGAAGGCGGCACGCGTTGTGTTGAGATTGGCTTCGGCAGTCAGAGCCTGCGTCCGGCCGGCCGCCAGTTGCGCTTCCGATTGCGCGACGTCGGTGCGCGTGACCTCTCCGACGTTGAAGCGGTCACGGGTCTGCTTGAGCGTTTGCTCGAGCACCCGCACGTTGCTGCGCTGGACCTCGAGCGTGGCCGCGTCGCGCAGATAGTCCATATAGGTCGTGGCGGCCTGGAGCAGCACGCTTTGATCTAGGCTGCGCAGCGCTTCGCGGGCGCCGGAAACCTGACTCTCCGCAGCACGCGTCCTGTTGGCAGTCTGGTTGCCGTTGTAGAGCGTCTGCGATGCAGTAATGCCGGCGCTACGAGGCATGGTGGTTCCGTGGAACGAGTTACTGCCCACGCCGCTCTGCAGATCCTGATATTGATAGCCGCCGCTCGCCGTCAGATTGACCTTCGGGCGATAGCCGGACAGGGCCTGCGGCACGTTCTCGTCGGTCGAGCGCACTTGGGCGCGCTGTGCGTTGAGCTGCGGATTGTTCTGATAGGCGCGCACCAGTGCGGCCTCGATCGTGTCCGCCAAGGCAGGCGTCGGCCCGGCAAGCGCCAGCAACAGGACCGAAACCGCAGCTCCGGTGAAGAGCTTCACCCCATGCATCCCTGAAATTCCGTTCATTCTAACGCCCATCTCGTGCCCGCGAGCTGGGTTACCGTCTACCGAGTGGAGTCGTTGCCCCGCCGCAACATAGGATGCGGATTGGCGCGACGGAACTACCTCAGAGTAGTTCCCGGTGGAAACTCTTCACGTGCAGCATCCCGGCCACACTTCTGATTCAGAACGGGATTTTAACGGGCTTTGGGCCGTCAGAAGACGAAGGCGGCGGCCCGTTCGAGCCCGGGAAGGACCGGGGCGGCGGCGTCGAACAGGGTTCGATGGCCGAATTCGCCGTGGGTACGGGTCACGATCATGGCCCGCGGCGGCTTCGATTCGGCCGACACCCCGACCAGGCGCCCGCCCTCCTTCAGCTGCCCCAGCAGCGCCTCCGGCGTCACCTCGGCAGCGCCATTGAGGATGATCACGTCATAGGGAGCGGCGGACGGATCGCCTTCGGTGCAGGCCGCGGCCTTGCAGGCGACATTGGCCAGCCCCAGCGATGCGAAGGCGTCCCTGGCCTTCGCAGCCAGCGCCGAATCGCACTCCGTTGCGGTGACCTGGCGGGCCAGCCTGGCCGCCAGCGCGGCGAGATATCCCGTGGCGCAGCCGACCACCAGCACGTTGTC
>RXJC01000648.1 GCA_003963435.1 Bradyrhizobiaceae bacterium | reverse complement strand
CGATCGGCGGTCTCAAGGCGCTGATCGCGCGTGCCGACGCCAACACCAAGGTGCTCGCCGACTGGAAGGCGAAGACGCCGTGGATCGACTTCCTCGCCAAGGATGCTTCGATCCGCTCCAACACCTCGGTGTGCCTGAAGTTCACCGATCCCGCGATCACCTCGCTCTCTGACGACGCGCAGGCCGACTTCTCCAAGAAGCTGGTCGCGCTGGTCGAGAAGGAAGGCGCCGGCTACGACTTCGCTTACTACCGCGATGCGCCGGCCGGCCTGCGCATCTGGTGTGGCGCCACCGTCGAGGCCAAGGACGTCGAGCTGCTGACGCAGTGGATCGACTGGGCTTTTGCCGAGACCAAGGCCGCGCTCGCGAAGGCGGCGTAGTAGTTCGTTCAACTCATTCTCGTCATGGCCGGGCTTGACCCGGCCATCCATCCATCAAGAAAGATGGACCCGCGGGTCAAGCCCGCGGGTGACGAGCTGAACACATCTCATCAGCGGATAGCTCAGATGACCAAACCCAAAGTCCTCATTTCCGACGCGCTCTCGCCCGCTGCCGTGCAGATCTTCAAGGATCGCGGCGTCGAGGTCGACTTCCAGCCCAATCTCGGCAAGGACAAGGACAAGCTTGCCGAGATCATCGGCAATTACGACGGCCTTGCGATCCGCTCCGCGACCAAGGCGACCGCCAAGATCCTCGAGAAGGCGGCAAAGCTGAAGGTGATCGGCCGCGCCGGCATCGGCGTCGACAATGTCGAGATCCCCGCCGCCACGGCCAAGGGCATCATCGTGATGAACACGCCGTTCGGCAATTCGATCACGACGGCCGAACACGCCATCACCCTGATGCTGGCGCTCGCCCGCGAGATCCCGCAGGCGGACGCCTCGACCCAGGCCGGCAAGTGGGAGAAGAACCGCTTCATGGGCGTCGAGATCACCGGCAAGGTGCTGGGCGTCGTCGGCTGCGGCAACATCGGCTCGATCGTCGCCGACCGCGCGCTCGGCCTGCGCATGAAGGTGATCGCGTTCGATCCGTTCCTGTCGCCGGAGCGCGCCAAGGACATCGGCGTCGAGAAGGTCGAGCTCGATGATCTGCTCAAGCGCGCCGATTTCATCACGCTGCACACCCCGCTCACCGAGAAGACCAGGAACATCATCGACGCGGCCGCAATCGCCAAGATGAAAAAGGGCGTGCGCCTGATCAACTGCGCCCGCGGCGGTCTCGTCGACGAGCAGGCCGTGGTCGATGCGCTCAATTCCAAGCACATCGCCGGCGCCGCCTTCGACGTCTTCGTCGAGGAGCCCGCGACCAAGAACGTGCTGTTCGGCCATCCCAACGTGATCTGCACGCCGCATCTCGGCGCCTCCACCACCGAAGCGCAGGAGAACGTGGCGCTTCAGGTCGCCGAGCAGATGTCCGACTACTTGCTGTCGGGCGCGATCTCGAACGCGGTCAACTTCCCCTCGATCACGGCGGAAGAAGCGCCGAAGCTGAAGCCGTTCATCTCGCTGGCCGAGAAGCTCGGCTCTTTCGCCGGCCAGCTCACCGAGAGCGGCATCCTCAAGGTCGAGATCACCTACGAAGGCCACGTCGCCGAGATGAAGATCAAGGCGATTACCTCCGCCGTGCTGTCGGGCCTGCTGCGGCCGATGCTGGGCGAGATCAACGTGGTGTCCGCGCCCGTCATCGCCAAGGAGCGCGGCATGGTGGTCGACGAGATCGTCCGCGCCGCCCAGAGCGACTATGAGAGCCTGATCACCGTCACCGTGACCACCGAGCGGCAGGAGCGGTCGGTCTCGGGCACCGTCTATGCCGACGGCAAGCCGCGCCTCGTCGACATCAAGGGCATCCGGGTCGATGCCGAGTTCGGCAAGTCGATGATCTACGTGACCAACGAGGACAAGCCGGGCTTCATCGGAAGGTTCGCAAGCCTGCTCGGCGACGCCAAGCTGAACATCGCCACCTTCCATCTCGGCCGCGTCGCGCCCGGCAGCGATGCCATCGCGCTCGTCGAGGTCGACGGCGCGGTGCCGGCCGACCTGCTTGCCAAGGTGCAGGCGCTGCCGCAGGTCAAGCAGGCCAAGGCGCTGACGTTCTAAGTCACGCTCCCACCGTCGTCATGGCCGGGCTTGACCCGGCCATCCACGCCTTCCCAACGCATGACCAAGAACGTGGATGCCCGGGACAAGCCCGGGCATGACGTATGGATAGAGTGACGCTCACATTGATATTCCGACCCGCGGAACAACGCCGCCTTCGTCACCGGAGGCGGCGTTTTTATTTTCCCCGCGCTTGCCAACATTGTGTACCAATGGCGCAAGCACGCTCCGTTCAAAATCGTTCGACAAGGGAGAAAACTATGCGTGAAGCCGTCATCGTTTCCTATGCGCGCACAGGCCTGGCAAAATCCGGCCGCGGCGGGTTCAACATCACGCCGCCGATGTCACTCGCGGCCCATGCCATTCATCACGCGGTCGACCGCGCCGGCGTCGAGAAAGATTATGTCGAGGATTGCTATCTCGGCAATTGCGCCCACGGCGCGCCGAACATCGGCCGTCAGGCGGCGCTGCTCGCCGGCCTGCCGAAGACCACCGCCGGCGTCTCGGTGAACCGCTTCTGCTCCTCGGGCCTGCAGACCATCGCGATGGCCGCCAACTCGATCCGCTCCGACGGCGCCGACTGCATCGTCGCCGGCGGCGTCGAGAGCATCTCGATACCCGGCGGCGGCACTCCGAAGGAATCGGTCGATCCGGAGCTGCTCAAGGTCGCCCCCGACATCTTCATGGCGATGATCGACACCGCCGACATCGTCGCCGAGCGCTACAAGCTCAGCCGCGAATATCAGGACGAGTTCTCGCTGGAATCGCAGCGCCGCATGGCGGCGTCGCAGCAGGCCGGCAAGTACAAGGACGAGATCGTCCCGATGAAGACCAAGATGAAGGTGGTCGACAAGCAGACCAAGGCGGAATCGATCGTCGACTACGTCGTCGACCGCGACGAATGCAATCGCCCCGAGACCACGCTGGAAGGATTGGCAAAGCTCGAGCCGGTCAGGGGCGCGGGCAAGTTCGTCACCGCCGGCAATGCCAGCCAGCTTTCGGACGGCGCCGCCGCCGTGGTGCTGATGGAAGCCAAGGATGCCGAGAAGCGCGGCCTCAAGCCGCTCGGCCGCTTCGTGGCCTGGGCCACCGCCGGCTGCGAGCCGGACGAGATGGGCATCGGCCCGGTGTTCGCGATTCCGAAGCTCCTGAAGCGCACCGGCCTCAAGATCGACGACATCGATCTGTGGGAGCTCAACGAGGCGTTCGCCAGCCAGTGCCTGTATTGCCGCGACAAGCTCGGCATCGACCCGGCCAAGTACAACGTCAACGGCGGCTCGATTGCGATCGGCCATCCCTTCGGCATGACCGGCGCCCGTCTCACCGGCCACCTGCTGCAGGAAGGCGCGCGGCGCAAGGCCAAGTGGGGCGTGGTGACGATGTGCATCGGCGGCGGCCAGGGCGGCGCCGGCCTGTTCGAGATCTACAGCTGAGCCGATCCGCAACGGCCGGCCTCGACATCGCCAAGCACGGCGCCGCAAGGCGCCGTGTTTCTTTTTGGAGACCGGTTTGTGCACTCAAACGTGCATAGAGGCGAGCATTTTGACAAATACACGTATTTGTACGTGCCTGCAAATTAACGGAAGCTTTGACGCATTATCGCTTCATCAACCGTATCTGCCACCCCTGGGTCTTTCGTCAGATGCGGCTTTTCTCTCTTCGTCTCACCCACAAGATCACGGCGATCGGCGTGATCGGCGTCGTCGGCGTTGTCCTGATCGGCGGCATTCACCTCTATGGTGAGAAAGCGATGGGCGTCTATCGCAACGCCGCCGAGGAGGCGCGCACCGTCTTCGAGCTCAACAACAGGATCGCGGTCGAGCTGCTCGAGGCGCGCCGGGCCGAAAAGGATTTCCTGCTGCGCAGCGATCCGGCCAAGGCCCAGCGCCAGGTCGAGATTAGCCGGCAGGTGGCGCTCGACATCGAGACGCTCCGCAGCAGGATCGCAGCCTTCGGCCAGCCCGAGCTGGCGGCGCGGATCGAGGCGATGAACGCATCGCTGAAAACCTATCAGGCCCGCTTCACTGCTGTGGTCGAGCAGCGGCAGCGGCTCGGCCTCGACGAGAAATCCGGCCTCGAAGGCCGCCTGCGCGCCTCCGTCCACGGCATCGAGAGCCAGGTCAACCAGCTTCAGGACTCCTCTCTCAAGGTGATCATGCTGATGATGCGCCGGCACGAGAAGGATTTCATGCTGCGTCGCGACGCCAAATATGGCGAGGACATCAAGAAGCGCGGCGCCGAATTTGCGGCCGGGCTCAACGCCGCCACCGTTCCTGATCAGGTAAGAGCCGAGCTCCGCCAGAAGCTCGCCGATTACCAGCGCGACTTCGCGGCCTGGATGGAGACCGCGCTGAAGCTCGCGGCCGAGCTGAAGGCGATGTCCGAAGCCTTCGCCGCGGTCGAGCCCGTCATCGAGCAGGTCTCCAAATCCGTCGACGCCATTCGCATCGAAGCCGACCGCCTGAACGAGGCCGAGCGCGCCGGCATCCAGTTCTGGATCGCGGTCGCGATCGCACTGATTGCATCCACCGTGCTCGGCCTCGGCATCTTCATCGGCCGCTCGGTGTCGAAGCCGCTGAGCGCGATGCGCGCGGCGATGATCGAGCTTGCCAACGGCAATTTCGCCATCGTGCTTCCCGGGCTCGGCCGTCCCGACGAGATCGGCGAGATCGCGCAGGCCGTCGAGACGTTCAAGGTCAATGCCGAGCGCAAGGCGCAGGAAGAGGCCGAGGAGAGGATCAGGCAGGACAAGCTCGCCGCCGAACGCCGCCGCGCCGACATGATCCGCATGGCCGACGATTTCGAAGGCGCGGTCGGCGAGATCGTGGAGACCGTGTCGTCCGCCGCCAACGAGCTCGAGGCGTCGGCCACGTCCCTGACCACGACGGCCAGCCGCTCGACCGAGCTTGCGACGCTGGTCGAGGCTGCGTCCGAGGAGGCCGCGACCAACGTCCAGTCGGTGGCGTCCGCGGCGGAGGAGCTGTCGGCGTCGGTCAACGAGATCAGCCGCCAGGTGCAGGCCTCTGCGCGCATCGCAGGCGAAGCTGTCAGCCAGGCCGGCCAGACCAACGACCGCGTCGGCGAATTGTCGAAGGCGGCCGCGCGCATCGGCGACGTGGTCGAGCTCATCAACGCCATCGCGGGCCAGACCAACCTCCTGGCGCTGAACGCCACCATCGAGGCCGCGCGTGCGGGCGAGGCCGGACGCGGCTTTGCCGTGGTGGCGTCGGAAGTGAAGGCGCTGGCCGAGCAGACCGCGAAGGCGACCGGCGACATCGGCCAGCAGATTTCGAGCATCCAGGTCGCCACGCAGGATTCCGTCGGCGCCATCAAGACCATCGGCGGCACCATCGAACGGCTGTCCGAGATCTCCTCCACCATCGCGGCCGCGGTGGAGCAGCAGGGCGCCGCCACCGGCGAGATCTCGCGCAACGTCCAGAACGCCGCCGCTGGCACCACGCAGGTCAGCGCGAACATCAGCAGCGTGCGCCAGGGCGCGACCGAGACGGGATCTGCCTCCTCGCAAGTGCTGTCCGCGGCGCAGTCGCTGTCGAACGACAGCAATCGGCTGAAGATCGAGGTGAGCAGGTTCCTGGAGACGGTGCGCGCGGCGTAAGGAAGCGCGCCGCTCTCGCAATGACGGAGGGGCTACGCCCCCGCCACCACCGGCGCGAACACCACCTCGATCAGCGTGCCGTGGCCGGCGCTCTTGATGTTGAAGCGGGCGCGGTTGGCTTCGACCAGGGCCTTGGTCAGCGACAGGCTCAGCGCCGTATTGTCCGCGGCGTCCCCCGGCGGCGGGGTGCGGAACGGCTCCATCGCGGCGGCGACCTCGCTTTCGGAAAGGCCGTGGCCGGTGTCGCGGATGCGCAAGCAAATCTCGCCGCGATCGGTCATGGCGGTCGAGACGATCACCTGGCCGCCGGCGCTGGCCAGCCTGATCGAGTTCGAGATCAGGTTCACAGTGATCTGCCGCATCGCGCGCGCGTCCACGGTGACCTGCGGCAGCGCATGCGCGAGCGAGGTGCGGATGATGATGCGCTCGCGATTGGCCTGCGGCTGCATCACCGTGACGCAGGCTTCGACGAGGTCGTTGAGGTTCAAATTCGCGAAATTCAGGTCGAGCTTGCCGGTCTCGATCCGCGACAGTTCCAGCAAATCGTCGATGATGGCGATGACGCGCTCGCCGGAGGCGCGGATGTCCTTCATGTATTCGCCGTAGCGCTCGTTGCCGAGCGCGCCGAAGCGTTCGGAGATCATCACCTCGGCAAAGCCGATGATGGCGTTGAGCGGCGTGCGGATCTCGTGGCTGATCCGCGCCAGCATGTCGGCCTTGGCGTTGGCCGCGCTGTGGACGAGGCGGCGCGCCTGCGTCAGCTCGCTCTCGCCCTTCTTGCTTTGACTGAGGTCGCGGAACACGGCGAAGAAGTTCGGCCCGTCCGGCCGGGTGCGCCCCATGATCATCGCGAGCGGAAGGACGCCGCCCTTCTTCTCGCGCCCCAGCACCTCGCGGCCGTGGTCGAGCAGGCTCGCAATGTCCTGGCTCTTCAGGCTTTCGAGATAGTCGACGACGATCTGCTGGCTCTCGGGCGCGAACAGCGTGAGCAGGTTCTGCTCCAGCAGCGCTTCGCCGTCATAGCCGAACAGCGCCTCGGCGCTGCGGTTGCAGGCGTGGATGTTGCCCTCGGCATCGAACATGACGATGCCCTCGGCCGTGGTGTCGAGGATCGCGGCGAGATCTTCCGCCTCCGCTTCGCCGGCCGCGGGCTCGAGATCGGGCGCGTAGGGGAAGGATTCGGGGATGATTGGCTCGGCGGCGACCGGCGGCGCAGCGATAGCGGGTGCGGCTTGCGGCAGCGCGCAGATCAGCGCATGCGCGCTCTCGCCGTCCCAGTCGATCGCATGCAGATGCGCTTCGGTGGTCGGCAGCGGCGCCTCGCCGTTCGCGACCGTGGCGCTGATGGTGACCGGCGTGCCGGCTTGCGAGGTGCTGCTTGCCGAGGAAACGCCCGGCTCGACATAGAGCGCGTCGAGCCCGCCGGCATCCTCCAGCGCGTGGAGGCTGGCATAGCCCATGCGCGCGAGGAACGCGGGGTTGGCGTAGAGCAGGCGGTCGAGCCGGTAGATCAGGATGCCCGTCGGCAACAAATCGAGCAGCGTGCGGTCGCGCGCGCTCATCCCGCGCGGCGGCGGCGCGGGCTCGGTCAGCCATTCGGCGGCAGCTTGCGGCGGCTCGGGCTGCGGCGCCGGCGGTTCAGCGCCGAGCTCCGCCAATTGCTCGGAGCTGTCCGCCGCGATCGCCTCGCGCTCGCGCTCGAGCCGTTCGGACAATTGCCTGGCGAGCTCGTTGAAGGCGCTGTTCTCGACCGGCGTCAGCGTCGGCGATCGCTGGTCACCTTGTGACCTGACATCGCCGTGCGGGCGGAACGGCACGACATTGGGTGGGGTTTCGACTGGCGTTTCCACGGGGAGGTCCGGATCGGTTGGATGTGAATTCGCGTCGTGCTCGGGTTCGGGTGGTTCGGCTTCGGCTGTCGGCTCGGGCGAAGGCTCCGGCTCCGGCGGCGCGATCGGCGGCGGCGCCTCCGCCACCGGCTCGGGCTCGGCGATCGGCTCGGGCTCCGGCTCGGCCGCCTCAGTGGCCGCGCTGTGCGCTGCCGGCGGCTCGCTGCGCGTCTCGAAGCGGCGGAGCGCATCGAGCCGGTTGAGCGCGTCGAGATCGCGGCAGACGCCAAAACCCCTGAAGCCGGCGAAATCGCGCGCGGCATCGTAGGTCGGCAGGCCCGCGAGCTCGACCGGCAGATGCTCGCCGCCGTCGGCCGGCCAGTTCACGGTGATCCCGGCCCAGGTGTCGTGGCTGGCCAGCGCCTGTGCGACGCGGCCATCGGGATCGAGCGCGAAATCTTCCGCGATCTCGTGCCAGGGGCGGCCGAAGCGTGAGGCCGTGTGCGCGCCGATCAGGCCGATGAATTCCTCGGAGAGCAGCACAAAGCG
>RXJC01000552.1 GCA_003963435.1 Bradyrhizobiaceae bacterium | reverse complement strand
CGTCTCGCTCGGGATCGTCTGGGCGCTGCCGCGTGCCTATAACTGGTTCTTCGGGGAGCCGGGTCGCGTGGGGCGCGCCATCGAGAACGCGGTGACCAAAACGAGCGAATGCCTGCTGGCGATGAGCTGGCACGCGCTGGTGGCGGCCGCGGTCATTGGATTCCTCGTCTGGCTGTTCCTGGTGCCGCTGCCCGCGCAATTCGTCTCCTGGAGGCGCTGGCTCAACAGCGTCCAGCAGGAGCTCGACCGGCCGACCGAGACGCTTTCGTCGCTGGCCACCTATGTGGGCGGCTGGGTCATCGGCGTGCCACTGCTCTTGGCCGTCGCCGCGTGCGCCATCGCCTACATTCTCGCTCCTTTGGTCCAGGCGGTGGCTCCGGCCTATATGCGTGACGTCATCGAACCGATGCTGCCAAAGTTCACGGGACTACAGCTCACCGTGATCGCCGTGGTCGCGGTCGCGGCCGTGCTTTGCATCGGCGCGTTGTTCTACTGGCTCAATGGCTATTTCACCGCGCTCAGCGAACAATTCTTTCATCCGCTCGAAGACGACGTTCCCCGCGCCCAGCAGATTCATTCGTCGGTCGAGCAATGCGAGGCCGAACTGGTCGATGGCACCCAGCACATGTTCAGCCTCACCGAGCTGCGCGGTCCGCAATCGTGGAGCGCGTGGTGCATCCGAGTGGCGCTCGGCATCGTGACGTTTGCCGGACGGGTGGTCTTCACGCAAGGCTGGCTCGGCAACGCGCCCGGCATCCATTTCGGCCATTGGCACATCATCGACGGCGGCCGCCGCTATCTGTTCTGCTCGAACTATGACGGCAATTTCGGCGGCTATCTCGACGACTTCATCAACGGCGCGGCCGTCGGCACCACGCTGGCCTGGCGCTGGACCGAGCTTCGCCCGCGCGATCCGGCGCTGGAGGGACAGCCCGGCATCGCAAATCCCCGCAGCTTTCCGCCGACGCGCTTTGTCATTTTCCGCGGCGTGAAGTGCGAGCTGAGATTCAAGTCCTATGCACGCGACAGCATGGTGCCGCACATCTACCATTTCGACGCCTGCAACCGGACGGTCGACCAGATCAACCTCGCCACAGGACTGCGCGACGCCCTGTTCGGCGAGCGCAACGAGAAGAACGACGATCTGATCATGAGGGCCATCGAGACATGAAGAAGCACGCTCCGCGCCTCTCCGAGCAGAGCCACGACATCCAGGGCATGCTGAAGAGCGGATTCGGCTCGCTCACCACCAGTCGTTTCAGACTGCTGACGATCCGCAACGCGAAGCTGGCGCGGGCATGGCTGGCGGCGCTGCTCGACACCGGCCTGATCGTCAGTGCGGAACAGGTCGGCAGGCCGAAGCAGGCGAAGAAAGAGAAGGAGAAGAAAGAGAAGAAGCACGTCGATTCCGTCGTCGCGATCGGCTTCACCTATTCAGGACTGCTGGAGCTGGGTTGCCGGGAGACCAGCGAACATCCGTTTCCGACGCCGTTCCGCAGCGGCATGGGCAGCGAGTTGCGCGCCAAGCTGTTGCGGGACGAATACCGGCAGTGGTCCTGGACTGACCGCGAAGGCCCCGGCGGCGGTGAGGTGGTGCACATCCTGCTGGCCGAATGGAGGGGGCGCGGCGTCGTCTCGCGGTTGCCTCCGATCAACTCGGGCGCCTTCTCCGTCATCGAGGCCGGGGAGGATTCCGATTTCTTCGACGGGGACGGCAAATTGAGCGAGCCATTCGGATTCCGCGATGGCCTCGCGCAGCCGGTGATCCGAGGCCTCAGGGATCAGGATGGCGAGAGCCTGGCGCAGGCTCGGGCGGATGCTGCTGGCTTTTACGACGACCGGCTCGTGGAGCCGGGCGAATTCATCCTGGGCTATCGCAACGAATACGACGAGCTGACCTTTTGTCCGGATGTGCAGGGATGGGCGGGCGCCAGCGGGCGGTTCACCCAGAACGGAAGCTATCTTGCCGTGCGGCAGTTCGAGCAGGACGTGGCCGCGTTTAAAGCGTTTGAGGCTGCGCATTCCGACTTCGAGACGGCGAACGGCGTCTCGGCAGGCGAGAAGCTGATGGGGCGCAGGAAGAACGGGCTTCCGTTGTCGTGGAAAGGCGATACGAGCGTGCCAGTGTCGGATTCGGCCGCCGATGCGTTCCGCTATCGCGTCGAGGACGCGGACGGTTTCATGTGCCCCAAGGGAGCCCATGTGCGCCGCTCCAATCCCCGGGACTCGCTCGGCATCGACGTGCAATCGAGCATCAAGTCATCCAAGCTGCACCGGTTGCTGCGGCGTGGGCGGCCTTATCGCGAGGCCTCTGGCCGCCAAGGCATCTTCTTCATTGCCTGCAATGCCGATCTCGAGCGGCAGTTCGAGTTCATCCACCAGCGCTGGCTGCAAAACCGGCGATTTGGAACGCTCGAGAGCCAGGATGATCCGATCGTGGGGTCGCAGCCGTGCCCGAAGGCTTTCACCATTCCCGGCCAGGCCAGCGGCAGTGAAGTTTCACTGCAGCATTTCACGCAGACGCTCGGCGGCGGTTACTTCTTCCTGCCGGGGATCGCGGCGCTGAAATTCATCGCGGAGAATCGCGGCAGTGCGAAGTCAGGCTCAACCCATCTCAACATTGTAGCGGGCTAACAGAGTCCGCTCAGGTGCTTGAACTTCCAGAGAGACGGCAGTCCTTGCGGGCTGCTTTTCGGTACATAGCCCTTTAACGTCGTCTTCGGTCCTTTCTGCTTGTACTCCTCGATCCCACATGACGTCGGGCCCTCGTAGACGATCACCGCCACGACATAGAAATCGGGAAGTACGTCCTCGATCCGGGCGTCGGATTCGATGTCGGCGTTCGGGCGCCGCCATGTATGAATGACCTTGCGGCCCGGCTCGGGCTTATCGAACAAGGGAACGTTTGGTGCGAAGAGATCGGCGATCTCGCCGACCTTGCTGATCGGCTCCGCGTACTCCTTTAGGAATGTGCGAAGCTTTGGGGATACGGGTGTCGCCGCGACGCAGCGGCCGAAATACTCGCTCTGGCCAGCTTCACAGGCATGGGCGTCGATGTGCGATGAAATTATCAACGAGATGGTGCAGAGCAAGCGCACCAGCGGCAAGCGGATGCCTATGCGCGCGGCACGACGCCGAACCACGGGTTTCAGTCCTGCGGCTCGGACGCGGCATCGCCCTGCGCGTCGATGCGCAGCCAGCCTGAGGGCGCGAGGCGCTGCTGCGGCAGGAAGCGGGCCTTGTAGTCCATCTTCTTCGAGCCCTCGATCCAATAGCCGAGATAGACGTAAGGCAGCCCTTGCCGGCGGGCGCGGGCAATGTGGTCCAGGATCATGAAGGTGCCCATCGAGCGGCTGACCTGGCTCGGCTCGAAGAAGGAATAGACCATCGACAGGCCGTCGCTGAGCACGTCGGTCAGCGCTACCGCGATCAGCTCTTCGCCACGGCCGGTGAGGCCGCTGTCGGGACCGCGCTTGCGGTATTCGATGATGCGCGTCTCGACATGGCTGTCCTCGACCATCATGGCGTAGTCGAGCACGGTCATGTCGGCCATGCCGCCATGGCGGTGGCGGGCGTCGAGATAGGCCCGGAACACCGAATATTGCTCGGAGGTCGGCACCGGGCTGCGTTGCTCGCCGATGATGTCGGAATTGCGCGCCATCACCTTGCGGAAGTTGCGGGAGGGCCTGAACTCGTTGGCGACGACCCGGACCGAGACGCAGGCGCGGCACTGGTCGCAGGCGGGCCGGTAGGCGATCGACTGGCTGCGGCGGAAGCCGCCATGGGTCAGGAGGTCGTTGAGGTCACCGGCGCGCTCACCAACGAGGTGCGTGAACACCTTGCGCTCATGCCGGCCCGGCAGATACGGGCAGGGCGAGGGCGCCGTGAGGTAAAATTGGGGGGTGTCGCGCGAGTGCTGGGTCAAGGGACGTCGTGGGCCTCCGAAGTGGGTCTCAGCATCGCGCTACGGAAGCCCTTGGTCAATCGGTCTGCTCGGCAGGTCAGGTCAGACAGCTTAGTCGCTCCTGGTTGACAGGTCCTTGATCACCAGCCCCTGGCGCCTTGCGCCACGGGAGCGCGCACGGAATTGTTGATCACCACCGTTCCCAGCACGAAGTCATGCAGCAGCCGCCGGCGTCCGTTGAACAGTCCGACCAGCACCACGAAGGGCGTCAGGAACGAGACCGTCACCCAGAACAGCACGGCGTGGGTGGCGCCCAGGACAAAATAGCCCGGCGCGCCGTACCAGGTGCGCAGCTCCAGATCCATCAGGCGCATGCCGACCGTCGCCGACGAGGGGCCGCCGATGCAGGCGCCATAATAGACGATGGCCCAGATCACGGAGGCCGGCCACGCCAGCCAGAACAGCGCCCAGCCGATGCCGAGCGTGACCACGCCGAACAATGCGATGAAAATGTAGCCGAGGATCACCGGCACCGAGATCACGACCATGTCGATCATGAACGCGAATGCGCGCCGCGTCGCAACGCCGCGGAACAGTTCCGGATGCAGATAGGGATCGTAGGCGTGCGGCTGCACCCCGCCGTCATTGCGCCAGGCGCCGGAATTGCCCGTCTCGTACGACATGATCCGTCCTCCCAGGGGGAAACAGGGGGAAAACCCTCGAGCCAGGACATGGGAACAGGCTCTTCCCGTGCCAAGGGTGCAACTGGATTAACAAGCCGAAATATTCCGGCGATTCGGGGGCGGGGACGGCTGAGGGGGTGAGTGCCGATAACGTCGCCACATCCTCGGTGTCGTCCCCGCGAACGCGGGGATCCATAACCACAGGGAGGAGTTTGGCGAAGACTCGCAGTTTATTCTTCATCGGGACCGACACCGCGCACCATCGATGGATCACGCGGTATGGGTCCCGGCGTTCGCCGGGACGACGGCGGAGCTAGACTTGCGTCCGCAGCTTCTCCGCCGCCTTCGGCGCAAAGTAGCTGAGCACGCCGTCGGCGCCGGCGCGCTTGAAGGCGAGCAGGCTCTCCATCATCGCGCGCTCGCCGTCGAGCCAGCCGTTGTTCGCGGCCGCCGCGATCATCGCGTATTCGCCGGAGACCTGATAGGCGAAGGTCGGCATCGCAAAGGTGTCCTTCACGCGGCGGACCACATCGAGATAGGGCATGCCGGGCTTCACCATCACCATGTCGGCGCCTTCGGCGATGTCGAGCTCGACCTCGCGCAGTGCTTCATCGGTGTTGGCGCTGTCCATTTGATAGGTGCGCTTGTCGCCGGTGAGCGTCTTGGCCGAGCCGATGGCGTCGCGGAACGGGCCGTAGAAGGCGGAGGCGTATTTGGCCGCATAGGCCATGATCTGCACGTCCGACAGGCCGGAGCGATCCAGCCCCTCGCGGATCGCGGCGACGCGGCCGTCCATCATGTCGGAGGGCGCGATGATGTCGCAGCCGGCTTCGGCCTGCACCAGGGCCTGGCGCACCAGCACGGCGACCGTCTCGTCGTTGAGGATCTTGCCGTCCGAGATCAGGCCGTCATGGCCGTGGCTGGTGAAGGGATCGAGCGCGACGTCGCAGAGGACACCGATGTCCGGAAACTCCTTCTTGATCGCGCGCACCGCCTGGCAGACCAAATTGTTCGGATTGGTCGCCTCCGAGCCTTCCTCGTCGCGCAGGGACGGCTCGGTGTAGGGAAACAGCGCGATGCAGGGGATGGTGAGCTTCATGGCGCGCTCGGCCTCGCGCACGGCCTGGTCGACGCTGAGGCGCTCGACCCCGGGCATCGAGGCGACCTGCTCGCGCTTGTTGGTGCCGTCGATCAGGAACAGCGGCCAGATCAGGTCGTCGGTGGTGAGCACGTTCTCCCGCACCATGCGCCGGGCCCATTCGGCCTTGCGGTTGCGGCGCGGGCGGACGGTCAGATCGAGGGCATGGGGCACGGCCGTGCCCTCGCGGCGCGAGACCTCGCGCAATTCGATCGGACGTCCGTATTTGATCGCCATCACTCTTCCTCCGGCTGGAATTATTCTTATACCAGCTCGCACGGTTCCCGTCACCGCGGCTTGACCTGCCGCAAGGGATGGCAGCCGATTGATTTTGCAGGGCGAAGCAGCCACAAGGGGCCCATGTCCGAGATCTCCACCCGTGATGCGGCCCGCGACGGCGCCAGGGACACCGCCCGAGACAGCGCCAGGGACAGCGCGATGTCGGTGGCGGCGATCTCGTCGGAGCGGCCCGAGTCCGACGACAATGTCTGGACCCGCCGCCTGGTGCTGTTCCTGCGGGTGATGGCGCTGCTGTCGATCCTGAAGGGGCTCTATCACTGGGCGCAGGTGACCGGCTTCGTCGGCGGCGAGGACGACGCGTTCGAGAACCAGTCGATGGCCTGGCAGGCCGCGACCGTCTACTTCGCCGTGATCGAGCTTGTCGCTGCCGTCGGCCTGTGGCTGGCAACGCCGTGGGGCGCGGTGGTGTGGCTGACCACCGTGGTGTCGATGGCGGTGATCGAGCTGATGTTCCCGGGGATCTACGGCGGCAGCCTGATCGTCGTCGGCGTCGAGGCCTTCATGCTCGCCGCCTATCTCGCGCTCGCCTGGATGGCCGCGCGCGAACGGCCGCCGTAGGCGACAACGTCGCGATCAACAATGCTTTCGTGCTGCAGGGCCGGGGCCCATCTCTCTGCGATCTCGCTTTGAGACATCGGGGTCCTGGCTCTGCGCGCCGCTTCTCTGCGCTCGTCCGGGACACGAGAGTGTTGCGTTTGGTTGACCGTTGGTTGCCTAAAATTTGCGGTAAGTTTTCGTTGACCAGCCGGCTCCGCCACAGCTGTTACGCGCGCGTTTCGAAACGGGGCGGCGCTGTTCTGGAATGCGACAGGTGCGGCGGACGGAGGGTGAACAGGACCTTGCGAAGGTCAATAGAGGCTTTCGAAAAGTGCTTGTGGCACAGGCTTAATCCGCAATTCACTGTCTTAAATTCATGATCTCTTTATTCTCTTATTTAAGCCGATCTTCAAACGCCCCCCTTAAGTTGCACCTATCAGGCGGGACACAAGTTTCGTCGAATAAGTGTCGATAAAAACGACAACAGGGGAAGTGTCATGATGAAAGCCGTCGCAACTGCGGCAGATACCGCAGAGCGCGTCTCCGGCCAGCAGGGTTCGGTGCAGTCGCTCTATCTGGAAGCTTTGACTCTGGTGGAGCGGCTGCATCGCCGGCTCCTCGACGTGATCAAGGACGAATTCGATCGCCGCGGTCGCGCGGACATCAACTCGGTGCAGGCGCTCCTGCTCTACAACATCGGCGACAAGGAGCTGACCGCGGGCGAGCTGCGCACGCGCGGCTACTATCTCGGCTCCAACGTCTCCTACAATCTGAAGAAGCTCGTCGAGCTCGGCTTCCTCGATCATCAGCGCTCGCGCGTCGATCGCCGCTCGGTGCGCATCCGCCTGACCCCGCAGGGCCAGGAAGTCCGCCGCATCGTCGATGCGCTCTACCAGAAGCACGTCAAGACGGTGGAGCAGGTCGGCGGCATCTCGGGCGAGGAGTTCTCGACCCTCAACAAGTCGCTGCATCGCCTCGAGCGGTTCTGGACCGACCAGATCCTGTATCGCCTCTGATTTCTCCAAGGGATCAAGGCCAAGCCGGCCCTCAACAAGACCGGCAAGCCTTCCCCAGACGTGCCTGACTTCCCCAAACGCGCCGGCCCGGAGTTGCCCCCGGACCGGTGCGTTTTCATTTTTGCATTGCGAAAAAAAATCGCGGTTGCGAGGAACCCGTTCCGTGTCCCGCGCTTATCTCCTTCGGATCGGAGACAGGGCGATGCTGGTCGAGCGCGGGCTTCAGGCGATGAACGTGGAACTCGTGAGCGAGGCCTACGCCATCGCCGCCAATTACCTTCGTCGCTCCGGCGCGATCCCCGATACGCTCGTCACCAACGAACGCCTGCTCGAGACCATCATCAAGCTGATCCAGCACGGCGAATTCAACAAGATCAGGCTCGCCAACAAGGCGATCACGCGGTTCGAGATGCAGTCCGAGGCCCGCGCGCTTGCCTGATCAAGACTCCGAAAATTCAAGAGAACCAGAGGGTGCCATGCAAGCCGCCATCGACCGCATCATGCAGACCTATGACCTGCTCGCCAACCGCACCGCCGCGGCCAGCGAGGAGGCACGGGCCAAGGTCACGAACTACCTCAACACCCTGATGGAAGCCGGCGAGAAGGACCCCCACCGGTTGACGGTCTGCGGCCTGACCTATCTGCGCCAGCTCGACGGCAGCGTGGACCCTGTGAAGGCGGGGTATACGGGGCTGTAGCGGTTCTGCCGGAGCCTGCGGCTCCGGCCGTGAGGAGTTAAGGCCCGAAGCGGCCTCATTTCGGATGCGGCGGGCGGGCGATTTCCCCAGACCTGGCCCGGCCGCCGAAAACTCCAATCTCCACCATATCTGGCATAATTATCAGGCCCGACCCGCAAATGCTTGGCCGGGGGCGGGCGATGTGGTAGATCGCGCGTGCTTCCGATCGCCACACCAGACCCGCCCGTAGCCCGCCAAAAGGCTGCGGCGGTGGAGATATTCTCAAGATGACCCTCGCCAAAACCGCCTCCGCGCCCGATTCGTTTTTCACCGCCTCGCTCGAGCAGGCCGACCCGGAAATCGCCGCCGCCATCAAGGGCGAGCTCGGCCGTCAGCGCCACGAGGTCGAGCTGATTGCCTCCGAGAACATCGTCAGCCGGGCCGTGCTGGAAGCGCAGGGTTCGGTGATGACCAACAAGTACGCTGAGGGTTATCCGGGCGCGCGGTATTACGGCGGTTGTGAGTGGGTCGACGTCGCCGAGAACCTCGCGATCGATCGCGCCAAGAAGCTGTTCGGCGCCAATTTCGCCAACGTGCAGCCGAACTCCGGCAGCCAGATGAACCAGGCGGTGTTCCTGGCGCTGCTGCAGCCCGGCGACACCTTCATGGGTCTCGATCTCGCCGCCGGCGGCCATCTCACCCACGGCTCGCCCGTCAACATGAGCGGCAAATGGTTCAAGGCCGTGCACTACACCGTGCGCCGCGAGGACCAGATCATCGACATGGATGCGGTCGCCAAGCAGGCCGAACAGGTCAAGCCGAAGCTGATCGTGGCCGGCGGCTCGGCCTATTCGCGCGCCTGGGACTTCAAGCGTTTCCGCGAGATCGCCGACAGCGTCGGCGCCTATCTGCTGGTGGACATGGCGCACTTCGCCGGCCTCGTCGCCGGCGGCGTGCATGCCTCGCCCGTGCCGTATGCGCACATCACCACCACCACGACGCACAAATCGCTGCGCGGCCCGCGCGGCGGCCTGATGCTGTGGAATGACGAGACGCTGACTAAGAAGTTCAACTCGGCGATCTTCCCGGGGCTGCAGGGCGGCCCGCTGATGCACGTGATCGCGGCGAAGGCGGTCGCCTTCGGTGAAGCGCTGCGTCCCGACTTCAAGGTCTATGCCAAGAACGTCGTCGAGAACGCCAAGGCGCTGGCCGAAGCGATGAAGGGCCACGGCTTCGACATCGTCTCCGGCGGCACCGACAACCATCTGATGCTGGTCGACCTCCGCCCGAAGGGCCTGAAGGGCAACGTCTCGGAGAAGGCGCTGGTCCGCGCCGCCATCACCTGCAACAAGAACGGCATTCCGTTCGACCCCGAGTCGCCGTTTGTCACCTCCGGTATTCGTCTGGGCACGCCGGCGGCGACCACGCGCGGCTTCGGCGTCGCCGAATTCCAGCAGGTTGGCGGCATGATTGCCGAGGTCCTCAACGCGATCGCGCAGTCCTCCGACGGCAAGGCGCCGCTGGTGGAAGCCGCGATCAAGGAACGGGTCAAGGCGCTCACCGATCGGTTCCCGATCTATCAGTAAGGCTGGGTCAAGCGGATGCGCTGTCCGAACTGCAACAGTCTCGATACGCAGGTAAAGGACTCGCGTCCGACCGAGGACTCTTCCGTGATCCGCAGGCGGCGTGTGTGCGTCGCCTGCAATTTCCGCTTCACCACCTTCGAGCGCGTGCAACTGCGCGAGCTCACGGTGATCAAGCGCAACGGCCGCCGCGTGCCGTTCGACCGCGACAAGCTGATGCGTTCGGTGCAGATCTCCTTGCGCAAGCGGCAGGTCGAGCCGGAGCGGGTGGAGAAGATGGTCTCCACCATCGTGCGCGAGCTCGAGACCGGGGGCGAGGCCGAGATCTCCTCCGAGGTGATCGGCGAGACCGTGATGGAGCATCTGCGCACGCTCGACGACGTCGCCTATGTCCGCTTCGCCTCGGTCTACCGCAATTTCCGCGAGGCCAAGGATTTCGCTGACGTGCTCGGCGAACTCTCCGGCGAGGAGGAAGCGCGGCTCGCCGCGATCCGCAAATGATCTTCCGTATCCTGGAGGATCAGTTCGCGCAGAAGGCCCGCGAGGCCAAGGATGCCGATCGCCGCTTCATGGAGCTGGCGCTGGCCTTGGGTAAGCGCGGGCAGGGGCGGACCTGGCCCAACCCGGCCGTCGGCGCCGTCATCGTCAAGGACGGCGTCATCGTGGGGCGTGGCTGGACGCAACCGGGCGGGCGGCCGCATGGCGAGCCGGAGGCGTTGCGGCGGGCAGGTGAGGCGGCACGTGGCGCCACGCTCTACGTCACGCTGGAGCCGTGCTCGCATTTCGGCAAGTCGCCGCCCTGCGCCGATGCAATCATTGCAGCCGGCATCAAGCGGGTGGTGGCGGCGATCGAGGATCCCAATCCGGAGGTCGCAGGCCAAGGCCATGCGCGCCTGCGCGCCGCGGGGATTACGGTGGATGTCGGCCTGTGCGCGGCGGAAGCCGCATTCGACCACGCCGGGCATTTCCGGCGCATCAGGGATCACCGACCGCATGTGATCCTGAAGCTCGCGGTCTCGCTCGACGGCAAGATCGGCGCCGCCGGCGGCAAGCCGGTCGCGATCACGGGGGAGGCGGCGCGCAATCGTGTCCATCTGCTCCGCGCGCAGAGCGATGCCATCCTGGTCGGCATCGGCACGGTGCTGGCGGACGATCCGCTTCTCACCTGCCGCCTGCCGGGCATGGCGGCGCGCTCGCCGGTCCGCGTGGTGCTCGATCAGAGCCTGCGCATCCCCGGCGCGAGCCAACTTGCGCGTACCGCGCGCGAGACGCCGCTCTGGGTGATCGCTTCCGAGCTGGCGGAAGCGGCGGCCGCGACCCGCCTCGGTGCGGTCGGTGCGCAAATCATGCGCGTGCATTCTGGCGGTGCATCCGGGCTCGATCTTCCGGCGGTGCTGCGTGCGCTGGCCGGGAAGGGCATCACGCGGCTGATGGTCGAAGGCGGCAGCCGCGTTGCGGCTTCGTTCGTCGCGGCCGACCTGGTCGACGAGATCTGGCTGTTCCGCGGCGCGGAAGCAGTGGGCAGTGGCGGCGTCGATGCGCTCGATGCATTGCCCCTGTCGAAAATCGCGCAGTCGCAGGCCTACAAGGTTCATGCTAGCGAGACATTCGGCAAGGATAGTCTCACCATCTACGAGCGCGCGTAATGTTTACCGGCATTGTCACCGATATCGGCGAGATCGTCAGCTTTACGCCCGTGGCGCAGGGGCAGCTGCACCGGCTGCGCATCGCCTGCCGCTATGATCAGACCACCATCGCCGACGGCGCCTCGATCGCCAGCAACGGCGTCTGCCTGACGGTGGTTGGGTCCGGCGTCGCAGATGGCAAGACCTGGTATGAGGTCGATACAGGGGCCGAGACGCTGGCGCTGACCACGGCGAAGCACTGGAAGCTGGGCACCAGGCTCAACCTCGAGCGCGCGCTCAAGATCGGTGACGAGCTCGGCGGCCATATCGTCGCCGGCCATGTCGACGGCATCGCGACCATCGTCAGCCGCGAGGACCTGCCAGACATGGCACGGTTCGAGCTGTCGACCACACGGGAGCTGGCGCGGTTCATCGCCACCAAGGGCTCGATCACGCTCGACGGCGTCTCGCTGACGGTCAATACGGTCAAGGACGTGACCTTTTCTGTGCTGATCATCCCGCACACGCTTGAAGTCACCACGATCGGTGGTTGGAAGGCCGGCTCTGAGGTCAATATCGAGGTCGATCTGATGGCCCGCTATGCGGCGCGGCTGACCGAAATGAAGTGACGGCGCATAAAGTCGTCATGCGCGGGCTTGACCCGCGCATCCATCCTCTTAAGAGGGGCTTGCCCGATGGATTGCCGGGTCAAGCCCGGCAATGACAGAATAGGTTGACCATGGCAGACGCGCGGCGCGCACCCCTGAAGGACCAGACCGACATTTCCGGCGCCCGCGCGCTTGTCGTGGAGGCGCGGTTTTACGACGACCTCCAGGACGCGCTTCTGGACGGCGCGGTCACAGAGCTGAAGGCGGCGGGCCTGACCCATGACGTGATCACCGTTCCCGGCGCGCTGGAGATCCCGGCGGCGGTGGCCATTGCGGTGGATGCTGCTGCGGCGAACGGCAAGCCCTATGACGCCGTGATCGCGCTCGGCTGCGTCATCCGCGGCGACACCATCCATTTCGAGATCGTCTCGCAGGAATCCTCGCGCGCCTTGATGGATCTTGCGGTTGCGCGAAAACTGCCGCTCGGCAACGGCATCCTCACCGTCAACAACGAGGACCAGGCCTGGGCGCGGGCGCGCGCCAGCGAGCTCAACAAGGGCGGCGATGCCGCACGCGCGGCGCTCGCGATGCTGCGCATCAAGCGCCGCCTGGCGCGGGCTTGACGCTATGGCTGATCCCAGGAAACCGGCGGCTGCGGAGAAGAAGGCGAACCGGCGCGGTGCCGCGCGGCTCGCGGCCGTTCAGGCGCTCTACCAGATGGACATCGCCGGCGCCGGCATCAACGACATCTTTGCCGAGTTCGAGAGCCACTGGCTCGGCAACGAGGTCGAGGGCGAGACTTACCTGCCGGCCGAAGCCGCGTTCTTCCGCGACGTCGTCTCCGGCGTCGTGCGCGATCAGAAAAAGCTCGATCCCTTGATCGACGAGGCGCTGTCTAAGGGTTGGCCGTTGAAGCGGATCGAGGCGATCCTGCGCGCGGTGCTGCGGGCAGGGGCCTACGAGCTCCAACATCGCAAGGACGTGCCGGGCCGCGTCGTCGTCTCCGAATATGTCGATGTCGCCAACGCCTTCGTCGACCGCGAGGAGACCGGCATGGTCAATGCCGTGCTCGACCAGATCGGCCGCCAGTTCCGCGGCGACGAGTTCGGGCGGGGGTAGTTTGGGATCGTCATTGCGAGGAGCGTAGCGACGAAGCAATCCAGACTGTTGCCTGAGAGGCAGTCCGGATTGCTTCGCTTCGCTCGCAATGACGGGGAGATGACGGATCGAGCCGATGACCACTCCGCACAATCCCTCCCCCGAAGACTCCCTCATCGCGCGCTATTTCAAGCCGCTGGCGACCGACCCCGGTGCGTTCGGTCTGGTCGATGACGCCGCGGTGCTGTCGTCGTCCGGCGACGACATCGTCGTCACCACCGATGCCGTGGTCGAGGGCGTGCATTATTTTGCCGAGGATCCGCCTGACACCATCGCGCGCAAGGCGCTGCGGGTGAACCTGTCCGACCTCGCCGCCAAGGGCGCAACGCCGGCCGGCTTCGTGCTGACGCTGGCACTGCGCAGCAAGGAGGACGGCTGGCTGCGGCCGTTTGCGGACGCGCTAGGCGAAGACTCCAGAGAATATGCTTGTCCGCTGCTCGGCGGCGACACGGTCTCGACGCCGGGGCCGCAGATGATCTCGATCACCGCCTTCGGCCGCGTGCCGAAAGGGCGGATGGTCGGCCGCACCGGTGCCCGGCCGGGCGACCGCATCCTGGTGACGGGCACGATCGGCGATGCCGCGCTCGGCCTCGACGTGCTCAAAGGTGGCGCCGCTGCGGCGGCCCTCGCGGACGATCCCGCCGCCATCGACGCCCTGGTCTCGCGCTATCGCGTGCCGCAGCCGCGCAATGTATTGGCGCACGCCGTGCGCGATCATGCGACCGCGGCGATGGACGTCTCCGACGGCCTCGCCGGCGATCTGGCGAAGCTCTGTGCGGCCTCCGCCGTCTCGGCCACGGTCGAGGTGGCGAGCGTGCCGCTGTCGGCTGCGGCAGCGAGCCTGATCGCCCGCAACGTCGTTGGTGTCGAGACGCTGCTCGCGGGGGGCGACGATTACGAGGTGCTGTGCACCGCTTCGCCCGCAGGCGTCGATGCGTTGATTGCGGCGGGGCGGGCGGCCGGCCTTGCCGTCACTGCGATCGGCACGATCGTCGCGGGGAACGAGAGGCCCCGCTTCCTGGACGGGCAGGGCCGGGACTTGGTCCTGAAGCGGCTTTCGTACAGCCACTTCTAGGAATTGCTCCAAACCGGCATCTTGGTTCTCGGCACGTCGTCCTAAATACCTGCCGAGATCGGCCTTTTCGGCGTTATCCGGCGTTGCACCCTCAATTTGATTTTGGCAAGCTCGCCGCCGACTGAAGCCGCCCCTTTTGGGCAAGGGGCGGCTTTGTTCGAAATCAAGGCGCCGCACCGCACAACGGACAACAAAAGGCGCCGGGGGTACATCAAGGATCTGAGGCAAACATCACATGACAGCATTATGGTTGATAGTGCTCTGCGGAGTGCTTTCCGTCGTCTACGCGATTTGGGCGACGTCTTCGGTGTTGAGCGCGGATGCGGGGTCGCCGCGCATGCAGGAAATTGCAGGTGCCGTCGCTGAAGGCGCACAGGCTTATTTGCGGCGCCAGTACACCACGATCGGCATCGTCGGCATCGTCATCTTCGTGCTGCTTGCCTATTTCCTCGGTCTGTATGTCGCGATCGGTTTCGCCATCGGCGCCATCCTGTCCGGCGCGGCGGGCTTCATCGGCATGAACGTCTCGGTCCGCGCCAATGTGCGCACCGCCCAGGCCGCGACGACCTCGCTTGCCGGCGGCCTCGAGCTCGCCTTCAAGGCGGGCGCGATCACCGGCCTTCTGGTCGCGGGTCTCGCGCTTTTGGGCGTGACCCTCTATTTCGGCTTCCTGGTTCATTCGCTGAAGCTGGCGCCCGATAGCCGCACCGTGGTCGACGCCTTGGTGGCGCTCGGCTTCGGCGCCTCGCTGATCTCGATCTTCGCCCGTCTCGGCGGCGGCATCTTCACCAAGGGTGCGGACGTCGGCGGCGACCTCGTCGGCAAGGTCGAGGCCGGCATCCCCGAGGACGATCCGCGCAACCCGGCCACGATCGCCGACAACGTCGGCGACAACGTTGGCGACTGCGCCGGCATGGCCGCCGACCTGTTCGAGACCTACGCGGTGACCGCGGTCGCCACCATGGTGCTGGCGGCGATCTTCTTCGCCAAGACGTCGATCCTCTCCAACATGATGACGCTGCCGCTCGCGATCGGCGGCATCTGCATCATCACCTCGATCATCGGCACCTTCTTCGTCAAGCTCGGGCCGAGCCAGTCGATCATGGGCGCGCTCTACAAGGGCCTGATCGCAACCGGCATCCTGTCGCTGATCGGCATCGGTGGCGTGATCTACACCCTGATCGGGTTCGGCAAGCTCGAGGGCGTCGACTACACCGGCATGGCGCTGTTCGAATGCGGCGTGGTCGGCCTCGTCGTCACCGCGCTGATCATCTGGATCACCGAATACTACACCGGCACGGACTATCGTCCGGTGAAGTCGATCGCGCAGGCCTCGGTGACCGGCCACGGCACCAACGTCATCCAGGGCCTCGCCGTCTCGATGGAAGCGACCGCGCTGCCCGCGATCGTGATCATCGCCGGCATCCTGGTCACGTACAGCCTCGCCGGGCTGTTCGGCATCGCGATCGCGACTGCCACCATGCTGGCGCTGGCCGGCATGATCGTCGCGCTCGACGCCTTCGGCCCGGTTACCGACAATGCCGGCGGCATTGCCGAAATGGCGGGCCTGCCCAAGGAGGTGCGCAAGTCGACCGACGCGCTCGACGCGGTCGGCAACACCACCAAGGCGGTGACCAAGGGCTATGCGATTGGTTCCGCCGGTCTCGGTGCACTCGTGCTGTTTGCGGCCTACAATCAGGACCTCAAATACTTCGTGGCCGACTCCGCGCACCACGCCTACTTCGCCGGTGTCAATCCGGACTTCTCGCTGAACAATCCCTACGTCGTGGTGGGCCTGCTGTTCGGCGGCCTGTTGCCGTATCTGTTCGGTGCGATGGGCATGACCGCGGTGGGCCGTGCGGCCGGCGCGATCGTCGAGGAGGTTCGGCGCCAGTTCCGCGAGAAGCCGGGCATCATGCAGGGCACCGACAAGCCTGATTACGGCAAGGCGGTCGACCTGCTGACGAAGGCGGCGATCAAGGAGATGATCATCCCATCGTTGCTTCCGGTGCTGTCGCCGATCGTCGTCTACTTCGTGATCTACTTCATCGCGGGCGGCGGCGCGGTCGGCAAGTCGGCGGCGTTCTCGGCCGTCGGTGCCATGCTGCTCGGCGTGATCGTGACGGGTCTGTTCGTCGCGATCTCCATGACTTCGGGCGGTGGCGCCTGGGACAACGCCAAGAAGTACATCGAGGACGGTCATTTCGGCGGCAAGGGCAGTGATGCCCACAAGTCGGCGGTGACCGGCGACACCGTCGGCGATCCCTACAAGGACACGGCGGGCCCCGCGGTGAACCCGATGATCAAGATCACCAACATCGTGGCCCTGCTGCTGCTGGCGATCCTGGCGCACTGAGCGGCGCTCGACGTGAAAGAGAAAACCCCGCGGCGAAAGCCGCGGGGTTTTTGTTTTGGCAAGCTTTGAACTCTCACCACGTCATTGCGAGGAGCTCTTGCGACGAAGCAATCCAGGATGTTTCCGCAAAGACAGTCTGGCTTGCTCCATTACGGTCGCAATGAGGGAGGTGAGAGCTGATGCACGTCCATCTGCAGACACTGCATAGGGCGGATTGACGAAGCCTAATCGCCACCGCGCTGGAACAGCAAAGAAGGCGAATTGCGCTTCGCTGATCCGCCCTACGGATCGTGGCCGCGCCTACTGCACGTCCATCTGCAGCCCTTCCTTCTGGATGATGCCGGCGAACTTCTTCGTCTCGGCGTCCACGAAGGCGGCGAACTGTTCCGGAGTGCCGTAGTCGGTGCGGGCGCCCATGGCGGCGATCTGCTTCTTGATGTCGTCGCGCTCCAGCATCGCCTTGACCTGGAGATTGAGCGCGTTCAGCACCTCGGGCGAGACGCCTTTGGGCAGGAACACAGAGAACCAGGACGAGACGTCGAAGTTCGCCAATTCCGGCGCGCTCTCGCGCATGGTCGGCAAATTCGGCGCGAGCTCGCTGCGCTCGGGCGTAGTGACGCAGAGACCGGTGAGCGTGCCGTTCTGCACCTGCGGCAGGCTCGGATAGAGATTGTCGAACAGGATCTGGATGTCGCCGGCGAGCGCGGCCTGGAGGGCGGGACCTGCGCCGCGGAACGGGATGTGGGTCATCTTCAGCCCGGTGAGCTGCAGGAACCAGGCGCCCGTGAGGTGAGGGCTCTGGCCGACGCCGGAGGAGGCGTAGCTCAGCTTGTCCGGATTGGCCTTCAGGTACGCGATCAGCTCGGCGATCGACTTGATGCCGGTCTTCGGATGCGCCGAGACGATGTTCGGGATCCGGATCATGTTGGAGACCGGCTGGAGCTGGTCCGGCTTGTAGGTGAGGTTCTTGAAGATGCTGTAGGCGATCGCGTTCGGACCGGGATTGCCGATCAGGATGGTGTGGCCGTCAGGCTTGGCGCGGACCACCTCGGCGGTGCCGATGGTGCCGCCGCCGCCGGAGCGGTTTTCGACGACAGCCGACTGGCCCCAGGCGGTCTGCAGATGGGCGGCCAGAAGCCGGCCCATGACGTCGGTCGAGCCGCCGGCTGCGGCCGGCACGACGAGACGGACGGTCTCGGTCGGTTTCCAGTCGGCGAGGCTCGATCGCGGCAGGACCGCTGCGGCCGAAAGGCCGGCAGCGGCGGTGAGCACGCGACGGCGGGACAACAAAGTATTCTGAAGTTTCTTGGACACGAATCCTCTCCCAGCTTCTTGCTTTGCAGGGAGCCTAGGGAACACGGCTTGCGGCGGCAAGTCGCACGCCGCGGCAAAGGCCGCCGGGAGGGCGGCACGACGCCGCAGGTGGCGGCCATTTGCCTTCCGGCGGAATTGGCGTCGCTCGAAAACGCTTTTCGAGACTCAGTTGAAGCTGAGCAGCTTGAACAGCGGCGTGAGGTAGCTCATCTCCTGGCCCGACGTCGGGGTGGTGCGGCTGATGAAGTCGAAGATCTTGCCGTCCTGCAGGCCGTAATTCGCAAGCCGTCGCACGCGCCGGTTCTTGTCGAAATAGATCGCGATCACGCGCTGGTCGACCACCTTCTGGTTCATGAAGGCAACCATGCGTTCGGAGCGCTGCGAGATGTAGTAGAACACTTCACCGTCCAGGGTCGCGACCGTCGAGGGGGTGCCCATCACGATCAGCACCTGGTCCTGGCTCGCGCCGATCGGAATCTGCTCCAGCGCGCCGGGCGGCAGGATGTAGCCCTTCTGGAACTGCTCGCCGGTGCAGCCCGCAAGGGCCGCGCCGACCAGGGTGACGGCCGCGAGCACGCGCAAGCGCAAACGAACGCCGCGCCAGCGTGCATGAAGGCCGCGCCGCATACCTGCGCGCAGGGTGGTCTCAATCGTTGTCGTCATAGCGGAACTGATTCCGTCCCCTTGCGTCGCGCGAGGCGCTGAAGTACCGGGCAGGGCGTCTGAATGCAATACGCGCGCGCCCGCTTGCGGAAACCACAATGCTTTGGCCGTTCAATCACTTCAGGAAACCCCGGCTAACCCCGGCGGGCACCATTGAAGCCATCTATGGCATGATCGTGACGCAGGCGCGAGAACCCGTGTTTTACCGCGACTTGGGCGTGCCCGACACGGTTAACGGCCGTTTCGACCTGTTGCTGCTGCACCTCTGGCTGTTGCTGCGCCGTCTGCGCACGGTGCAGGGCGCCACCGAGCTGTCGCAGGCGCTGTTCGACCGCTTCTGCGAGGATATGGACGACAATCTGCGCGAGATGGGTGTGGGCGACCAGACCGTGCCGAAGCGGATGCGGGCCTTCGGCGAGGCCTTTTACGGCCGGGTCCAGGCCTATGACCAGGCCGTCGCCGGCGGCGGCGAGGCCCTGGCGGAGGCGATCTGCAAGAATATCTTGAACGGGACCGGCCTGGACCAGGCCAAGCGGATCGCGGCCTATGCCGGGGCCAGCGAGGCTGCTCTTGGCCAGACCGGCAAAGCCGCGCTGCTGCAGGGTACCTTTCGGTTTCCTCCAGCGCTTTCCGAGGATGTCACGCCATGAGCCGACCCAATGCCGAATCTAGGCCTGATCCCTGGCGGTCTCCTGTGATTGTCGCGCAGATCCCCGACTCCGGCCTGCATCGCAAGCTCGAGGCCTCGGCCGCCGAGCGGCAGGCCATCGCCGAGTTTGGCGGTTTGCGGGAGGTCATGTCTGCCCAGGCCGACCTCGACGTCGTGCCCAAGAGCGGCAGCCGGGTTCAGGTCACGGGGTACATCCGCGCCCGGATCGGCCAGACCTGCGTGGTCACCCTCGATCCCATCGA
>RXJC01000470.1 GCA_003963435.1 Bradyrhizobiaceae bacterium | reverse complement strand
GATCTTGCGGGCCATGGTCAGCGAGCCGGTCCGACGCAGGATCGCGTCCGAGATGATGCCGCCGAGCACGCCGCCGATGAAGCCGCACAGCGCCGGCAGAGTTGCGACGAAGCCGGCTTGCAGGATCGACAGGCCGCGCTCCTTGACGAGGTAGACCGGAAACCAGGTCAGGAAGAAATAGGTCAGGGTGTTGATGCAGTACTGGCCGAGATAGACGCCGAGCATCATCCGGTTGGAGAGCAGCTGGCGGATGTGGTCCCAGCCGGAGCCGGCCTCGGGCGAGCGCGCGCGCGGCCGATCGTCCTTGGGCGCGTCGAGATCGACCAGTGCGCCACCGTCCTTGATGTAGTCGAACTCGGCCTCGTTGATCGAAGGATGCTCCTTCGGCCCGTAGATGGTCTTGATCCAGACGAGGCCCATGACGACGCCGAGCGCGCCCATCACGAAGAAGACGTAGCGCCAGCCGTAGGAATGCGCGATCCAGCCCATCAGCGGCGCGAAGATCACGGTGGCGAAATACTGTCCGGAGTTGAAGAACGCCGACGCGGTGCCGCGCTCATTGCCCGGAAACCAGGCCGCGACGATGCGGGCATTGGCAGGAAAGGACGGCGCTTCCGCGACGCCGACCAGCAGGCGCAGCGCGAACAGCACGGCGACTGCGGCACCGGCGCTGAGGAAGCCGACCCAGCCCTGCATCAGCGTGAACAGCGACCAGATGATGATGCTGAAGGCATAGACGAGGCGCGAGCCGTAACGATCGAGCAGCCAGCCGCCGGGGACCTGCGCCACGACATAGGACCAGCCGAACGCCGAGAAGATCCAGCCCATGGCGACAGGATCGAGATGCAGCTCCTTGGAGAGCGCGGGACCTGCGATCGACAGCGTCGCGCGGTCGGCATAATTGACGGTCGTGACCAGGAACAACATGGTCACGATGAACAGCCTGACGCGAGACCTCCTCACGTCCGCCGCGGACACCACTGCGCTCATCAGGCGCCTCCTTGAAACTTGAACATTTCCTCGAGGCGAGTCCTAGAGGCGCGCGCGGCGAAGTGTCCAAGTTCAAGGAAGTATCGATCGATGCCGTTTTTGGATTGATGGAACGGCAGACACTCCACTGTCATTCCCCGCGAAGGCGGGAATCCAGTCCGCCGCGGCGTCTCGATTCAGTCACTGCCGTCACGGCGTACTGGATCGCCCGGTCAAGCCGGGCGATGACAGCGGATGTGTGGAAGTGCGAACCCCAAGCTCGTCATTGCGAGCGCAGCGAAGCAATCCAGAAATGCATCCGCGGAAACAGTCTGGATTGCTTCGCCGCATCTGCGCAAAATTGCTACGCAATTTTGTCGCTGAGCTCCCCGCAATGACGGCGAGGAGAGAGCTTGCGTTCACTTCTACTGCTGCGTGCTCGGCAGCAGCTGTGGCAGCAGTCCGCGCGTCACGCCCGGCGGCACGGCGTCAAGGCCGAGCACCGCGCTTGCAGCCGGCAGCGCCGCGTCCGCCATCGCGGCATGCCCTTCCGCGCTCGGATGCACCGCGCCGCCATAGACGGCGGAGAGCACGCCCCAGGTCGCGTCATGGATGTCGGTCGGCTGGCTCGCCGCCGGCAAGCCCTGCGGATAGGTCATCGCGGCGAAATAGCTGTCGTTGGCGTCTCGGATCCAGCGTGCGCGAGGCAAATAGGCGCGGTATTCCGAGGCGCCGCGGCCGCACAGCATCGGCTGGCTCGCCGCGCTGACGATGTCGGGATTGAAGCTCTGGCCGTTCTCGGCAAAGCAGCTGCGGTCGAATTCGGGATCGTTGCCCGAATGGGCGCAGAAGCCGTGATCGGCGAACGCAGCCTGATGCGCGTCGACGAAAGTCATGCGGTCGGCCTCGGGATCGCGGCACAGCGCGCCGCGCGTGCAGGTGGCGAGCCCCTTCAATTGCGGCAAGAACTCGGTGTCGACGAAGGTCGAGACGCGGGCGAGGCGCTGCGGATCGGCATTGAAGGACGGATGGATGTCGAAGCCGGCCCGGCCGCCGCGGCAGGGCACGCCGCCATCGGCGAGCGCGGGGTTGGCATAGGAGACGTAGACGACGTGCGACAGGTCGCCGCCGACCAGCGGCTTCAGCGCCTCGCGCAGCTTGACGAAATTCTGCGGCAGCTCGCGCTGGAGCGCGTCGCGGGAATCGTCGACGCTCGCCATCACGCCGGAGCGGCGGAACAGCGCCCGTTCGGTCGCGGTGTCGACGATGACGTCGGCGACGAGGCCGGAGAAATAGACGTCGTTGGCGCCGACCGAGAGCAGCACGAGGTCGAGCGTGCGGTCGGGTTGGCGCTTCTTCGCCGCGGTGAGCGCCTCGCGCAACTCGGCGACCTGCGCGTTCACGCTGGTGTTGCAGACGCCGCTCTTGCCGGGCGGGCATTCGCGGGCGCGCTGCGAGCCCAAGAGCCCGTCGCCGATGCTGGCGCCGGTGCAGGCGAGCGGCAGGTAGGTCACGGCGATGTGGGTGTAGCGCAGCGCGAGCGCGAGCGCCGTGCGGGTCTGGTAGCTGTAGAGCGAGCGGTGGCAGGGCGCGTTGAACCACAGCGCGCTGTAGCGCTGCCAGTTCGCGAGCGTGTCCGGCGCCTCGCAGGCACGGCCGCCCTTGAAGCCGTGGCGGCTCGGCCGGTAATATTGCGCGCCGGCGGTGCCGAGATAGGAGCGGAAGCAGAAGCCTTCGTCCGCCAGCGCCAGCGGCCGGTCCGGATTGCCTTCGCCCGAGGCGATGCTGTCGCCGAGGCCGGCGATGAAGATGTCGCGGACCTGGATCTCGGTCTGGACGCGCTGGGTCGGATCGGAGCCGGAGGAGACGTCGACGGTCGCCAATGTCTGCTTGCCGTAGCGGACACGCAAGTTGATCGGCTCGGCGCAGTCGAAGGTCGATTGTTGCGGTCCGTCGCCGTCGTCGAACGACCAGGCGCAGGTGGCGCCGACCGGCACGGCGCCGACGAGGCGCACGGTGACCGGATGATCGATCGGGGTGAGGTAGTTTTCCTTGGTGTTGTCCCGGGTGCAGGGCTGGTTGACCCGGCCCTGGAGATCGATGCAGAGGCGGTTGACCATGTTGCGGGCCCAGCCGCGGCCTTCGCTCTGCAGCTCCAGCGATTGCTCGGCGGCCAGGATGTTGCGGTTGCGCGCGTTCTCGACGTGGAGCAGGAAGTCGCGCTCCTCGCGGAACAGGCGGAAGCGGTTACGTACCTCCCAGCTGATCTGCAGGGTGCCGGCGTCCTGGGCGGCGGCGCGCTCGGCGGGCAAAACGGTCAAAAGAGCGGCCAGCAGCAGGGCGCCCGCGGAAAGGGTACGAAGCAATACAGGGATCATGGCCCGCGTCTTCAACGGCAAAGTTGAGGCGGAAATAAGAGAGGATTGCTCAGCCGCCCGCAACCCTTTGTCTACACGCCGGCGCCTTACCGTTTACTGGCCTGCCGCAGCGCCCGCTCGCGCTCCATCGGCGTCACCTGCTTGGGCAGATTGGCCTGGGCGCAGGCCTCGGCCAGCCGCCGCCGCTCCTGCCAGGGCTCGACCACGTTCATCCAGAGCTCGCGCGTGCCCATGATGGAGATGGCGAGGCCGAACGGGACCACGAAATAGAGGATACGGAACACCAGAAGCGTTGCCAGAAGCTGCTCGCGGCCGAATTCGGGCAGCGCCAGCAGCATGGCGGCATCGAACACGCCGATCGAGCCGGGGGCGTGGCTGGCGAAGCCGAGCAGCGTGGCCAGGATGAACACCACCGCGAGCGACAGGAAGTCGATCGGCGGATTGGCCGGCATCAAGAGATACATTGCGGTGGCGCAGAAGCCGAGATCGACCACGCCGATCAAGATCTGGACCAGCGTCAGCGGTGCGGACGGCAGCACCACCTTCCAGCCCTTCTGGCCGAGCTCACGCCGCTTCTCGCCCATGACGAGCCAGACCAGGTAAGCCCCGATCGAGGCGAGGCCGCCGAGCGCGATCAGCCGGTTGATCGACGACGGCAGCTGGTCCATCGAGGAGGCGGCGTCCGGATGGATCGCCATGCCGATCGAGAGCACGAAGATGTTACCGAGCCAGAAGGTCAGGCCCGAGAGGAAGCAGATCTTGGCGACGTCGATCGCGTTCAGCCCGTAGTCCGAATAGATCCGGAAGCGGATCGCGCCGCCGGTAAAGACGGTGGCGCCGATATTGTGGCCGATCGAATAGGACGTGAAGCTGGAGAGCGCCGCGATGCGATAGGGCACGTGCCTCTTGCCGATCGTTCGCAGTGCAAAAAAGTCGTAGAAGGTCAGCGTGCAGAACGCCAAGAACACGCACACTGCCGCCAGCCCGATGCTGCCGCGGGGGATCTCGGTCAACGCAGTCAGGATGACCCCGGTATCGATGCCCTTGAGGGTCCGCACCAAGCTGGTGATCGCGAAGGCGATGATGAAGACGCTCGCGGCAACTCCGAGCCGTCGCCAGCCGATCCATCTCTTGAAGCCGCGCTTCAGCGCGGGCAGCAGTCCGTGCATTCATCCTCCCGGCGGGGGCAAGACCGACCGGGCCAGGCATTGGCCAGTTCGGGTACGATCATGGCCAAAGGCAGGCAGCGATCGCTAGGCATGATCCAGCTCATTTAATGCAAAAACAGCAGCTTGTGCAGCCCTTGACAACAATAGGTTCTGCGCCGGACCGGCCGGTTTTGTCATATGCCGTTCACATCGAAGGCGCGTTAAGCATATGAGTCGTCAACCAGCCCGGCTCGCGCATTTCGGATGCGGAGGATGATCTTCGATCCCGCAGCGGTCCGCATTGTTCCAGCGCAAGTCGTATGGGTCTTTTTGGAACGTCGATGCCGCGCGCTCGTTGGGCCCCATCAGCAACCGAACATCGCGGAATAAAGCGGCTTTTCGTGCAAGCCGCCGCCCGCGTGTTCCAGAAACCGAAAGAGGACGGAACGATGGGACTGTTCACAAAAGACATCAAGACCATGAACGACCTGTTCGTGCACCAGCTCCAGGACATCTACTACGCCGAGCAGCAGCTGACCAAGGCGCTGCCCAAGATGGCCAGCAAGGCCACCGATCCGCAGCTCAAGCAGGGCTTTTTGACGCATCTCGAGGAGACCAAGCAGCACGTCGCGCGGCTCGAGGAGGTCTTCAAGATGCACGGCGTCGCCGTGAAGGCAGTCGACTGTCCGGCGATCGACGGCATCATCGAGGAAGCCGACGAGACTGCAGGCGAGGTCGCCGACAAGGCGGTCCTCGATGCCGCGCTGATCAACGCGGCGCAGGCCGCCGAACATTACGAGATCGTGCGCTA
Organism: Bradyrhizobiaceae bacterium; assembly: GCA_003963435.1. GTDB lineage: Bacteria > Pseudomonadota > Alphaproteobacteria > Rhizobiales > Xanthobacteraceae > Bradyrhizobium. The sequence continues at coordinate 10,960 of RXJC01000470.1, read as the reverse complement.
CGGCAGCCTGATCGCCTGGGCCAAGCAACTCGGCCGCAATGATTGCGCGGCGGTGCTCGCCAAAACGCTGGAGGAGGAAAAGGCGACCGACAAGAAGCTGACGACTCTCGCCGAGAGCAAGGTCAATCTGCGCGCGGCGAGCTAAGCTCAAGCTGCATCGCGAAGCGCCGCGCGGTCATCCGCGCGGCGTTTGCATGCCCTGTATCATTATTCAATCATTCTCGAAGCATGGCGGCGGCCGAGCACGCTGGTCTCGCCGAGGTTAGCCGCGACGCAGCGCGAAATGCGCGCCGCAGAACGCCATGACGGCGCCGAGGCACAGCGCTGCGAGCCCGGCCAGCACGCCGGAGATGGTCGGGATCGGGCTCGGCGCCGAGGCGACCTGGCCCGCGCCTGCGAGCAGCAACACGCCGACCGCGATCAGGAACTGGCGCATCCGCTGCGGAATCTGGCCGGACACCGCGCTCTGCATCAAGCTCGCGGTGAAATAGCCGCCGGAAAAGCCAACCGTGGCGATCAGCCACCACGCGATCGCAGCGCCCGCAGGCATGAACTCGTGCGTGTCGGAGCGCCAGAGCCCGCCGAGGTCGAGCCCGTAGCGCGCGCCGAGCATGTGCACCGCCAGCGCCAGCAGCACGCCTGATATCATTGCGGCGCCGAGAATCAGGCGGCGCGGAAAAAAGGTCGTCTCAGCCATGCCTCGCTTGTAGGATGGGCGAGGGCGATCGCGCAAGCGGATCGCGGGCGGATGGCGCGGACGGGATCGATTGTCGGGATGCAAGGGTCAGAGGCCGAGGCCGCGCCAGTTGTGAGCTATGCCTACAAGGCCTCGCTGATCGGCTCGGCGCATCGCTTCGCGCTGACGGAGCAGGGGCTGTCCTGGCACATCGGCGGGCGCTCTAGCGTTTGGCCTTATGACGAGATCAGCGCGATCCGGCTGTCGTTCCGTCCGGTCTCGATGCAGCAGCACCGCTTTCGCGCCGATGTCACGCACACGAGCGGTCGCCGCATCGCGATCCTGTCGACGAGCTGGCAGACCGCGGCGCTGATGGCGCCGCAGGACAACGGCTTTCGCGCCTTCATCGTCGAATTGCATGCACGGATGGCGCAGGCCGGCAGCCGGGCGGTGCTGACCGCCGGGCTCGGCCGCACGGCCTATGCGGCGGTGCTGGCATTCCTCGCGGTGCTGACGGTCGTGATGACGGGCCTGTTGATCCGCGCCCTCGCGATCGGCGAGCTCGCCGGCGCGCTGTTCATCCTCGGCTTTGCCGCGCTGTTCGCCTGGCAGGTCGGCGGCTTCGTGCGGCGCAACCAGCCGCAGAGCTATACCCTGGCGCACCTGCCGCAATCGCTGCTGCCGTAGCGTTGCAATGGGGCGCAATCAAATGTGAGTTCGCTCGTTTGCGCCGGTGTCGCATCGTGCGGCCATGTCAACCCTGGATCGTACCTCGCGCCCACTTGCGGCCGAAGAGATCGACGAGATTAACCGCACGCATCTGATCGAGACGCCGCTCGTGCCGGCCGATCTGTTGTTCGTGTTCGGCACAAGGGAGGACGATACGCTGCGGGCCGAGACCGCCGCGCGCCTGTGGCGCGAGGGCTATTTCCGCTGGGCGATCGTCAGCGGCGGGGTGACGCCGGGCTCGGAGCAATCCGAGTGCACGCTCATCAAGGCTGCGATGGCGGGCGCGGGCATTCCGGCGGAACTTGTCCTCGAGGAGCATCGCGCGATGAACACCGGCGAGAACGTGATCTTCTCACTGCCGATCATCGACGCGGCGCTGGGCCTTGCCAACATCCGCAGCGTGATCTGCCTTGGCAACACCTGGACCGCGCGGCGCTATCCGATGACGCTGCACCGGCACTGGCCCGAGGTCGAGAAGATGCTGCTCACCGTCGACAGCTTTGCGACGCCGCGCGCGCTTTGGCACACTGACGACGAGTTTCGCCGTCGCGTCCTGCACGAATGGGACAAGATCGAGCCCTACAAGGTGAGGGGCTTCATCGCGGAATGGCCGGCGGCCTGAGCGGCACGAGGCTTCGCAGCGCTACTCCGTGGAATCAAAATCCTCTTCCTTGGTGCCGAGCAGCGACACGAGCGTGCGCAGGCCGGAATCGAGCTGCTCGAAGGTCGGCGGGGCGAGCGCGAGGCGCACCGCGTTCGGCGCATGGCCGTGGGCGATCGCGAAGGTGGAGGACGGCGTCAGCGCGATGCCGCGCCTAGCCGCCGCGGCGACGAAGGTCTGCGAGCGCCAGTGCGGCGGCAGCGTCAGCCAGAGATGATAGGAGCGCGGATCGGCGGCGTGCTGGTAGCCGGTGAGCAGCCTTGCCGCGGTCTGCTGCCGGCGCGCGGCGTCGATCCGCTTCAGCCGCGTCAGCTCGGCGACGGTGCCGTCGGCCATGAGCCGCTGCCCGGCCGCGAGCGCATGGCCGGAGGCGATCCAGCCGCCGGTGCGGACCGCGCTCATCACGCTTTCGCGCAAATGCGGCGGCGCGACCATGATGCCGAGCGCGAGCCCGGGCGCGACTTTCTTGGACAGGCTGTCAATCACGATGCAGCGGTCCGGCCCGAGTGCGGCCAGCGGCGTGTCGTCGGCGAGGAAGCCGTAGACGGCGTCCTCGATGATGGTGAGTTCGAGCTTCTCGGCGACGCGCATGATGTCGGCGCGCCGCGTCGCGTTCATGGTGACGCCGAGCGGGTTCTGGATGATGGGTTGCAGATACAGCGCCGACAGATGCGACTCGCGATGTGCTTTCTGGATCGCATCGGGACGCGCGCCGAATTCGTCCATGGGAATCGGGACCAGCGTGATGCCGAGTCGCGCCGCGATGCTCTTGACGTAAGGATAGGTCAGCGCCTCGACGCCGCAGCGGCCGCCGGTGGGGACGAGCGCGGCGAGCGCGGCCGCGAGCGACTGCTTGCCGTTGGCGGTGAAGACAATCTGCTCGGCCTGCGGCGCGAAATCCTTGCGCGCGAGATAGGCGGCGGCGGCATTGCGCGCGCTCTTGGTGCCGGTGCTGGTCGAGACGCGCAGCGCGGATTCGAGCGCGTCGACGCGCTCGAGCCCTGCCAGGCTCTTGGCGATCATCGCCCATTGCTGCGGCAGCAGGGGATAATTGACCTCGAAGTCGATGCGCGCATCGCGCGGCTCGCTCAACGCTTCGACCTCGCGCCTGATGGCGCCGGAGATGAAGGTGCCGCGGCCGACTTCGCCGACGACGAGGCCACGACGCAGCAACTCCGTATAAACCCGGCTCGCGGTCGAGACCGCGATGCCACGGTCATAGGCAAAATTGCGCTGCGGCGGCAGCCGGTCGCCGGGTCTTAACGTGCCGTTAGAGATGTCCGAGGCAATGGCATCGGCAAGCTTCACGTACTCGAACTTGGACATTATTGCACCGAGAGCAATGTTTCACTTGCTCCGAGTAGTGTACTGGAGCATTTAAGTTCCATCAAGGTCCGCGATTGTGCCGAGGAGAGCGAGAGCAATCCGACGGCAAAATGGGGTGCAGGCGCTGCATGCGTCGGCGCCGACGGCATTTGCTTCGCTGCGCGGGCCGACAGGCCGGAGAAGAAAAATGACCACGATCTCGCAAACTGCAGGGCGGAGTTTACGCCCATCCTCGTCGAGCGGATTTTTTGCAACGCTCGCCCACGCCGTCTCTGCGCTGTTCGACCGCCTGGAGCGCCGCTCCGCCGTCAAGACGCTGAATGAGCTCGACGACCGCGCCCTGCGCGACATCGGCATCACGCGCAGCCAGATCGAGGACGCCGTCTACGGGCAGTTCAAGGCCGAGCTGTCGCGGTATCTCTGAGCCACGTGTCCCGGACGTGTTGCAACGCTCATAAGCGCGTTCACGCGCGTCTTCGACACGCTATGGCGTTGCGGCGCAGCGCTGTAGGATGGGTAGAGCACTTGCGAAACCCATCATGCTTCTCGCAGACGAAAGGCGATGGGTTTCGCTTCGCTTTACCCATCCTGTGAGTCTGCAGACACGCCTTCGCATCCTCGCGGCTCATCTCGCCCGAGCTTTGCTTGATCGCCTTGCCCTCGATGGAATGAGGGCGCAGGGAAGGCCGGGAGCCGGTTGGCTCCCGTGGACCGCCATGCCAAGGGCAGACTGCGTGTGCTGCGGCATAGCGGAGAACAGGGCAACCGGAGACATCCCGGCCTTCCCTGCGCAGTGGTTTGACGGCTTATGCCGTGCTCTCCCCGGGAGCGTTGCACTATTGCCCCGTCGACCTGCGGATGATTGATGCGCGCGCCCGGTTGGGCCATCCACATCACCGCAAGACTTGGCGCCAGACCTCGGGCGTCAGGACCACACGATTTTGCCGTACGCCGATGACACCGGTCGTGTGCGCGCGGTGCCTTGCTCACGGTTGCCCGCCCTGCAAAACACCTCGCGCCGATGCCATCAGCGCCCACCGCCGCCCGGCCCGCGTTTCGTGACGATCGCGATACGCCCCTCTTCGTTGGGCCGGGTTGCCGCGACACATACGTCATTTCCGAATTTCGGTAAAGTGGAATATTTTCGGCGACGCGCGTTGACCTACCGGTCGCGTGTTTCGCCCGGCGGGCAACGCAAGGGAATGTGGCCTCGCAGCCGAGTGGAGTGCGGGGCAATCCCGGCGAGCGGCATGCGCCACAAGTAAAAACGCCGCCCGCTTGAAATAAAGCGCAGGCGGCGGCTGATCAGCCCCGGGAGGGTGAGAGTAAAATCCCGATACCAATGGGTCTCGACGCTGAAGGCGTAGGTTCAGCGTGTCATGGAGACCTAAAGCGGCGCCATGAGTCCCGGCGAGGTCAGCCACTTGTTGACCTCTCCCGCAACGTCGATCTGCCGGGCTTTGCGCAAGAGCTCCGTGCGGCGGATACCAGGGGCCATCCCTTTGGCCTGCTGGCGAAGGTTGAGTGCTTCTTGGGCCAGGCGATACTCGAATGTCGATGATGATTCTGGGGATTGTCGAGCCAAGGTTTGATGCTCCGCTTGGGGAAAGCGGGAGCGCACCTGGCGTTCACACCACCGATAGATGCTACGGGCCGCTCGGTGGTGGCGAGACAATGCGCCTTTGGCTACCAGATAGCGAGCGCTTTATTTTCGTTTTCGCGCCGGAACTATCTGAAAGCGGCGCGAGGTTTGCGCCGTCAGCGGCCACTCGACTGCCTGTCGCACTTTGCTTTGTCGTCCGCTGGCTCTCCGAATTGGAGCGCGACGATCGGAAGAGCCCGCGGTCAGTGAAGCTCAGCAACCACGGCAAATATTCTTCAGCTTCGCGGCGGTTCGGGCCTCTTCTGCAAGGAATGGATCCTTGTAGCCTGACGACAAGCCATTGCCGGATTCGGCGGGCTTTGCTGTTTTTGGAGGAAATGCCGCATCATAGCAGGACAGCCGGGCGCTGGTGCTTTCGATTGCACGGCAGTTTGGCTCCGCGGCAGAAGCTGTCGGCGTGGATGTGCCGAGGGCTGCTGCCAGCAAGAGCGCTGTCGCCCATGTGCCCGTGATCCCAGTGTCCGTTCGAGCCGTCGTCATCCTGAGCACCCGCATCTCTATTTGGCTCTGCTCGCCCAGGTCGGGCGCTCGCCGGTCCAGGCCGGAAGAGCATCCCATTCGGACCAGCGCATCCTGCGCTCCTCGTCTCCGACTCTCACGAAAACAAAGGGTGCATCGTCCCGGCCCGTTTTCGAACCCACGAAAACCGCCGGCATGCCGTAGGCGTCCCTGATGAATGCTGTGTTTGCCATTTCCGCCTCCGGTCTCGTCTCGCCCTCTGCGCGAGCCCTGGCTCAAGTGCCGCGCCCACGTTTTGGCGCAGGGCGGCCGAACTGACCTGCCGCTACAGAACGGCCGCGATCGCGATCAGCAGCACGAGGAAAATAGGCACCAATAAAGGTGGCACCAGCCACTCACGAATGTCGAATTTGACCAAATCGGACATCTGACCGCCTTCTTTCGGGGGGAGGCGGGAGCGCGATGCTCTCAGTCACCGATAACAGCCACGAAGCGCGCGGTGATGCCAGCCTTGTAGCATCCACCTTGCCAATTAGCGAGATCAATCTCGTTCGTTGCGCGCAATCGACCCGGGCGAGCGGCTCACACGAGTTCATCGGTCCACACCCTGAAGCTGACGAGCTCACCAGGTCCGAAAATATGAATAATCGGAACATCCGCCGCATCGCGGCCTTGGGCGATCAGGACACGGCCGATGCGCGGCGTGTTGTTGCGTGCATCGAAGGTGTACCAGCGACCGCCAAGATAGGCATCGAACCAACCTGAAAAGTCGCCGGGGGCGTGGGGCGGCGGAATGCCGATGTCGCCGAGATAGCCGGTGCAGTAGCGCGCTGGAATGTTCATGCAGCGGCAGAACGCGATGGCGAGATGCGCATAGTCGCGGCAAACGCCCTTTCGCTCGTGAAAGACCTCCCACGCGGTCATGGTCGCCCGGGCGTGCTCGTATCCGAAGGCGATGTGATCGTGGACGAAATCGCAGATCGCCTGGACGCGCGACCAGCCGGGCGCAGTCTTATCGAACAGCTTCCAAGCGATGTCGGAAAGCCGATCTGTTTCGCAATACCTGCTGCCGAGCAGATAGAGCAGGGTGTCCGATGGAAGATCCTCGACCGCGTGCTGCACGGCTGAAGGCACGATCACGTCGGGCAAGCCGCTGTCGCGCACCGTTCCGTCGGCAGACAGGCGCATGCGGCCCGAGGGAGCAACGAGCCGGCTGCACCAGTTCCCGAAGCTGTCGCGGTAGGGCGTGATCGGCACGGAAGGCGAGGTGATGAGGTGATCCGGTACGACAATATCGGATGCCCGCGTGAAGTGCGTTCCGACCATCGCGATCAACGGCGTCACTTGCGGGAAGTCGTAGACCATTTCGAAGCCGACACGGATTTGCATGCTCAGCCTCGGCTCCAAATGAACTGACCGGAATTGGCCGGGGGGTGAGCTGTGTTGCCTCGAGCTCAGGCCGGCGTCGCTGCGACGGTCCGGCATGCGGCATCGCTGCAGAGCAGATGGCTATGCAGCAGACCGAATGCAATGCCTGTGCCGCTATGCCCGCTTGTTTGCCAAGGTCATTGCGCGAGGAATTGCAGCCCGGATCAGCTCAGTGCCTGACCACCAGCACCGAGCATTTGGCGTAGCGCACCACGTGGCCTGCGTTGGAGCCGAGGAAATAGGTGCGCATCGCCGGCCGGTGCGAGGTCATCACGATCAAATCGGCCTTCATCTGCGCGGCCTCTTCCAGGATCTCGTGGTAGATGCCGCCCTGGCGCACCACGCTGGAGATGCGGGAAGGCTCGATGCCGGATTCGCGCGCGACGATGGCAAGCGCCTCTTCCGAGGTCTGGCGCTGCTGCTCGTCGAAATCGGCTGGCACGTATTCGGCCAGCATAACCGGCGTCATCGGCAGCACGTTGAGCAGGCGGACCGTGCCGCTCCAGGTCTGCGACAGCGTGGCCGCGGTCGCGATCGCCGGCTTGGCGAGGTCGGTGTCGGCGAGGTCGATGGGCACGAGGATGGACTTGAACATCTGCGCCTCCAAATCTATCGGTCAGCAGGTCTTGCCGGCCCGTCGCGCGGTCATCCCGATCGAAGCAGCTTGGGACTGACGAACAGCACCAGCTTGCCGCGGCGGTAGGCCACGTCCCCCCAATCCTTGACGTCAAAGTCGAAGATCGCAAGTCCCGAGGTGGGCAGATTGTCGGCGAGCGCCTTGGCGCCGGCGGGATCGCCACCGCCCATCAGCATGAGGGCGGCCTCGTGCATGCCGGGATTATGGGCGACCAGCAGCAGCTGCTTCGGATCGGCCGGCGCGGTTGCCGTGCGAATGGACTCCAGGATCTGCGCTGGATCGGCGCCATAGAGTTCCGGCAGGACCTCGACCTGCGGCGCCGGGACGCGGTCCTTCATCGCCTGCCAGGCGACGTCCCAGGTCTGCCGGGCGCGCACGGCGTGCGACACCAGCACGGTATCGGGGAAGGGCGGATGGGTGGCGATCCAGTCGCCGATCTGAGCGGCATCCCTGTGGCCGCGGTCGTCGAGCCGACGGTCCTGGTCACGGCCGCTCGGCGCGTCAGTCTCGGTCTTGGCGTGACGCAGCAACATCAAACGGCGCATGGCATTCTCGAATCGGTCCTCGTCCAGAATAATCTACAGGCGCCGGTTGAGGACAAGGTGACAGGCGCCCGATCGGTCCTTTAATAAGAAAACGGCATGAGCGAGACTTACACAAGCGTGTCCCAAGAAGAAGCCGGCTTTCGCGACCGTGCGCGGCTGTCGTTCGACCTTGACGCCGACATCTGCGTCATCGGTGCGGGGCTCGCCGGGCTCACCATCGCGCTGGAGGCGGCCCGGTTAGGGGCCAGCGTCGCGGTGCTCGAGGGCCGCCAGATCGGCTGGAACGCCTCCGGCAACCAGCTGGGCACGGTGATGCCGGGCTTTGCGCTGCCGCTCACCGAGCTGATCGAGCGCATCGGCTTCGAGGACGCGCGTGAATTGTGGACGCTGTCGAAGGAGGGCGCCGAGTTCGTCCGGGCCAACGCCACGGAAGAGAACATGCCGGGAATTGGCAGAAGCGACGGCGTGCTGGAGGTCTCCAACGTCGATGCCGGCGACCGCCTGATCAGCCGGTTGCAGATGCTGAACGAGGATTTCGACACCGAGGTCGAGGGCTGGCAGGTCGATCGCGTCCGCGAGGCGCTGAAGACCGATCACTACTTTCACGGTGTCTATTATCCCAGGGCGTTCCAGGTCGACGGCCGCAAATATGTCCACGGCCTGGCGGCGCTGGCGCGGCGGGCAGGGGCCCGCATCTTCGAGGACACGCCGGTCGTCAGCATCGATCATTCCGGCATCCGCAAGCGCATCGTCACGCCCTCGGCGCGGCTGCGCGCAAGCCACATCGTGCTCGCAGGCAACATCCATCTCGGGGCGCCCCTGCGGCGCCTGTCCGAGACGCTGCTGCCGGTCTGGCGCTATGCCGGCATCACCGCGCCACTCGGCGAGCGCGTGCACGAGATCATCGCCTTCAAGGGATCGGTGATGGATTCCGACCGTGTCGACCATTTCCGCATCGTCGACGGCGACCGGCTGATGTGGGAGAGCCCGGAGACCACCTGGGCGGCGCGCCCGCAGCGCTTTGCAGGCAGCGTCAGGCGGCGGATCCGCACGATTTTTCCGGCGCTCGGCAATGTCGAGGTCACTGATATGTTCGGCGGCGCCACCGGCCAGACCGTGCACGGCATGCCGCAGATCGGCCAGTTGCGCAAAGGCCTTTGGGTGGCGAGCGGGTTCGGCCGCCAGGGCATGAACACTTCGGCCATGGCCGGGCAGACGATCGCGCGCAGCATCCTGTCGGGCGACGATCGCTGGAAGCTGTTCTCGCCGTTCGAGCTGGTCTGGGCGGGCGGCGCAACCGGACGGGTCGCGGGCCAGCTGGTCGGGATCTGGGGCCGGGCAAGTTCCGCCGCCGCAGGCTCGCTCGCCCGTTACCGTGAACGTGCCCGGGTCAAGGACAGGGAACGCGAGGCGCGCCTCGCCGAAGCCAACCGGGCCGCCGGCACCGGTCCGCGCCGCCCGCCGCCCGGCGTTCGGCCGCGGCCGGCCCCGCCGCCGAGACAAGCGGCTGAAGCCGTGGAACCGGCCTCGCATGACGGCGTGGCCTCTCAATAAGTTGAGAGAAATTCCGCCCGGACGTGTAACGTCGGCCGTTAAAGTCCGTATCTCAGGGCGTGGAGCTCCCGCACGGAGAATGAGATGTTTGACCGCCGCATCCTGTTGACGACCGCCGCCGGCCTGTTCGGCCTTGGGGCCTTTCGCTGGCTGAGGGCAACGCCCGCCGAGGCCGGCGAGAAGGCCGCGGAGAAGTTCGAGATCACCAAGACGGAGGCAGAATGGCGCGCCCAGCTCACGCCGCAGCAATATGAGATCCTGCGCAATCACGGCACCGAGCGGCCGGGCTCCAGCCCGCTGCTGAAGGAGCATCGCAAGGGTACCTTCGCCTGCGCCGGCTGCGACCTGCCGCTGTTTGCCTCCGAGACCAAATTCGAGAGCGGCACCGGCTGGCCGAGCTTCTACCAGCCGATCGAGGGCAATGTCGGCAAGACCGAGGACCGGACCTACGGCATGTTGCGAACCGAGGTGCATTGCCGGCGCTGCGGCGGCCATCTCGGCCACGTCTTCGACGATGGTCCGAAGCCGACCGGCTTGCGCTACTGCATCGACGGTTTCGGGCTGGTTTTCCATCCCGCGGCGGCATCGGCGACGTAGGCGGTGAGGTGTCATTCCGGGATGGTCCGAGGGACCAGACCCGGAATCTCGAGGTTCTCAGGTGCGCAATTGCGCACCTGAGTTCGGCTCTTCGAGCCGCCCCGGAACGACAACTTTCCCCGGCAATTGTTGCCGGTCCCGGCAATTGTGCCCCGGTCGTGAGGCCGGGGCTTTTTCTTTAAGTCATTGATTTATTAGCGATACCCGCATTGGCATAGCCTTTGCGACTATCTCCCCCGACTGCGGTCATGCTCGATCGGCCGCCGACATCGGATTTGGAGACAAAGTTATGGGTATCTTCGATGCAATGAACACCTCGGTGGGTGGTCTGCAGGCGCAGTCCTACGCGCTGCAGAACATTTCCGGCAACATCGCGAACTCATCCACCACCGGTTACAAGGGCATCGGCACCAGCTTCGTCGATCTCATTCCCGACTCCTCCGTTCCGAGCAAGCAGGTCGCGGGCGGCGTGACGGCCAACGCCAAGGCCACCATCACCACGCAGGGCACGATCTCGGGCTCCACCGTCGCCACCAACATGGCGATCACCGGCGACGGCTTCTTCTCGATCCAGAAGGCGACCGGCGTCGTCGACAACGTGCCGGTGTTCAGCGGCGTCACCTATTACACCCGCCGCGGCGACTTCCAGCTCAATGCCAACGGCAACCTGGTCAACGGCGCCGGC
>RXJC01000455.1 GCA_003963435.1 Bradyrhizobiaceae bacterium | reverse complement strand
GCTGGACGCGGCGCTGCGCGAGGCCGAGGAGGAGGTCGGGCTGTCCAGGGACTTCGTCGAACCGCTCGGCTATCTCGATCTCTACGGCACCGCGTTCGGCTTCCGCATCCTGCCGACGGTCGCCAGGGTGCGGCCGGGCTTTTCGCTCACCATCAACCATTCCGAGGTCGACGACGCCTTCGAGGTGCCGCTCTCCTTCCTGATGAACCCGGTGAACCATCAGGTGCACAGCAAGGAATTCCGCGGCCTGGAGCGGTCCTACTACGCCATGCCGTTCGCGGAGCGTTACATCTGGGGTGCAACGGCGGGAATGCTGCGTGTGCTGTATGAGCGGATCTATTCGTCATGATCCGGCCGGTTCTGACCGAGATCGGAATCTTCCTCATTCCCTTTGCCGTCTATGCGCTGTTCCTGGCCGCGACGCGGTCCGGCCTGTTCGCGGCCTCGTCCTGGCCGGTCACCGTCGTCGCGCGCCTCGTCCTGGCCGCGCTCGTGCTGGTGATTGCGGGGCTGATCGGCTTTGCGCATTTCTCCGGCGCCGCCCCGGATTCGACCTACATTCCCGCCCATATCGAGAACGGCAGGCTGGTGCCGGGCGTGGAAAAATAGGGGCAGCACGATGAGCGCGGAGCCGCACCTTGCGCCGTTACTTGCCGATGCGCCCTGGCTGATCGCCGGCGGCACCGCGCGCGTCCTGCAATTGCTCAACGCCGACGGCGAGGAGGCGCGGGTGGTGGGCGGCGCGGTGCGCAACGCGCTGCTCGGCCTCAAGCCGGGCGACATCGACATCGCGACCACGGCGCGCCCCGAAGAGGTGATGCGGCGCGCCAAGGCGGCCGGCATCAAGGGCGTGCCGACCGGCATCGACCACGGCACCGTCACGCTCGTCATCGACAGCCATCCCTATGAAGTCACGACGCTGCGCGAGGACACCGAGACCTTCGGCCGCAAGGCCAAGGTCGCGTTCGGCCGCGACTGGGTCAAGGATGCCGAGCGGCGCGACTTCACCATGAACGGCCTGTCGGTCGACGCAAGGGGCGTCGTCTACGACCATGTCGGCGGTATCGCGGATGCCAGGGAACGCCGGGTGCGCTTCATCGGCGACCCGGACCAGCGCATCGCCGAGGACTATTTGCGCATCCTGCGCTTCTTCCGCATCCACGCCGCCTTCGGCGCAGGCGAGCCCGACCGCGAAGGCTACCTCGCCTGCATCCGCGGCCGCGGCGGCCTTGCCAGCCTCTCGGCCGAGCGGGTGCGGATGGAGATGCTGAAGCTCTTGGTGACATCGGGCGCATCCGCCGCTGCGCTGGCCATGGCCGAGGGCGGCTTGCTGCAGACGCTGGTCGGCGGCGTCGTCTACACCGGACCGCTGGCGACGATGATCGCGATCGAGCGCAAGCTCGGCCTTGCCGCCAGCAGCACGCGGCGCCTCGCCGCGCTGACCGTCGCCGTGACCGAGGATGCCAAGCGCGTCGCCGCGCGGCTGCGGCTCTCCAATGCCGAGACCAAGGCGCTGGATTCGATGGGCCACCGCTGGTGGCGCCTCGCCGGCAAGGACGAAGCCAATGCACGGCGGCTGCTCTACCGGCTCGGCGCCGAGCGCTATCACGATCGCGTGTTGCTGGGCTGGGCGAGGGACGGCGGCGATGTCACTTCAACGCGCTGGCGCACGCTCGCTGAGTTGCCGCAGCGCTGGACCGCGCCGAAATTTCCGCTCAAGGCCGCCGATTTCATCGCGCGGGGCCTTGCCGAAGGACCTGCGCTCGGACACGTGCTGGCGCTCGCCGAGGACGCTTGGCTTGCGGCGGATTTTCCACTAGAGGAAGCCGCGCTCGCATCCATCGCCGATCAAGCTGCGGCCCGCATCCGCCGCGACGAGAGAACGTGACCATCGTCTCAGCCTTCGCCGACATCTCGATTTTCCAGCTTCTGCTGGTTGCAATGATGGCGTTGTTTGCTTCGATCATCGGTGGTCTCGCCGGCTACGGCACCGGCGCCCTGATGCCTCTGGTGCTCGTGCCGCTGGTCGGCGCCGAGCCGGTGGTGCCGATCATCGCGATCTCCGCCATCTTCACCAATTGCAGCCGCGCGGTGGCTTACCTGCGCTATGCCGACCGCCGCCGTGCGCTGATCGTGCTGGCCTGCGCCGCGATGACGACCGCGCTCGGCGCCTATGGCTATACGCGGCTCACCAACGCCGGCGCCGCACTCGTGATCGGCACCATGCTGATCCTGAGCGTACCGCTGCGCCGCGTGCTTCGACGCCGCAGCGTGCGGATCGGCGACGGCGGCTTGGCCGCCGGCTCGGTCGGCTACGGCGTCCTGGTCGGCGGCACCTCCGGCTCCGGCGTGATCCTGCTGTCGCTGTTGATGGCCGCCGGCCTGGAGGGCGCCGCCGTGATTGCGACCGACGCGATGATCTCGCTCGGCACCGGCCTCATCAAGATCTCGGTGTTCGGCCTTGCAGGCGCCGTCACCGCGCAGGTGCTCGCCTTTGCCCTCCTGATCGGGGCGATCGCGATCCCCGGTGCGTTCCTGGCCAAGGCTTTTGTGGAGCGGATGCCGCTGCACATCCACGCTGCGATCCTCGATGTCGCTGTGATCACGGGCGGGCTGGTGATGATCTCGGCGGCGGCAAGGCAGCTGATCGGCTAGCCGCCTCGCGCGGCACCAGATGCGCAAACAATAGCGTCCAGAGGGTCAGCGCGCAGATCGGGATCACATAGTACTGGGTATAGATCGGGTGGGTGACGAAGAAGGCCAGATTGATCGCCAGTCCGCTTCCGAGCAGCAGCGCGAGACGACCCTGACCCCGCCGCCAGATCCACACGGTCCAAGCGGCGGAAAGAAGAATTAGAAGCGACTGCGGGTCGCCGAGATAGGATCGAATGGTCTCAGCGTCGAGCGAAGGAGGAACCACGTCGCCGGCGCTATAGGTGGTCGCGAAGGGACTGCCGGCGTTGATGGCGTTGGCCGCGAGGGTCGGAATCATGGCGATCACGAGCGCGACGGCGAACAGCGCTCCTTCGAGAAACCGCGTGGCCTTTCGCGCCGTCAGAAAGGCGACGAGCAGATAGATGCAATAGCCGGCCGAGAGAAGAACGTTCGGCACCCGCATATTGACCGCGATGCCGATCAAGAGGCCGGTGACCAGAACGAGAAGCATCCTCGGCATTTGCCGTTCTTCGACGAACAGCCGGGCGGTCAGCCATCCGGCGGCGGCGCAGAGCACCATGGTCGGCGCGATCGAGTAACTGGCCTTGACGGGATTGATCATCACGTAGATGGCGACAAAGCCAAAGGCGGTCGCAAGGGCCAGCTGCGCTCTCGATCGCGACAGCCCAATCGCGGCGCAGGCAAACAGGAAGATGATCAGCGTGCAGACCGCATAGAGCGGCACGACCTGATGGCCGGACGGGAACAGCGCCAGCACCAGGCCGGTGCCGGGAGGGTATTGCAGGACCAGCTTGCCGGTCCCCGGCATCGCCGTGTGGCACACCGGGCCCTGGCCATCGTGCCAGGTCGGCAGCTTCTTCATCTTTGCGACGAAATAGCCGTCGTCATCCCGCGCGAAGCTCGTATCGAGGCCGCCGAGACCAAAGCGCTGAAACAGATGCGCTTGCCTGAGATAGCAGATGTCGTCGTTGACGCCGCGGTCCTCGGACCAGCGCGACATCGAGAACAGGTGGCTGGCAAGGATGGCGGCGCAGAGCAGGATACCGATCGCCTTGCCGAGGCGGAGCGAGCCTTCAGATCGGGTCAAGGCAGCCTGTCCTGCGCGGTAGGGCCGGGCCGGTCTCTGGCGCCCTGCTGTGCTTGCGGACCGGAGGCCGCGGACTTGCCTGGCTCCTCGCCGTCATGTCCGCGCCGTTCGATCGCATCGACGACAAACAGCGGCCTCTCCTTGCTGCTCAGATAGATCCTGCCGACATATTCGCCGATGATGCTGAGCGAAACGAGCTGGAAAAGCGAGGCCAAAATCGTCGAGATCATCAGGCTGGTCCAGCCCGGCACGACTTCCAGATACATCCAGGAATAGAGGGAATAGAAGGCGACGACCAGGAGAACGACGAACATGCCGAGCGCCGCCAGCGAAGAGAACCGCAGCAACACCATGGAATAGCCGAGAAAGGCGTCGGTTGCGAAAGCGAGCATCTTGCGGAGCGGGTATTTGGTCCGCCCGGCGAAGCGTTCCTGCCGGTCATAGACGAACGGCACCTGCCTGAAGCCGAGTGAAGCGACCATGCCGCGGATGAACCTGTCCCGCTCCGGCATCCGGGCAACGAGGTCGGCAACCCGGCGGGACATCAGCCGGAAGTCGCCGGTATCCTTGGGGATGATGATGTCGGTGGTGCGCTCGAGCAGGCGGTAGAACAGGCTGGCGGACTTCTTCTTGAACCAGCCCTCGCCCGCGCGGCTCCGCCTCTGGCCGTAGACCACGTCGGCGCGGGTTTCCCGCATGCGTTCCAACATCGGGCCGACCAGCTCCGGCGGTCCTGCAGATCGGCATCGATGACCAGAACCACGCTGCCATTCACGGCGGCGAGGCCCGCGGTGAGTGCGATCTGATGCCCGAAATTCCGCGACAGCCGGATGCCCGTCACCGCTGCGCATTTGGCGATCTCGTCACGGATCGCATCCCATGTGGCGTCGGTCGAGCCGTCGTCGATGAGAATGATCTCGTAGTCGTTGCCGAAGACGGCCGCCGCGCTGGCGCGGCAGCGCTCGACGAGATGGGCAATTCCCTCCTGCTCGTTGAAGCAGGGCACCACGATCGAAAGGAACGGTACGTCAGGCGAAGTCGTGAGCGATGCGTGTGTCATGGACGATCTGCCTCAGGGCGACGAGCGCGGCGCTGCCGGGTCCAGACCGTTGACGATCTGAAAGCCCGCGCAGGCAGGGTCCGGGCGCGTATAGAGCCCGACGCTGAGGCAGCCTCCGGCATGTTTTTCCCAGGCCTCGGCCAGCGGCGTGTAGGTGTCGGTCCGCGTCGTCTCCATAACCATCAATTGCCGTTGCAGGCCTTCGAGGAGGGGGCCTTGCGAGAGCTCGTCCCGATGGTAGCGAACGGCCATCGTATTCGTCACGCCGAGGGCCGTCAGGAATTGTGGGAGCGAGTGGACGCCTTCATAGGCCAGCGGTCCTCCGGCCTCGATGATGATAGGTCGGTCGGGCGTCGCCTTCGCGAGCTGCGCGATCCCTTGGACTTCCCTAAAGAACGCGTTGGTGGTTTCGATATTCCGTTTGACGGCCGAGGCGAGCGCCGGGGGCTGGCCGAGATGGCTCGTCACCAGGAAGAAGACGACGAAGAAGGCGGCCGCGCACAGCGCACGGTCCAAGGTTCGCTTCGGGTAGCGGGGGCCCACTTTGTGCGCGATCTCGGCGATCAGGATGCATGCCGTGAGCGGGATCAGCAGCATCGCCGGAAAGTCATAGCGGTTGTTGTGCGGAAACAGCATGCGGTAAAGCCCGCACTGCGCGGCGTACATGGCGACCAGGAACGCATAGGCAGCGAACGCCGGCGCCGACTCCACAACCCGCTGCCTCCACGTGCGGGCCGGTATGATCTCGAGCAGTCGAAGGATGGCGATAGGCAGCACCCACACCCACCAGGTGCGCGCGACGCCGTCGATCAGGCCGAGCAGCGCGTAGCGCACCGTGACGATGGGGCCGGCGGACCGACCGTAGTAATCCGCACCTGCCGAGCGCATCTCCCGAACGACGACAACGCCGATGGCCACGATAGAAGCTGCGAGCAGCAGCCCGAGCACGGCGACAATCGACAGCGGCAGGCGGCGGGTCACGACCGCATAGCCAAGGACAAAAGCCGGCAGGCCAGCGGCGACCGGAACGAAGGTTTCCTTGAGTCCCGCGAGAATGACGGCAAACAGCGTGAGCGCGACGGCCGCGCAGAGCCTCGACCTGCGCCCTTCGGCAAACAGGATGGCGTCGGTTGCGAACAGCATCAGTCCAAGGCTGGCCGTGCCGAAGATCTCCGAAGGCCCGAGGCGCGACCAGACATCGGCCCACATCGGCAGGACTGCGATGGCCGCGGTCAGGGCGCCGCTGAGCCACACGCCAATGAAGCGCACGAGTCCCCACCAGATCGACGCCAGGAAGATGGCGAAGCAGGCGCTGTTCACCAGATACCAGAGATGGACATCCGCGCCGAACAGGGACGTTTCCGTGAGTTTCAGGATGTAGAAGGTCGGACGAAAACGGCCCTGCAGCTGACCGACCTCGGTCTTGGTCATCAGCGTTTGCCATATCTCGCCAAAGGGCAGCCGCAGATCAGACCCCAGATAGGTGAAGACCTCATGGTCGTCGATCAAGCCCCAGTTCGCCTGGGTGATCTGCCGGCCCGTCAGCGCAAGCGAAAAGGCGCAGGCCAGGATCGCGACGACGCAGAATTGGTGAAAGCGACCAGTCGGAAAAAGCAGCCGCTCAGCTGTTGGTTTCATCTCAATAATAACTTGGTGCGCTATCAACCTGCGATTGGTCGTACCCCACGGGTTGCACGCTTGCAAGCCGCGCCCTCTGGAAAAGCAGGGCAATTGCATATGGCAACGATTCTCCGGCCCATCCTTCGGGCACCGTTGTCGGGTCTTCATGCGCTCCGCTATGAGATCCGCTTCTCGAGCCGGAGCGGGCTAGGTTTGCTCTTTCCGAAGTGATTGCCGCCGGAGGCCCGTGCGCCAACTGCGTCATCGGATCGCAACGGCGATTGTGAAACACTTCACAACGCCACCTCAGCGCGAGGCGTAGGCTCGGATTGATCGAGATGTGTTGCGGATGCGCTGATGCCGTCTCGGCATGGTGGGCCTTGGCTGGCCCGCGGCCGCGTCCGGCGGTGCTGTGAAAGCCAGCAAGAGCCGCGACGGCCAACGTTGCATATTGCGGGGGAGTTTGAATGAGCACATCGGCAGATCGTCGGCGGATGGCAGCCTCCATTCTCAGCTTCGAAGCTCGGCGCGACAAGCAGGGACGGCTCACGATCTACAAGCTGCCGGCTGAGGACGGCGGAGGCGCCTATGAAGTCGCGGGCATCAACGAACGCTTCCATCCCGAGGAAGCGCGGATGCTGGCCGATCTGATCGAGGCGGGGCACTTTCAAGAGGCGGAACGGGCGGCCTGCGAAATCATAGCCACCTACACCGACGGCGTGTCGAGTTGGTCGAGAACGCCGGCGGTCGAATGTTATCTGCGCGATTGCTGCTTCAATCGAGGCCCGCGTGGTGCTGCGCGAATACTGCAAAGAGCATTGGGCGTTCCCGATAACGGCGTGATCGATGACGCCGGACGAGCGCTCGTCGCCGCCCGCGAGGACGACACGTTGGAGTTCCTGCAGGACTTGCGCGCTGCCCGCGAGCAGTACGAGCGCGATGTCGCCAAACGCAGTGAGACGAGCAAGTTTTGGAAGGGCCTGGTCAATCGCTGGAATAACGCATTGAACGTCGCAAAGAGTTTTCTCACCAGCTCAGAGGAGGTTGCCATGACCGATACACAGATCGAAAGCCCCAGGATTCAGCCTCAAGCTCGCGGCTTCAGCGCCACACGGGCCGCGACCAATGCAATGTTGTTGGGTGGAGTTTCCGGTGTGGCACCGGAGAGCGTGTCAATCATGGAGGCACCGGCTCCGGTGTTGGGTGAGTCGACGAGGCCCGTTGCTTTACGGGCGCTTCGGCTCGGTTCGCAGGGACCGCTTGTGAAAGCCTGGCAAAGCTTTCTGCAGGGGCAGCATTTCGATCCGGGCGGCCTCGACGGAGACTTCGGTGACAAGACCCAGGCGGCAACGAGTGCGTTTCAGGCGGCAAACGGACTGACGAGCGACGGCGTGGCAGGTCGCGAAACCATGGTGAAAGCCATGCAGCTTGGATTCGAGCTCATTGAGGAGCCGGCCGCTGACATGACGGGTTCGAACTTCCCGCCACGACCGGATTTTCCGCCGCTCGAAAACACGGCCGCGAGGCAGGCGGTTTTTGGAGCGTTCAACTTCGTCTCGGAACCCCGTCCGGACAACCGCGAAAACATCCGAATCCTCGGGACTTGGGCAAGGGACAACATCGTAAGCGTGCCCATCCCCCAATTGCGGAAGGCTTTGGGATCGAATGCTCCGGCCTCCATGCAATTCCATAGGCTCGCAGCGGCACAGCTGAAGGCGCTTTGGGAAGAGTGGGAGAGCGCGAACCTGCTGGATAGGATCCTGTCCTATGACGGATCATTCGTGGCTCGCTTCATCCGGGGGTCGACCACGCAATTGAGCAACCACGCCTTCGGAAGCGCGTTCGACATCAACGCCGGCGAGAATCCGTTGGGGGCCCGGCCAGTGCTCGTGGGTACCCGCGGATCGGTCCGGGAGCTGGTCCCGATCGCGAACAGGCATGGATTCTATTGGGGCGGACATTTTGGCAGCCGGCCCGACGGCATGCATTTCGAAATCGCCTTTATCCAATAGGCGAGCGAGATCGCGGCGCGCTTAGGCAACCAGCAACGCGGCCAGACCTGGTCGGGCCGAGGTCACTCGGCCCGATATGTCATCTTCTGTTCTACCAGGGACGTTCGACGTGCTGGAGCAGCACGCCAACCAGCCAGGATGCAGTGCCAAGCGTGCCTATTCTTCGTCCTCGTCGTCGTCTTCTTCCTCCTCGTCTTCTTCCACCTGCACCAGCACGGCCAGCGGCAGCGTCTCGCGGAATAGATCGCCCTCCATGCCCATCCAGAGGCACATCACCTCGTCCTGCTTCACCTCCGCAACGGTCAGCGGCTGGCCGCCGGATTTGAGCATCACGATATCGCCGGCTTTCAATTCCATGGATTTTCCTTTCGCGTGATCGACCGCCCGCGAGCCTAGCAAGCGGTCATGACACCTCGATCACGCCCTCCGGCGGTGCCGGGACATTCGGCCCGTGCGCGCCATACGGGTCGAGATGCGTTCGTGGTCGGCCGGTCCTGGGTGGTGTTGCCGATCGGATGCAGTCAGGAGAGATCGTGATACACCTTCCGCCGCATTCGCAGCAGCGGATAAGGTCGACCCTCTCGATCGGCTTGCAGCAATGAGATCTCGCGAAAGCCCATCGCGGCGTAGAAGGCGACGGCTTGGGCGTTTTGTGTGTTCACCTCGACCTCCAGGTTCTCGATCCGCGCGGCGGCTTCGGCCACGAGCCGCCTTCCCAGTCCTCGACGATGAAAGGCAGGGGCGACGTAGAGGGAGTCGATCTCCGTGCCTTCCAGCCTCATGAAACCGAGCACTCGATCGTCATCGTCGACCGCAACGGTGAAGTTGCGGTTCGGAAGATAGTCCTGTCGGACCTGTATGCAGATCTCCGCGAAATCGGATTCGCTGAGGAAGTCGTGCGTGGCCAGCACGGCAGCGTGCCACGCCTCGTACATCGCTTCGATATCGTCGGGCCGCGATAGCCGCAGTCGCCAATCTGTCACGATGAAGTCAACGGTTCGTCAGCCGCAGAAGATGCGGCACGGCCTCGGTGTCGATGGTCGCGCCCAGGCCCGCGTAGAATTGCATGGCCGACGCGTTGTGCTTCCAGACATCCCAGCCGAGCTTCGTGACGCCGTGATCGGAGGCCCATTCTCTTGCCTTCGTCATCAGCGCGCTGCCGACGCCCTTCCTGCGTGCGTCGGCATGCACGGCGATGTCGCTGATGTACATGCCGGCCTGAGCGCTATAGAGCTCGTGGGTCAAGATCCAGGCGATCAGGCCCACGACGCGATCGTCGAGCAGCGCGACGAAGAGGTGCACCGGCGCATGCTCGCGGACATAGAAGGCGACATACCGGTCGAGCGTCAGAGGCGGTGGCGGCTCTTCGATATGGGCCGCCAATGCTTCCGCGAGACGACGCACGGC